>JAGAOD010000191.1 GCA_017623855.1 Clostridia bacterium
GCATAAATAAAGAGCCCCTTAAGGGGCGGCCCGAGAAAGAAATGCAAGTGGCAGACCTTTCGGGGCCCCTTTAGGGGCTTAGTCTGTATTACGCCCTTCTAGGGCTTGTGCAAACCTCCGGCTTAGCCGGAGGTTTTGATTATGGGATGTTGGATCACTCGCGCTGCTGGATGCGGTGGATGTTGGCTTTTTTTACGAACTTATCCAGCTTTTCCTTGTCTTCGGCGGGGACCTCCATAAAGACAAGCTGCAGCTCGTTTCGGTATACGACGGAAATCGTATCGGCGGAGTAAAGATATGTACGGTTGAACTCCGACGTGTATGTGTTCTTTTCTCTGTACGCGGTCTCGCGCGCGTCGTAGATGTGTTCCCACATGAAAAATCTCGCATAGCAGGTTTTCGTGCAGTCGTAGTAAACGATGCGGTAGTCCTCGCTGTCGGAGGCGGCAACGCCGTGGAAGAAGCTCCCGTTATAGTCTTCGGTCACGTCGTGGAGCTCGTAGCCGTACTTAGCGCACAGCTCGGTGAATTTTTCCGGGTCCATGTCAAAGCCCGGATTGTAGGACGGGATGAAAAAAGCGACGGTCAGAATGACGATCATAACAAACAGGCCGATGACTTCGCCGGAGGGCTTGAAATCCCAGTAATCCATTTGTTCCCTGAGCGCGCGGAACGGCCAGGTGATGATTCGAAAGATCTTTTTTAACATATTCGGCTCCTTAACATACTTGCATCAAACAGCACAGATTATAGCACAACACCGGTTTTTGTGCAATAAATTTATGACAAACAGAAAGAGAGCGGCACAAAGGCTGCTCTCCGTAAATTCAACTGTGTACGGATCTCCTGCGGTTAGATCCCGAGCTGATCGACGACCTTTGCAAGTGCTTCGTTGTCCGTGCCGATGACGTGGATGAGGTTCGTGCCGTTTCTGTACAGCAGCGCATAAGCGTTGTCATTCGAAACGAAATAACGGTTATACTCGGCGGAGTCGATGTGCTTTTCGTCGGAGGAGCCGGTGTTGAGCTGGCTGAACAGCTGCGCATACTGCGATTTTGCCGCAGCGGCATCTGCAAAGCTGTAGTAACCGATGGATGTGTTATCCTCCACGTAAAGCAGAACCGTGTCGATCTGCATCGCGGCGTAATATGCGCTTTCGTCCGTGAGCGTGAAGCCGGCGTCCTCACAGGCGGCTTTGAACTCGTCGGCGGTGACGCTGCGGCGGCCTGCACAGCCGGTGAACAGCATGCAGAGGACGAGGGTCAAGATCACAAAAAGAGAAGCCGTTTTCTTAAAAGATACTTTTTTCATCATAAATTACCGATCCTTAGATGTTTTTCGGCCCGGTTCCGTTCGGGCTTTAAGAAGATTTTACCACGCCGCGCGTTTTTGCACAATGGTATAACGAAAATTTAACAAATTTTCATGCGCGGAAAGAGTGCCGAAACTTGCGGGTTTGAAACAGATATGCTATACTTAACTAAATATGTTTTACGCGTCTGCGGGAGGTGACGGTGTATGAGACGCTTACTGAAAAAGATATCGGCTGTATTGGTGCTGCTTGGCGTGATCCTTACGGCTTCGGGCTGTGCGGAGCTGACGGGCCTCGATGCGCAGGGTCTCATGCAGCCGCCGAAAACCACAGCGGACCGTGAGGCCATCTATGCGCTGATGCGTGACGGTCAGCCGGATGTCAAGCTTGTGTATCCCAAGAACGGAGAATACCGCTCGGCGGTCGTTTCGAAGGATCTCGACAAGGACGGCGCGCTGGATGTCGTTACCTTCTGTGTCAACAGTGAAGCCGGCGGTATCCGTCTGGAGTTCTTTTCAAGAGAAGCGAACGGGGACTGGTATTCCCGCGCGGAGTTCATTTCCATGGCGAATCAGGTGGACCGTGTGTTCTTCGGAGACGTTACGGGAGACGGGCAGGAGGAGATCGTGATCGGTTGGGGCGACCCGCTTACGGCAACGGCAAGCATCTCCGTGTACTGTCTCAAAAACCGCGGCGCGGAAGAGATACAGATGAGTGCACAGCCGTACAGCGATATGCTTTTGACGGATTTTGAAGGAGACGGCATTTCGGAGCTTTTTGTTTTGGATGTTGCCGGTCAGCCGGAGGAGGACGGCACGGTCGCCGCTCCGCTCGGCAGACTGTTCCGGTTTAACGGCGAGCAGGCCTACGTTGCACAGACCGTACCGCTGGATGCGGCGGTCACGAGATATACCTCGGCGGTATTCATGCCGGTCAATTCCTGGTATCGCGCTGCGGTGATCGACGGCATCAAGGCGGACGGACGTATGGTGACGCAGGTGGTCAGCTACGACGAGAATACGCAGATGCTGCAGGCTCCGCTGTCCGAGGTCACGGTGGAAAGCCCGAACCCGACGGACAGAACGGCCGTGCTTGCGGTCAATGCGAGGGACATCAACAACGACTCCGTTGTTGAAATACCGACGGCAGAGCTGCGTGTGCGCAAGTCAAATGCGGCAGTGGACTCCACCGGGTACTGTGTCACGTGGAATACGTACAGCCCCGAGGACAGGCAGTTCACGCCTGTATGCAGCAGTATTGTCAATGCGGCGGAGAATTATTATCTGATCCTCCCGTCCGGGGCGGGGAATTTTGCCTGTGCGAACGATACGGTCATGCGCCGAGCCACCTTCTTCCGCTACGAGTTCAAGGGCTATGACGATCTCCTGGTCGGTCAGCAGGACCTGTGCTCGATCACGGTTTATTCGGAGGACGGCTGGGAGCGCACGGGAATTCAGGAAGAAGACATTATGCTCGGCAGTCTTGCGGGACGCGTGTATGCGCTGTCCGTGCTCGATCCGGCGCTTACGCCGGAAAGCGAGCTGATCCGCAGGATCGTTGAGGGTTTCAAAATATTGAATGAGTAACGGAGAAAGGATGAATGGCATGAGAAAGATTTTGGTTGCGGAGGACGAGCAGAATATCCGCGAATTTGTTGTGATCAACTTAAAGCGCGCCGGCTACGATGCGGTGGAGGCTGCAAACGGTGACGAGGCGATGCGTCTGTACGAGCAGGAGGACGGCGCTTTTGATATGGCGATCCTCGACATCATGATGCCGGGCAGCATGGACGGTCTCGCTGTCTGTAAGGAGCTGCGCCGCCGCAGCAACTCGATCGGCATCATCATGCTGACCGCAAAAACACAGGAAATGGACAAGGTCACCGGCCTGATGATGGGTGCGGACGACTACGTGACAAAGCCGTTCAGCCCGTCCGAGCTGGTCGCGCGTGTCGATGCGGTCTATCGCCGTGTCGCGCAGTATTCCCGTTCGGCGGCGGAGCCCGCCTTCTCGGAGGAGATCCAGTCCGGCGAATTCGTTCTGAATCTCAGAAACCGCTCCTTCACAAAGGGCGGCAGACCCATTGAGCTGACACAGGTCGAGTTCCAGATCGTGGAATATTTCATCTCGAACGCAGGAAAAGCTTTGAAGCGCAGTGATATTTTGAAGCATGTGTGGGGCAGCGGCTACGTCGGCGAGGAAAAGATCGTGGACGTAAACATTCGCCGTCTGCGCATGAAGCTGGAGGATGAACCCAGCAGCCCGCGTCATCTTGTGACGGTTTGGGGTCTCGGCTATCGCTGGGACAAGTAATTTCAGGCAGATACCCGGAAAGGAGGGGGCGCTGTGTTTTCAAAAGGCATTGCCCGACGCTGGCTCATCAACAGCCTTGGCGTTATGATCATTCTGCTTGCCGCGTGTATTACGGCGCTGTCCTTCGTCGTACACAGCTATGCATATAACGGCATACAGATGACACTGATGGGTCGAAGTGACGAGCTTCCGACGGTTCTGTCGTCCGGCATGAAGACCATCAACGAATTTAATGCGGCTGCGAGAAGCTACACCGAAAATTTCCCCGACAAAAACCTCATGGAGGTCATGGCGGTAAGCCGCTCGGGCATTATTCTGTCGAGCTCCACGGGCTTTGCGCCGGATCCCGCGCAGATCAAGCCGGATTTTGATACGGCGATGAAGTCGGACTCCGGTCACGGCTATTGGATCGGCAAGCTGGCCTCCGGTGAGAAGGTCATGGCGATCTCGCGCGTCGTACGCAGTTCGAACGGTGCTGTGCTCGGCGCGGTCCGCTACGTCGTTTCGATGGAAAAGGCGGACAGGCACATTACATATGTTATTCTGATCCTGATCGGCGTCGGTCTTCTGATCATCTCGCTCGTTGCGGCGTCCGGCATGTACTTTGTCCGGTCGATCGTTCAGCCGATCCGTCAGCTGAACGCGACGGCGGAAAGGATCGCGAAGGGCGATTTTGACGTTCGCGTCAGGAAGGGCAAGGACGATGAGATCGGTGCGCTCTGCGTGACGATCAATGATATGGCGACGGAGCTCGGCAATTCCGAAAAGATGAAGAACGACTTCATCTCGTCGGTCTCCCACGAGCTGCGCACACCGCTGACCGCGATCCAGGGCTGGGCGGAAACGCTGCAGAGCGGCGGCATTGGCAGAGAGACCTACGAAAAAGGCATGAACGTCATCGTTCGTGAGTCGGAGCGTCTGTCCGGCATGGTCGAGGAGCTCCTCGACTTCTCCCGTATGCAGAGCGGGCGCATGCGTCTGATCCTCAATAAGATCGACCTTTTGGCTGAGCTCGATGAGGCCGTGTACATGTTTACGGACCGTGCCCGCACAGAGCACAAGACGCTGATCTACGACGAGGAGGACACCATGCTGTCCCCGATCCTCGGTGACGTCAACCGTCTGCGTCAGGTGTTTATCAACATCATCGATAACGCGTTGAAATATACAAATCCCGGCGGCACCGTGCGTGTATCGGCGTATGAGGATGAGGGTTTCATCCGCGTCATCATCAAGGACAGCGGCTGCGGCATCCCGGCGGAGCATCTGCCGCACATTAAAAAGAAGTTTTACAAGGCAAACCAGAATGTTCGCGGCAGCGGCATCGGTCTTGCCGTTGCCAACGAGATCATGGAGCTGCATTCCGGCTCGTTGGATATAGACAGTCAGGAGGGCATGGGTACGACGGTGATCATCACCATGCCGACACTGAAGAAGCTCGAAACGAATCCGGAGCTTTCAAACACCACACAGATCCCGACAGAGGCGGGGCGTGTGCAGGTCGTGGAGCTGAAGCAGGAGCGTTCGGGCGGAAAGGATTGATTTATGGTAAAGAAAGTAACCTCCATCGGCGGACAGGCGCTTATGGAGGGCATTATGATGGTCGGCCCGAAGAAGAATGTCGCGGCATTTGTTGCCGAGGACGGCAGCATTTCGACGGAGGAGGTCTCGATCCCCTTCCTGCGGGAGAAATACCCCATTCTTAAGAAGCCGTTCCTGCGCGGTGTGTTCTCGTTCGTCGACACGATGCGCCTCGGCATGAAGGCGCTGATGCGTTCCGCGGATAAGGCGGGCATCGATGAGGACGATCCGGAAAATTACTCGAAATTTGAAAAATGGCTCGACAAGACCTTCGGCGACCGCATCATGAACGTGGTCGTCGGTGTCGGCAGTGTGCTCGGCGTCGCGCTTGCGGTCGTGCTGTTCTTTATGGTGCCGACACTGCTGTTTAATCTTTTGAGTCTTGTCGCAGGCCCGTGGCTGGACGGCTGGCGCTCCGTTTTTGAGGGCGTTCTGCGTATTGCGATCTTTGTCGCATACGTCGCAGCCGTGTCCCACATGCCGGAGATCAAGCGCACATTCCAGTATCACGGCGCGGAGCACAAGACGATCTTCTGCTACGAGAACGATCTGCCGCTGACCGTTGAAAACGTGCGTCCGCAGAAGCGATTCCACCCGCGCTGCGGCTCGAGCTTTATGATCATCATGCTGCTGCTCGGCATCGTGGTCGGTTTCTTCATCCCGTTTGAAAATCCCATTCTGCGCACGGCATGTAAGCTTTTGTGCCTGCCGATCATTGTCAGCATCGGCTATGAGCTCATCAAGCTCTGCGGCCGTCACGACAATGTACTCACGCGTATTATTGCCGCACCGGGCATCTGGATGCAGAGACTGACGGTTTTTGAGCCGGACGACAAGATGATCGAAGCGGCGATCACGGCGATGAATGCCGTGATTCCCGAAAACGGCGAGGACCTCGTGAAATGACGGTCCGTGCGCTGTATAATGAAATTAAGAAACAGCTTTCCGACTTTGCGGAAGACCCCGCTTTCGAAGCACTCTGCTTCATTGAGGATGTGTTCGGCATGGATCGCTCCGCGCTGCTCGTAAACGGAAACAGAGAAGCGGACGGGGAAGCGGCGGAAAAGGTGATGGCGTTTTCGAAAAGACGCATCGAAGGCGAGCCGCTGCAGTATATTCTCGGCAAATGGCCGTTCATGGATCTCGAGCTGTTCTGCGGCGAGGGCGTTCTGATCCCGCGAGAGGACACCTCCGTGCTCGTCCATGCGGCAAAGGAACGGCTGAACGGCAAAAATGACGCCGTGGGCATCGACCTGTGTGCCGGTACGGGTGCGGTCGCGCTGTCCGTGGCAAAGGAGACCGGCGCGAAGATGACGGCGGTGGAGCTGTATGATGCGGCTTTTGCCTATTTGGAGCGCAATCTTGCAAAGTACCCCGCACTTTCGGTGGAGGGCGTACACGGAGACGTGCTGTCCCGTGCTTTTGCGGACAGTGTTTCCGGTACATTTGATCTCATCGTGTCGAACCCGCCGTATATCGAAACGGAGGAGCTTCCGACGCTGCAGAGAGAAGTGCGGAAGGAGCCGATGACGGCACTGGACGGCGGTGAGGACGGGCTTGTCTTTTACCGCGCGATCTGCGATCTGTGGATAAAGAAGCTGTGCCCGGGCGGTGTGCTCGCAGTGGAGATCGGCGAAACGCAGGGCGAAGCCGTGGCGGTGCTGTTTTGCGCGGCAGGTCTTCGTGACGTACGCATACATAAAGATCTTTCGGATCTTGACCGGGCCGTGTCCGGTATCAAATAAATTTGGGAGGAAATGAAATGGTAAAGCATGTATTGATGATCAAACTCAAGGACAATTCCAAGGAACAGTGCGAAAAGCTCGTTGAGGTTTTCCGCAGCATGAAGGGCAACGTGCCGCAGGTCATTGATGTGGAGGCCGGTGCGGATTTCCTGCACTCCGAGCGTTCCTTTGACGTCTGCCTCTATGTCACACTTGAGAGTCCGGAGGCGCTCGACGCTTATCAGCTCGATCCGTATCACTGCAACGTCGTTAAGACCTACGTTGCGGGTGTCCGTGAAACGGCTGTCGCGGTCGACTACATCGTTTGATTTTGAGAGTAAAAACGGCACAGGTCTTCTCATGGGGGCCTGTGCAATTTTACGTCTGATTTTTGAAAGGGGCATTTTCGAAAGGCAATGGCTAAAACAGAGAGAATTCAGAATATGACTTCGGGCAATCCGGCGAAGCTCATTTTTTCGTTTGCGATCCCGCTGATGCTCGGCAATGTGTTTCAGCAGCTGTACACGGTCGTCGACACCGCGATCGTCGGACAGGCACTCGGCGTATATGCGCTTGCCGCGATGGGTGCGGCGGATTGGCTCAACTGGCTCGTGCTCGGTATGGTACAGGGCTTTGCGCAGGGCTTCTCCATTTACATGTCGCAGCGCTTCGGTGCGGACGACCGTGAGGGTCTGAACCGTTCCATCGGCGCGACGGTCACACTTGTGGCGGTCATTTCCGTCCTGCTGCTCGTCGTCAGCCAGGCTGCCGTGCGGCCGGTCCTTGAGATCATGAACACACCGGAGGAGGTCATGGCGGGCGCACTGATTTATCTGCGCATCATGTTTGCGGGTATCCCGATCATCATGGCGTACAACGTACTGGCGAGCATCCTGCGTGCGCTCGGTGACAGCAAAACACCGCTCTACGCCATGGTCATCGCATCCGTTTTGAACATCGTGCTCGACCTCGTTTTTGTTATAGTTTTCCACTGGGGCATCGCCGGTGCGGTCATCGCAACCGTCATGGCACAGCTTTTCGCAGCCGTGTACTGCCTGCGTGCGGTCATGCATATCGAGATCATCAAGCTTAAGAAAGCGTATTTCCTGCCGGAAAGCTTCATGTCGAAGCGCCTTTTGGGGCTCGGCCTGCCGGTCGCCGTGCAGAACATGATCATCGCTGTCGGCGGCATCGTCGTGCAGACCGTCGTCAACCGGTACGGCGTGCTGTTCGTTGCGGGCTTTACGGCGACGAACAAGCTGTACGGCATTTTGGAGATCGCGGCGACCTCGTTCGGCTATGCGGTCACGACGTATGTCGGTCAGAACCTCGGTGCAAATCTGCTCGAACGCATTCGCCGCGGCATGCGCTCCGCGACGTGGATCGCGCTTCTGACCTCCGCGGTGATCACGGCTTTTGCCTTTGTCAGCGGCAGACTTCTGGTCGGCATGTTCATTTCCGGTACGCCCGAAGAGGTGCAGTATTCGATGGAGGTCGCGGTGTATTACCTGCGCGTTATGGCAGCGTTCCTCTCCGTGCTCTATATGCTGCACATCTACCGTTCCGCGCTGATGGGGCTCGGGGACACGATCACGCCGATGGCGTCGGGCATCATGGAATTTGTCATGCGTATTGCCGTCGCGCTGATCCTGCCCGCTGTGATGGGACAAAACGGTATTTACTACGCGGAGATCGCCGCATGGGCGGGTGCGGCGGCCGTACTCGTTGCGGTGTACTTTGTGCGGTTCAACGCACTTCGCCGCGGACAGACGAAGAATACACTGTAAGGATAAGGGCTGTTTATGAAAATTTATATTGTCGGTTCTGTTGCAAGCGGGAAATCTACGCTTGCACGACAGATTTCGGGAAAAACGGGAGTTAAGTGTTATCATCTCGATGATGTTGTGTATATAAAAGATAAAAGCAGCGCTGAAGGAAACAAAAAACGGTCTCCGGAAGAGCGCGATGCCATATTTCAGAAGATTCTTTCTACAGATTTCATAATTGAAGACACCGGTCGGGCTTGCTTCGTAGAGGGGTTAGCACGTGCAGATAAGATCGTCGTTCTGGACATTCCGTATCGAACACGTGCATATCGAATTGTTAGGCGTCATGTACGGCAGGTGTTGGGCATAGAAAAAGCAACATACAGACCAAGTATGAATATGGTACGGATGATGTTTAAGTGGGCGAAGAATTTTGATACCGGAGAAGATGGTGTAAAAGCAAGGGTTGAACCCTTTTCTGAAAAGATGATTACGCTGCGTTCGGCAAAAGCAGTGGAACGGTTTTTAGATGATATTTGATTTAGGGGGCAACGGATAGGAATAGCTTACAGGCAGATCTTTTGTTTAGTCTATTTGTCGTCAAAATGTAACCTTTTCGTTTCTTGACATTCGCTGCCATGCGTGATAATTTGGATATAGGATATCCCGGTGATTTGAGACGGGACCGCTTGAAACAGGAGAAAATTTCGAAATGTCGGCTGTGTTTCGGAGTTTTTATCATATCCGAAAGGGACGAGGTTTATGAAAAAAACGTTAGCTGTCGCTCTTGCTGTTTTGCTGTGCGTGCTGGGTTTTGCGGGCTGTGAAAAGGAGCCCGTGGAGCCGCCGGCGTTCGAGTTTGCGGCGATGGAAGAGGGGCTGCCCGTAAAACGGCTTGTGATCGAGGACGGTACAGGCAGGCTGGAGGGCGTCGGGTATGTACAGCAGACCGTGAGACGCTTTTGTCTGACCGGCGAGTACATGAACGGCGAACCGAAGCAGGACGGAGAGCTGTATTATTACATGGTTCCCGAAGCGTTCATCTCGCTTCGTAAGCGTGAAAACGTGGACGGCGTCCTGCTGTTTGACGGTGTACCGTACGGTGTCGTTGTGGCGGACGACGGCGTGGAGATGCTCTATACACTCGATGACGCCATCACGGCACAGACGTGGACGGCGTTCTTCAATGAGGCGCTCAATGCGTCAAAATAACCGAATTGACAGCGCGGAGTTTGGACGACCGCGCTGTTTTTTTGCTTGCGGTGTTAAGGAACAGCAGTTATAATGAAACTAAGAACAATTTGTCGAAAGGATGCGAGCAAATGAAGGCGCTTACACCGAGATTTCCGAAAATGCTGCATGGCGGCGACTATAATCCCGACCAGTGGCTGGACTATCCCGAGATCCTGAAGCAGGACATCGAGCTTTTGAAGAAAGCAGACATCAACAGTGTTTCCATCGGTATTTTTGCGTGGGCAAAATTGGAGCCGGAGGAGGGTGTTTATGATTTCGACTGGCTCGAGAAGATCATTGACGAGCTTTACGGAAACGGCATTTACTCCGTTTTGGCGACGCCGTCCGGCGCAAAGCCGCTTTGGATGAGCGAGAAGTACGAGGAAATCCGCCGCGTGCAGAAAAACGGTGTGCGCGACATTTCCGGTGCACGGCATAATCACTGCTACACCTCGCCCGTTTACCGCGAAAAGGTGAAGGAAATGAACCGCCGCCTTGCTGAGCGCTTCTCGAAGCATCCGGGCGTGATCCTGTGGCATCTTTCGAATGAATATAACGGCGAATGCTACTGTCCGCTGTGTCAGGCAGCGTTCAGAGATTGGCTGAAGGAGAAATACAAAACACTCGATACCCTGAACCATGCGTGGTGGACGGGCTTCTGGAGCCATACCTATACGAGCTGGGAGCAGATCGCGGCGCCGCAGCCGAACGGCGAGATGTCCGTGCACGGTCTGACGCTCGACTGGAAGCGCTTTGTCACGCATCAGACGCTTGATTTTATCAAAATGGAGCGCGATGCCGTGAAGGCGGTCGATCCGGACATCCCCGTAACGGCAAATCTCATGGGCTTTTATGACGGACTCGACTATTTCAAGATCGCAAAGGAGCTCGATGTTGTGTCGTGGGACAACTATCCGCTGTGGCACACGCAGGACAACGCCGAGGTCGGCATGCTTTCCGGCCTGACGCACGACGTGATGCGCAGTGTGAAGCATCAGAACTTCCTTCTGATGGAAAATTCTCCCGGTGCGACGAACTGGCACAAGTGCTGCATGCTGAAGAGACCGGGGATGCACCTGCTGTCCGCCATGCAGGCCGTGGCGCACGGCTCGAATTCCGTTCAGTATTTTCAGATCCGCAAGAGCCGCGGCTCGAGCGAAAAATTCCACGGCGCCGTGATCGACCATGTCGGCAACAGCGGGCCGTACCCGTTCATCAAGACCGAAAACACGCGGACCTACCGCGACGTGCAGTCGGTCGGTGCGGCGCTCCGTCAGATGAACGACCTCGGCGATGTGTATGAGACCGAAGTAAAGGCCGATGTCGCACTCGTTTATGACGTTGAAAACCGCTGGGCACTCGATTCGGCACAGGCGCTGCATAACGGAAACATGAAATACGTGGAAACGCTCCTCGAGCACTACAGCACGTTCTGGGAGAAGGGCGTACAGGTCGACATCGTCGACAGCGAGCAGGATATTTCCGGCTATAAGCTCGTCATCGCACCGATGCTCTATATGTACCGCGCCGGTTTTGAACAGAAGCTTCGCCGGTACGTGGAAAACGGCGGCACGCTCGTCGGAACGTACTGGAGCGGCATGGTGGACGATACGGATCTGTGCTTCCTCGGCGGTACGCCGGGCAATATGATGGACGTGTTCGGTCTGTGGAACGAGGAGACCGATGCACTGCCCGAGGGTATGGAGAACGGCATTCTGATCGACGGCGAGCCGTATGAAGTGAAGGATCTCTGTGCGCTCATTCACCCCATCACAGCAGAGGTGCTCGGCGTGTACGAGTCGGACTTCTACGCCGGACGTGCGGCACTGACCGTGAATTCGTTTGGCAGCGGCAAGGCATACTATATTGCGGCGCGCACCGAAAGAGATTTCCTGCGCGATTTCTACGGCGGGCAGATCGAGTCCCTCGGCATCGACCGTGCACTCAACACGACTCTGCCGAAGGGGGTCACGGCACACGTGCGCTGCAGTGAGGATCAGCGTATCATTTTCGTCGAAAATTATACGGACAGAGAAAAAGCTGTGGATCTCGGCGGGGAATACAAGTTGTACGGTACAAGTCAGAGGGTAAAATCCCTCAAACTTGCCCCGTTCGGCACAGCGGTGTTATCAGTTTCGACAAAAATTCAATAAACGCGAGTTTACTGTGGAAATGAAGCGGTTTATGTGTTATATTTATATCGACAAAAAACGCCTCGGTTCGTGCAGGATCGGGCGGTAAAAAACGGATAATGAATGCAGTTTGAAGGAGTTAATATCATGGCAACTGAACCGAAGATGTATTTCAGTCAGGAAAATCAGGTCGCACCGCTGGGCATCGTTTCTCTGGCAGGTGCGGACGAGCTCACCAAGAAGGTCGAGGCACACCTCGTTCGCTGGGCAAAGCGCGCAGGCATGGAGGTTGAGACATTTGTAATTGAGAACAGCTGCCCGCGTTTCTCCTCCGGTGACGGCAAGGGTCTCATCAAGTCCACAATTCGCGGCTATGATCTCTACTTCATCGTTGACGTAGGCAATTACAGCGTGACCTACAAATATTTCGGTCAGGAGAACCGTATGTCTCCGGACGACCATTATCAGGACCTCAAGCGCCTCATTCAGGCTGCAAGCGGCAAGGCACACCGCATCAACGTTGTCATGCCTCTGCTGTACGGCGGCAGACAGCATCGCCGCAGCTACCGTGAGTCCCTCGACTGTGCATACATGCTGCAGGAGCTGCAGAGCATGGGCGTCGACAATATCGTAACCTTCGACGCACACGACCCGCGCGTTGTCAATGCGATCCCGCTGATGGGCTTCGACAACCTCATGCCGACCTATCAGGTGCTGAAGAAGATGTTCAGAGACTTCCCGGAAATGTCCACGGACAAGAACGACTTCATGGTCATCAGCCCGGACGAAGGTGCACTGAACCGCAACATGTACTATGCAGCCGTTCTCGGCGTTGAGCTCGGCATGTTCTACAAGCGCCGCGACTACTCCAAGATCGTCGACGGCCGCAACCCGATCGTCGCACACGAGTACCTCGGTGTTCCGGTCGAGGGTAAGGATGTCTTCGTTTCCGACGATATCATCTCCTCCGGCGATTCCGTTCTGGATATTGCACAGAACGTCAAGAGCCGCAAGGCAAAGCGCTTCTTCGCTTACGCTACGTATGCGATCTTCACAAACGGCCTTGAGAAGTTCGACAAGGCTTACGAAGAGGGTCTCATCGACGGTATCTTCGGCAGCAACCTGACCTATGTCAGCCCGGAGCTCAGAAACCGTCCGTGGTTCCATGAGGTCGACGTTTCCAAGTACATCGCTTACTACATCTCCGCTCTGAACCACGACGCTTCCATCGGCGCTATGCTTGACCCGCACAGCAAGATCGACGCTCTGCTCCAGAAGCGTGAGGCAGAAAAGAACGCAAAGTAATTTTCGTTCCGGCATAGAACCCCGTTAATTAAGGGACGCGGCAAGTGCAGCGTCCCTTTTGTACAACATATTAGTTTGAGTATAATTTTTTTGAAACGAACCGATCATGCGGGTCGTTTTGGGAGGAAATATTGAATGACAAGTAAAAAACGGGTATTTGGCTTTTTCTTTGTCAACGTACTCATCTTTCTGGCATCCAATTTCGCACATCCGGTCACACCGACGGTCATTTATGATCTGAAATTGCCGGACTACATGTTTGGCTTGGCGCTTGCGGTCATGAACGCGACGATGTTCCTGTTCTCTCCGTTCTGGGGGAAGATCAATTCCTACGTCCCGTACCGCGTGTCGCTGTGTGTTTCGTGCATGGGCTATGCGGTCGCGCAGGCCATGTTCGGCTTTGCGGCGGATATGGCGGGCATCATCGCGGCGCGTCTTTTGGCCGGTATTTTCATCGGCGGCCTGTTCACGTCCATTCTCGGCTACATCACAACGACGAGCCCGGACGAGGCGCGAGGCAAATATCTGACGGTCTATGCGACGATGCAGAGTGTGGTCGGCGCCTTCGGTTACTTCATCGGCGGCATGCTCGGTGAGATCAGCACCGCGGCGGCGTTCATCGCGCAGGTCGCACTGCTCGTCGTTTCGGGCGTGCTGTTCGTGGTTTTCTGCGGGTCGGACAAGGCTTCGGAAACGGACGAAAAGCCCGACACAAGGCAGTTTATCAAGGAATGCAACCCCTTTGCGGCGTTTGCAGCCGGACGCAGCTTCCTGAACCGCATGTGGCTGCAGCTTTTCAGCGTATGCTGCTTCAGCTACATCGGCTACATCGCGTTCGAGCAGGTATTCAACTATTACATCAAGGATCAGTTCGGTCTGTCTTCCGCGTATAACGGCACGATCAAGTTTGCCGTCGGCATCATCTCTCTGATCGCAAACTCCACCGTCTGTGCCTACCTGATGAAGAAGACGGACATGAAAAAGACGCTCATTCCGGTTCTGCTCGTCGGTACGCTGTCGATCGTTGCGGTCATCTTTGCGCCGGACATCTGGAGCTTCCTCGGCATTTCGGTCATTCAGTTTGCGGCCTACGCGATTTCCATTCCGCTCACGCAGGACATGGTGGCGGAGAGTGCGGGACGCGGTGACCGCAGCCTCATCATGGGCTTCTATCAGGCGATCCGCGCGGTGGGCGGCATGATCGGCTCACTCATGGCGGGCTTCCTGTACGACATCGACCCCATGGTGCCGTTCATGTTTGCGGCCGCCGGCTTCGGCGTTTCCGTGATCGTGGAAGTGTTCTACTACAGATCCGAAAAGAAAGCCGCAGTAAAATAACATCACAGAAAACACAGAGCGCACGGCTTTAGCCGTGCGCTCGTTTCAGTTCTCCGGTTCGTCGTCGATGATCTCGAAAAGGTCGTTCGGTGTACATTCCAAAATGCGGCAGAGCGCCTCAATGTTTTCGTAACGGATCATACGGGTTTCGTTATTCAGCATTTTGCAAAGGTTCTGGTAACTCGTACCAAGCTGCATGTGCAGCCAATACTTCGTTTTACCCTTCTTTTCCAGCAGTTCTTTTGCTCTTATTCTTAACATATCTCATCTCTCCGGTTCGTCGTCGACAATTTCAAACAGGTCCGTTGGTGAACATTCAAAAATGTTGCATAGCGTTTCTATGCGTTCATATCGAATGGACTGCGTTTCGTTGTTGACCATCTTGTTGAAGTTTTGATAGCTCATTCCAAGTTGGATGTAGAGCCAGTACTTTGTTTTGCCTTTTTCTTTCAGCAGATCAAGAACTCTTAACTTAAGCATAACATATTTCTCCGTTATCTAATCTTTTTATTAGATAATGTCAGAAAATTCGACAAAGAAATAGACGATCACGATATATAATGAACGCATTAGATAATCGAAAGAGAGTGAATAACGTGACATTGGGTCAGAAATTGCGGTATTTTCGAATGGCGGAGCACTACAGTCAGAAGCAGGTCGCGGATATGCTTAGTATGGAACGGAGCACATACACTTATTACGAGTGCGACAAAAGCCTGCCGAGCGTGTATACGCTGTTTCACATCGCGCGCCTGTACGGCGTCGGCATGGAGCTCTTTGTGGACGAGCGCATAGAGCCGTTTCGCGGGAAAGCGGATGTCGGGAAAGAGAACCGCCGAAAACCGAAAAGCATATAATGTTTTGCGCGGAAATTCTCTTGCGTTCTATGAAAAGGTGTGGTAATATATTCTTATAGAAAAACGCAATGACCGAACGAGTAATCCGGAGCGCGTCCGATAGAGAGCGGTGGTCAGCGGCTGAAAGCCGCCGCAGGAAGGTGCCGGATGAAGTGCATTCGTGAGCGGATGCCGTGAGCCCGAAAGGGGGTAGCGGTATACGGCGGCGGCACGTTAAGCCGAGTGAGCGATAAACCGGAGTGGAACCGCGGATCTTTGCGTAAAAAGCATATTCGCCCCCGATTGCCTTTGCGGCATTCGGGGGTTTTTGTTTTGCCTTATAGAAAGGAATGAGTTTCCTGCATGTTTAATAAACTGAAAGCGGAGCTGGACGCCGTTATGGAGCGCGATCCGGCAGCGCGCAGCCGGGCGGAGGTCTATTTTCTGTATTCCGGCTTCAAAGCGGTGCGTGCATACCGGAAGGCCAACTGGTTTTACCGGCATGATATGAAGTTCATCGCACGTTTTATTTCACAGAATGCACGCCGACGCACGGGCATTGAGATCCATCCCGGTGCGACGATCGGTAAAAATCTGTTCATCGACCACGGCATGGGCGTTGTGATCGGTGAAACGGCGATCATCGGCGACAACTGTACACTGTATCAGGGCGTAACGCTCGGCGGTACTGGCAAGGATCACGGCAAGCGACACCCGACGCTCGGCGACAACGTCATGATCGGCGCGGGCGCAAAGGTGCTCGGCCCGTTCCGTGTCGGGGACAATTCCCGTGTTGCGGCCGGTGCGGTCGTATTAAACGAAGTGCCGGACAACGCGACGGCGGTCGGTGTCCCGGCGAGAGTCGTGCGTGTCGGCGGTCAGCGTATTTTCGACAACAGCACGCTCGACCAGATCCATGTATCCGACCCGATCGCACAGGAGATGTGCCGTCTGCGTGTCGAGATCGAACACCTCAGAAGAGACCTGCGTGAGCAGGAGAAGGATAAAGAAAAAGAAGCGTAAAGGAGTTTTGAGCCATGTTTCTGTACAATACACTCACTCAGAGAAAAGAGATCTTTACCCCGCATGAGGAAGGTAAGGTAAAGATGTACACCTGCGGCCCGACCGTGTATCACTTCGCGCACATCGGCAATCTGCGCAGCTATATCATGGAGGATATGCTGGAGAAATCCCTGCGTTACCTCGGTTATGATGTTACCCGTGCGATGAACATCACCGACGTCGGTCACCTTTCGAGCGACGCGGACACCGGCGAGGATAAGATGCTCAAGGGCGCACGCCGCGAGAAGAAAACCGTCATGGAGATCGCACAGTTCTACACCGACGCGTTCTTTACGGACTGCGAAAAGCTCGGCATCAAGAAGCCGGAGATCGTTGTTCCGGCAACGAGCTGCATCGACGAGTTCATCCACATGGTCGAAGTGCTGCTCGAGAAGGAATATGCTTATATTGCAGGCGGCAATGTGTATTTTGACACGGCAAAGCTGCCGAGCTACTATGTATTCGGCAACATGGATGCAGAAGACCTCGACGTCGGCGTCCGCGACAGCGTTGAAGAAGACAGCAACAAGAAGTCGAAGAGCGACTTTGTTCTGTGGTTCACGAAGTCCAAGTTTGACGACCAGGAGCTCAAGTGGGATTCCCCGTGGGGCATCGGTTATCCGGGCTGGCACATCGAGTGCAGCGGCATCAGCGTAAAGTACCTCGGCGAATACCTCGACATCCACTGCGGCGGCATCGACAATGCATTCCCGCACCACACCAATGAGATCGCACAGAGCGAAGCTTACCTCGGTCATCCGTGGTGCAAATACTGGTTCCACGTTCTGCACCTCAATGACGCACGCGGCAAGATGAGTAAGTCGAAGGGCGACTTCCTCACGGTTTCCCTGCTCGAGGAAAAGGGCTACGATCCGCTCGTTTACCGTATGTTCTGCCTGCAGTCCCATTACAGAAAGCCGCTGACGTTCTCCTTCGAGAGCCTCGATAACACCGCCGTCGCTTACAAGAAGCTCGTCCAGCGCATCGCCGCACTGAAGACGGAGGGCGAGCACGACGAAGCGGGCTGCGAAGCACTGCGCACAAAGTTTAAGAAGTCCCTTGAGAACGATGTCAACACGTCTCTGGCACTCACCGCACTGTACGATGTCTTCAAGGCGAAGGTTTCCGACGCGGATAAGCTCGCGATGATCAAGGAGTTCGACGAAGTTCTGACACTCGGTCTCATCGCGGCTGCCGACAAGCTGAACCGTGAGCTCGAGGAGAAGCGCAGCGCGATCCCCGAGGGCGTCACGGCGGAGGAAGCGGCTGAGATCAACGCACTCATCGCAAAGCGTACCGAAGCCCGCAAGGCGAAGGATTGGGGCACAGCCGACGCGATCCGCGACGAGCTCGCTGCACGCCATGTCGTTGTCATCGACACCCCGCAGGGCATTTCCTGGCATATCGAAAAGTAAAAATATACGGCGCAGAGGTTTCGAAAAGAGCCTTCTGCGCCGTTTTTGTGTCTCCGTATTGCGCGGCGTATATCCGCATGCTATACTGAAAACAGAAAGGGGAGTTGTGCTGTGAAAAGAAGATTTCAGATTTTATCGGTTTTGCTCGCGCTGCTTTTTATTTTGACCGCCTGCGCTGCACCGACGGCGAGACTGACAGCGGAGGAGATCGAAGCGCTCAGAGAGGATTATCCGCTCTGCGGCTACCCGGAGCTGGTCGAAGTCAGGTATGTGCCGATCGAGGAGATTATTGAGCGCGCGCCTACCTTTGTTTACGGTGAGATCATCGGCGAAGCAGAGCCGGATGATTCATCGTGGTATGACCGCTTTCGGTATACTATGACAGTTATAGATGATTCTGAGAGCTTACTGCAGGAGGGGGAGCAGATCACACTTTCCGCAGATATCATGCTTAGAAGTGTGATCCCGGAGTTTACGGACGGGATGCGTGCTCTCGTGGCGTATGCACCGTCCGAGGAAGAAAACAGCGGAACGTTTTGGCCTTGGAGCGTGTTCTATGTCACAGAGGACGGATATGTGATCGCGTCCTTCAATGAAGCTCAAATGGGCTCGGAGCTGATCCTCAACGGCATGCGCGTGGAGGACGTACTGAAAGCCGTTAAGAAAGATAAATAAAAGAAAAGCGCAGTGTACCGGAGTGATACACTGCGCTTTTATGCTTAGTTTTGTATCGCCCACAGACCGATGAGCAGAATAAAGAATGCCGCATTGAAGCCCGTGAAAACGAGCATGAAGCGCTTCGGCTGTGCGTTTTCGGAGGCGGAATAGAGCTTATAGGAGATGAGGCTTGCGAGCGACGCGATCAGCGTGCCGAGACCGCCGATATTCACGCCGACGAGAAGCTCGCGCCAGTTTTCGGAGAACGCGGAGAGCAGCACGGCGGCGGGAACATTGCTGATGATCTGGCTCAAAAGCGCGCCGGTCAGCATTTCGCGTCCGGTGATAAACGCGCTCAGAAATTCGCGGATCGGCTCGATCCTGCCCATGTTGCCGATGAAAACGAAGAAACAGACAAAGGTCAGAAGCAGGCAGTAGTCCACGCGCTTCAGGAGCTTGCGGTTGTAAATAAGCACAACGAGGAGTGTTACGAGCGCAGTGATCCACGCCTCCAAAAAGCGAAGGACGCTTAAAAGGCTCAGCACAAAAAGTGCGGCGCTGACGAGCTCGGTCGATGCTTTCCGCTGCGGCATGTCGCCGGTCGGCGGCGTAACGGCTTCCCTCTTTACAAATAAGCAGGAAAGCGCTAAAAGCAGCAGGGAAAGTGCCGCGTAGGGCAGAAGAATACCGACAAACGCCCCGATGTCCATGCCGGAGCGGGAATAGATGTAGAGGTTCTGCGGGTTGCCGATCGGCGTCAGCATGCTGCCGAGGTTTGCTGCGATCGTCTGCAGTGTGACCGTCAGAACGGTAAGTCTCCCGAGACCGGCTTCAACCAAAAGCAGGATGGAAAGCGGGACGAAGGTGAGCAGGGCGACGTCGTTCGTGATGAGCATACTCGAGAAAAAGCAGATGAGCGTCAGACAGAGCACCACGCCGCGCGCGGAGCGCACACGGCGGAGCAGGGTATGGCTCAGTGCGGAGAATGTACCGGCATCGCGAAAGCCCGCGACAACGGTCATCAGCGAGAACAGGAGGCAGAGCGTCCTGAAGTCGATATACCCGGGGTATTCGCCGTCGGGCGGCACGAAGAACATGGAAACCGCTGCCAAAACGGCGGCAATGCAGAGCACGGCTTCCTTCTTTATAAAAGCTTTTACACGTTCCATGTCGGTCACTGTGCCTCGTTCATGTGGTTTTCAAGGATCGCCGCCGCGAGCCCGACCAATGTGCGGCAGGGGATCTTTCCCTGCGGCGGGCGCTCGCCGAGCTTCGGCTGCGGGCCGTCCTTTTTGAGACCCAAAAGCTCGTGGCAGATGATGCTGCCGGTCACGGCGCGAAACTGCGCGGAGCAGTCCTGCACGCGCTTATACAGTGCGATCTTTGCGGCTTTGTCCGCAGGGTCGCTGTAGCCGTATCGCATGCCGAGCACGAGCGCCATGGCGCTGACCGCGCCGCAGACCTCATGCTGACCGCCGAGACCGCCGCCGAGCGGGCCGGCGACCAAGGCAGCGGTGTCCGTGTCAAAGGGATACAGGTCGGAAAAGGCAAGATAAACCGCCTGCGCGCAGTTAAATCCGCTTTTGTGCAGCTCCATGGCCTTTTCGGCACGGGAGAACTGCGTCATATTTTCGAGCGTAATGTTCATTTGTACGCATCCTTTCAAAGGGAGTTAACAGAAGTATAGGTCAGCCGGGAAAAAATGTCAATGTTCGATTGCGAAATGCCAAGCTTCGCTGTATAATCAAGCAGAGAAATACAGAAAGAGGGAGATCAAATGGGAACCTGCACGGTGCATCCGCTCGGCACCTTTTCGGACCAAAGATTCGTTGTTGTCATTTCCCGTATGAACGGGAAATATCTTTTCAGCCGTCATAAAGACCGCACGACATGGGAAACACAGGGCGGGCATATCGAACCGGGCGAAATACCGCTCGAGGCTGCAAAACGCGAGCTTTGGGAGGAGTCCGGCGCACAGGAGTTTACGATGGAACCGCTGTGCGATTATTTTGCGACGGATAACATCGGCTGTGCAAGCGGTGTGGTGTTCACGGCGGAGATCGTGTCTCTCGGAGCCATCCCGCCGGGCAGCGAAATGGCTGAAGTACGCAGCTTTTCGGAGCGTCCGGAAAATTTCACATATCCTGATATCACGCCCATTCTCTTGGACTATGAGGCGAAAAAAGGCAGATAAACTGCGGCAGACAGCCAAAAAAGCGCTGTCTGCCTTTAATTTTCGCAGAAGAATTGACAGAAGGCGCAGAATACGCTATTCTTAAAATGATACCCAAAAACAGGAGGAAAGCTATGTTTTGTATATATTGCGGCGCAACCGTAGAGGAGGGCATGAAAGCCTGCCCGAACTGCGGAAGTGAGATCTTAGTTCTCGAGCCGCCGAAGAAACTGACTCCGGAGGAGCTTGTGCCGGAGGAAACGATCCAGATCGCCGTATTGAACGGCGAAGAACAGGCCGAAAACGGACGGGACATTTACAGCTCCGCACCCCACCGCTTCCGCGAAGAGCCGGAAATGGAGGACATTTCGTCCGGCAGACAGATGGAGCTGCCCGCGGACGAATACAACATCGCGAGCAGCGACAATGACCCGCAGAATATCACGTACAACGACGGTTATGCGTACGAAGAATATGCGGAATACGAAGAAGAAGAGCCGAAAAAGAAGCGCGTCTGGCCGTGGGTCGTCGCGATCGTCGCCGCGGTCCTTGTGCTGCTTGGCATCGGTGTGGCTGTCTTTATGTGGTACATTTCCCCGGCGCAGAAATTTAACCGCGCCATGGAAGCGAGCGATTACACCGCGATCACGGATATCCTGCCGAAGCTCGACGAGGAAGAGCTCAGAGAGGTTCAGCCCACGCTCAACGGTTTGGCGGCAGGCATGCTCAGCCGATATAATAACGGAGAGCTCGATCATCGTACGGTCAACATTTTTGTCGGAGAGCTTGCGGAAACGTACCCGGGCTCGAAGGAGATGCAGGCGGTAAAGAGTGAGCTCGAAGCGCTGAAGGCATCGAAGGATGCATTCCTTGCGGCGGTGGATGCGGAGAAGATCGGCGACAAGGTCGAAGCACTTCGCCTGCTGCAGCTCGTCGTCGACAGTGATACGAACTATGCGACGGCGCAGGAGCATATTGCGGCGATCCACTCGGAGTATAAGAGTGAGATCATCAAGGAAGCGCAGGCGCTGGCTGCGGAGAAGGATTTTGAGGGTGCCTACGCCCTCCTTCAGGAAAGCGGTGCTGTCCTCGGCGAGGATGAGGAGATCGCAGAAGTGCTCGCATCCCTCGGTGAGGCCGAAAAGGAAAATTACATCGTAGAGCTGCTCGAAACAGCGCAGAAGCTCGCAAACGAGAAGGATTTCATCGGTGCCGTGCAGGTTCTGCAGGGATCCGCACAGGAGGACGGCCGGATCACGGAACGCATCGAGTCCTACAAGGGACAGTACCGTGAGGAGTTTCTGACGGAGGCGGAGACCTACGTTCGCGTCGGTGACTATGAGGAAGCGATCCTGACGCTGGAGGGCGCAAAGGATTTCCTCGGAGAAGACGAGCAGATCACGGAAAAGATCAAGGAATATAAGGAGCTTCTGCCCGCCATGCTGATCGATTTGCCGTATACGGGCGGCACAGACTGCAGCAAGGTCGAGGCTGTCACGGGCACGAACGGTAGCACGTATGCAAACGGTCTCTGCTTTGAGCTGCACCCGGCATCCGCGGAAACCGTCGCGACCGAGTATACGCCGGACGGCAAATACAAGCGCTTCAGCGGTACATGGGTCGTAGGCTCCGAAACCACAAACGGTTTCATCGGCAAGATCCGCATCTATCTGGACGATGCTCTGCAGTATGAGCTTTCGTCTCTGACGGTGAACAGCTCCGAAAGAGAAATGAATCTTCTCATCGACGGCGCAAAGGAGATCCGCATCGAGGCGGAGGGTGCGTTTACCGGTGAAGAAGAGGCAGGCATTATCTATCTTGCAGGCGCTGTGTTCCGCAACTGATCGGGTGTGCCGCAATAAATTGAAAATCGAAACGGGAAGGAAGTTGTAATTTATGAAGCTTGGAGTACAGATCTACGGCAGTATGCCGGAATTCCGCAAGGATCCGGAAGCGTTTTTCGCGCGTCTTTCCGCAGCGGGTTATACGGAGATCGAGCCCTGTGCGGCGCTCTCGATGACCGCTGAGCAGATCCGCACGATGGGTATCAATCCGATCTGGCTGCCGGAAGAAATGCCGGTCTTTAAGAAAATGATGGCGAAATACGGCCTTGAGCTGATCTCCTGCCATATTTTCGGCGATCCGAAAGCGGATGCCGAAAAGGCGGCGGCACTCGCAAAGGAGAACGGTCTGCAGCACATCGTTGTAAATTGCCCGAAGTGCGAGACCGCGGAGGATTTTGCGGCGTTTGCGGAAAACTGCGTTTTCCTTGCCGATACGCTGAAGGGAGTCGGCGTGGAGCTGTGGATCCACAACAGCTTCCCGGAGGTTCGCGCGAAGGTTGGGGACAAAACGGCGCTGGAGTTCGTTTTGGAGCGCTGCGGCGGCAAGGTCGGCACACAGATCGACGTGGGCTGGGCGCTGTTCGGCGGTGAGGAGCCGGTCGCCTATATGGAAAAGGTCCTGCCGTACCTCAAAAGCGTGCATTATAAGGATATTAACAAGGCGTACGAAACCGCTCCCATGCGTGAGCTGCACGTTCCGCTCGGAAAGGGCGCGGTGGATTGGCGTGCTGTGAAGGCCTTTGCTGCAGCACATGCGCTGCCGGAGGTCATCGACCAGGACATGAGCCACGGCGATTTCCTCAAAGACCTCGAAGAAACCGCCGCACTTCTCAAAAACGCATAAAAGTAATGCCCGGAAAAGGAAATTCTCCTTCTCCGGGCATTGTGCTTTATTCCGGGGCTTCAAAGAAAGCACAGACATATTTTCCGGCGGTCTCATTTAAGCGGGTTTATAAATTTTTGAGGTCTTGCGCTCTTTTCCAAACTGCGGTAGAATAAAGAACGCAGAAAGTAAGGAAAGGAAGATCGATCCTTGAGAATTCGAAAGAAAAAGTGGGCGCGTCCGGAATTAGAGGCGTGTCCGTTCTATATTGATGAGCCGGAGAAGGCTGCGGGGACATGGAAAGCTTTCTTTAAGAAGGAGCAGCCTCTGCACCTCGACCTCGGCTGCGGCAAGTGCACGTTCCTTGCGGCGCTTGCGCACAGAGAGCGGGATGTGAACTTCATCGGCGTGGATATCAGCGTGGATATTTTGGGTGTTGCACGCCGCAATATTGAGGCGGAATTCGGCGAAGAGCCGGTGGAAAACGTTGCGCTGCTTTCCTATAACATTGAAAAGCTCGACACGCTGTTTGCCGGGGACGAAAAGGCGGACCGCATCTACGTGAATTTCTGTAACCCGTGGGGCAAGGCGGGCGACCATAAACGCCGTCTGACCCATACCCGTCAGCTCACGACGTATAAGAAGATCCTCAAACCCGGCGGAGAGCTGTGGTTCAAGACCGACAATATGGATCTGTACCTTGCGACGCAGCGATATCTCGCCGAGGCGGGCTTTACGATTCTTTGCAAGACGGACGACCTGCACAGCGAGAATGCACCGGATAATATTCAGTCCGAGCATGAAGTGATGTTCACGAAAGAGGGCATCAAAACAAAGGCGATCATCGCCCGTATGGATTGACAAACGCCGGGCGGTCAAGTAAACTAATCAACAGGGACTTCAGGTGTCTGCATTCACGGATGCAGCCGAACAAGGAACGGGGTATAAGCCCCGGCGGGCCCGCCGCCGTAACGGAGGAGCCGAGAGCCAGAATGTCACTGCGAAAGCGGGAAGGCGGCTCAAGGCAGTGATCCCGAAGCCGGAAGACTTGCCTGAAGAGATTTTGCGGAGCCGCGAGAGCCGGCGACAGGGATAGACCCACTGCGTGTGTTTTGAAGCAGGAATACACGCAGGCTTTCTTCTCGCACAATCTTTGCCCATAAATTTGAAGAAAGCAGTTGATCAAAATGGAAAAAACAAAGAAAAGTCAGAAACCTCTCATCATTGCGGCCGTCGCATTCGTTGTGCTGATCGCCGTCGCACTCGTCGCATGGAAGATGACGGCGCCGAAGGGCACGGAGGGCGCAAAGGCTTACACCTTCACCGTCGTTGACGCGGCGGGCGAAGAGACCGTACATAAGCTGCGCACCGACGAAGAAATGCTCGGCGATGCACTGATGAACGAGGGTCTTTTGGAAGGTGAAGAGGGCGAATACGGCCTCTTCGTCAAAACCGTCGGCGGCATTACGGCGAATGAGGCCAATCAGGAATGGTGGTGTCTCACAAAGGGCGGCGAAGCCGTCATGACCGGTGTGGATATGACCCCTGTGGAGGACGGCGCAGCGTATGAATTTACGCTGACCGTAGGCTGGTAATTGCGTCTGCGTATGGTGGCGCTGAGCGGAATTCTCGGCGCAATATTGCTTGTCAGCCAGATCGCACTGGCACCGCTGCCGAATATCGAGGTCGTGTCCGTGCTCGTTATGCTGTTCACGATCGTGCTCGGCAAATATGTCGGCTACACGCTTGCGGTCTTCATTTTGCTTGAGGGTCTTGTGTACGGCTTTGGCCTGTGGTGGTTTTCGTATCTGTACATCTGGACGATCCTCGCCGTATTGACCTTTTTGTTCCGCAAGATGGACTCGAGACTCGGTTGGGCGCTGCTTTGCGGCTTTTACGGGCTGTTTTTCGGCACACTGACTTCGTTCCCGACGTTCGTTCTGAGCGGCTTTGCCGTCGGCGTGACGTATATCCTGAGCGGCATCCCGTTTGATCTGATCCATGCCGTGGCGAATTTTCTTTTGGCATTCCTGCTTCTGCCGGTACTGCGCAAGCTCCTTGAGCGACTGATGCGTACCCTGCGCTTCGGTGCGGAAATTTAAGAACAAGATCAGCCTGTCCGGTGGAAAGCCCGGACAGGCATTTTTGCGCTCATTTTTCGGTGTCCGACGGCATTTTTGGGTCAAAGAAGGGCACTTCTCCGGTGAACAGTGCGTTTGCACGCTGCCAATCGAGAACGCGAAACCAGCTTTCGAGGTAGGCCGCCCTGCGGTTTTGGTTTTTCAGATAATAGGCGTGTTCCCACATGTCACAGCAGAGCAGCGGACGCAGGCCGCGGAGCATGGGCACCTCCTGATTCGGCGTCGTGAGAATTATAAGCTGCTTCTGCCGATTGCAGGCAAGCCATGTATAGCCGGAGCCGTAAAGCTGCAAAGCGGATGCCGTGAACGCATGGATGAAATTTTCTTTGGTGCAGAAATGATGCAGTACAGCCTGCTTCAGTGTGCCCTCGGGTGTGTGTCTGTCCGCGTCGGGTGTCATGCCGGCAAAGTAGAACCGGTGATTAAAGACGCCGCCCGCGTTTTTGGAGATGGACGGGCGGTTCTGCAAAAGCGAAAGCTGTGCCGCCGTGCGCCCCTGAAAGCCCGGTGCGCACAGCAGAGCGTCGTTCAGGCTGTCGATATAGGTCTGTAAATGCCGGTCGTGATGCAGCTTCATCGTTTCCGCGTCAATATGCGGCTCAAGTGCCGCATAAGGATAGGGCAGCGGCGTGTTTTCAAAGAACATGGGAACCAGCTCCTTTCGTGTACACTATATGCGGCTCGGAGGTGTCAACATTCATACAGTGCTGATATTCCGAATAATAAATATAACAATTCAGTGTTGACAAAATAAATAAACATGATTATAATTTGTTGTGGAACGGGAGTGAAAAGTATGATACATCCGGAAAACTTAACGATAAAGGAACTGGAAACGGGTCTGCGTGAGGAAAATGGGACATTTACCTGCGTATACTGCGGAAAGGTGTTTGAGGCGGGCGAGGTGTTTCCCGCACAAGGGCGGTTCTTCACGGCGGAGCGTGCCGCGAGAGAGCATGCGGCGGGGCATACGGACGCTTTGGAGCAGATCCTCAGCGCCGGCGGCAAGGCACTTTCGCTGACGGACAACCAAAAGACACTGATGCTGATGTTCGCTGAGGGTAAGACCGATGCGGAGATCGCGCAAACGTTAGGCGTCACGCCGTCAACGGTGCGTCATCAGCGCTTTGTGTTCCGGGAACGCGCAAAGGGTGCGCAGCTGTTTCTTGCCGCATGGACCTTAGCGGAGCAGGGCATGAAGAACAGAAAGAATACGACGGAAGAAGAATTGATCAAACCGCACGAGGGGGCGAAAATGGTGGACGAACGGTATGAGATTACGGAAGAAGAAAGCAGGAAGATCCTCGAAAATGTTTTCAGCAGCCTCGAGCCGCTGAAGCTGAAGGTGTTTTCCAAGAAGGAGAAAAAGAAGATCGTCATTCTCCGAAAGGTCGCGGAGCAGTTTGAGAGCGGAAAGCAATACTCGGAGCCGGAAGTGAACGCGATTTTGAAAGAGATCTGGGAGGATTTCGCGACCATGCGCCGTTATTTGATCGAGTACGGCTATCTCGACAGAACAAAGGACGGCAAAACATACTGGAAAAGATAAGGTAATGGGCCTGCAGCATAATACAGCAGGCCCATTGTTATTCCCGGATACTTTAGCTGCAAATTTATCGACGCAGTGCTGTACAATTCGAATCAGTTGGTGTATACTGTTCTTGCGAATTGCCAATGGTGCAGTTTGATTTTTACTTTGAAGAGGAAATTAAAATGAAAATTATCATTGCCGGAGACGGCAAGGTCGGTCAGGCTCTGACCCGTCTGCTTGCGCAGGAGGGACACGATCTGGTAACGATCGATTCAAACCCCGATATACTTGAAAAAGAGATGCAGGAGATCGATGTGATCAGCCTCACAGGAAACTGTGCGGCGATGGATACGCTGAAGGAAGCGAATGTCGAGCAGACCGAGGTTTTGGTTGCGGCGACCAGTGCGGACGAGACCAATCTGCTCTGCTGTCTGACGGCCCGCCGTATGAACCCGCGCCTGCACACGATCGCCCGTGTGCGCAGCCCGGAATACACGAAGCAGCTCTATATGATGCGTGAGGAATTCGGTCTGTCGCTGATCATCAATCCCGAACGTGAAGCGGCAAGAGAGATCTTTCGCTTAATGCAGATTCCCGGTGTTCTGAAGCGCGAGACCTTTGCGAAGGGACGCGTTGAGATCGTCGAGCTGCGCATCAATGAGGGAAGCCTGCTCGAAAATGTCATTCTGCACCATCTGCCGCACGTGCTCGGCGGCTGTAAGGTGCTCGTGTGCGCCGTTGTCCGTGACGGCAAGGCGTTCATCCCGACCGGCGACAGAACGCTGCGCCGCGGAGACCACATCTACGTAACCGCACCGGTCTCGTCCCTGTCCGAGCTGACAAAGAAGATGGGGATCACACAGAAGAAGATCCGTCACACTATGCTGGTCGGCGGCGGACGCGTGTGCTATTATCTCGCGCAGAGTCTGATCTCCGCCGGGGTGCATGTCAAGATCGTCGAGAAGGATCCGGATCGCTGCCTGCAGCTGGCAACGCTTCTGCCGCGTGCCGCGGTCATTCAGGCGGACGGTACCGTGCAGAGTGTGCTTGAGAGCGAGGGCCTTTCCGAAATGGATGCGCTCGTAACGCTGACCGGTATGGACGAGCAGAACATCATCACGTCCATGTACGGCAATATGCAGGGCGTGCCGAATATCATCACGAAGGTAAACCGTATGGAAATGAGCGGTATGCTCGAAAATCTGCCGGTCGGCAGTGTCATCAGTCCGAAGGAGCTGTGCAGCGAGAATATCGTGCAGTATGTACGCGCTATGGGAAATCAGGCCGGTGCGGCCGTGTCCGTGCACCGCATTGCCGAGGGGCGTGTTGAGGCGCTGGAATTCGTCGTCAACAAGCATTCGCATCATATTGATGAACCTCTGAAGAGCTTTAAGCTGAAAAAGAACGTGCTTCTGGCCTGCATCACACGTCATGGGAATACGTCGATCCCGGACGGTAATTCCACGTTCCGGATCGGCGACACCGTCATTGTTGTCACGAGCCGCGAGGAGCCGATCATGCAGTTTAACGATATTTTCGTGTAAGGTGGTCTGAACAATGAATATTAAGATGATTTGTCGGATCACGGCGCTCGCGGTGCTTATCTCCGCGGCGTTCATGTTTGCTCCGCTCTTTATTGCGGTCGCGGACGGACAAACACGGAATATCTGGGCGTACGCCATTACGATCATCGGTATGGGTGTTTTCAGCGCGGTGATGCTGATCGTCAGCCGCAGCAGTAAAAACACGTTTTATGCGCAGGAGGGCTTTGCCGCTACGAGCATCTCGTGGATCGTCATGTCCCTGTTCGGCGCACTGCCGTTCTGTCTCAGCGGCGAGATTCCGAGCTATATTGATGCGCTCTTTGAGATCGTCTCCGGCTTCACAACGACCGGCGCGTCGATCCTGTCGGACGTTGAAGCCCTGTCCCGATGCAATCTCTATTGGCGCAGCTTCAGCCATTGGCTGGGCGGCATGGGTATGCTCGTCTTCATTCTTGCGGTACTGCCGCAGGCGAAGAAGACGGCCGGTTACGGCATGCACCTGATGCGCGCGGAGAGCCCCGGCCCGAGTGTCGGTAAGCTGACGCCCCAGCTCCGTCAGACAGCGATGATCCTGTACGGACTTTATGTGTTGCTGACCGTGATTTGTTTCGGTTTTCTTGTTATCGGCGGGATGCCGGTTTTTGACAGCCTTTGTATCTCGTTCGGAACCGCCGGAACAGGCGGCTTCGCGGTGCTGAACAGCAGTATGGCCGGATACAGCGTATATTTGCAGGGCGTGGTTACGGTGTTCATGTTCCTGTTCGGCGTTAATTTCAGCCTGTATTATCTTCTGCTTTTAGGACAGATCGGAAATGTGTTCAGGAATGAGGAGCTGCGGCTTTATGCCGGTATTGCCGGCGGTTCGATCCTCCTCATCACGCTGAACATTGCAAAGATGTACGGCAGCGGTGCTGAGGCGTTTCGCCACGCGGCGTTTCAGGTCAGCAGTATCATGACGACGACCGGCTTTGCGTCGACGGACTTCGAACAGTGGCCGGCGTTTTCCAAAGCGATCCTGTTCCTTTTGATGTTCATCGGTGCCTGTGCGGGCAGTACGGGCGGCGGACTGAAGGTCTCGCGTGTTCTGCTGCTTCTCAAGAGCATCGGCCGCACGATCGGCGATGCGCTGCATCCGCGCCGCGTGCATACGGTGCACATGGACGGACGCGTTGTCGAAGAGAAGGTCTCGAATACGGTCAATGCGTATTTTGCCGTGTATTTTATGATCGTTCTTTTGAGCTTTGTGCTTATTTCCGTGGACGGTTATTCGATCGGCACGAACATTTCGGCGGTCACCGCCTGCTTCAACAATATCGGTCCCGGCTTTGAAATGGTCGGTGCGACGGGAAATTACGGGCATTTCAGCATTTTCTCGAAGCTGATCCTCACTGCGGATATGCTTCTGGGACGTCTTGAGATCTTCCCGATCCTCGTTCTGTTCAGCCCCGACACATGGAGCCGCAAGAGATAAACTGAATTTTCAGAGAGCTGTTTTCGATGAAAAACGGCTCTCTTTTTTTGCCGACAGAAAGGATTTGACTTTCGACAGAGGTCGTGGTAAGGTATAAGTAATAAATTGTATCCTTGGGGAGGAATTACAATGGAAGCTTACAAAAATTTCAGTGTCGCCGCATACGTCTATGCCTATTATCTTGAAAAGGCGGACGAGGCGGAGATCCAGCGCGGTATCGACTTCTTTAAGCAGTACATCCCGCTTAAGAAGGTCTATATCGAAAACCACCGCGGCGTAGTGGATATCCCGGTTGAGAAGCTGCAGGCAGCAAAGGCTGTTTTCGAGAGAAACGGCATCGAGACCTCCGGCGGTATCACCTCTACGGCACTCATCAACGGCATTCGCAAGCCGGCATTCTATGACACGTTCTGCTACACCGACCCGGCGCACAGAGCGAAGTACCTCGAGATCGTCAAGGACATCGCAAGCGTATTTGACGAGATCATCCTCGACGACTTCTTCTTCACCTCCTGCCGCTGCGAGATGTGCATCGAGGCAAAGGGCAAGCGTTCCTGGAAGGAATATCGCCTCGACCTCATGGAGGAGTTCTCGAAGGAGATCGTCGCACTCGCAAAGTCCGTCAACCCGAAGGTGAACTTCATCATCAAGTATCCGAACTGGTATGAAGCATATCAGGAGACCGGCTACAACCCGGGCAAGCAGAAGGATATCTTCGACATGATCTACACCGGCACCGAGACCCGCGAGCCGTGCTATTCCGCACAGCATCTGCAGCGCTACGAGTCCTATTCCATCATGCGCCTTATGGAGAACACCGCTCCCGGCCGTAACGGCGGCGGTTGGATCGACCAGGGCGGTGCAAGCGACAACGTAAACCGCTGGCTCGAGCAGGCAAACCTCACCATGCTCGCAAAGGGCAAGGAGCTCATGCTCTTTAACTTTGCGGCACTCATCGACTCCTCCGACCTTCCGCCGCTGGGTCACGAGCTGTATCGCATCGACCGCTTCATCGGCGGCGCAGGCGAGCCGATCGGCGTTAAGGCTTGGGAGCCGTTCGACGCGGACGGCGAGGATCAGGTCTATAACTACCTCGGCATGGGCGGCGTAAACGTAGAGCCGTCCCCGTATTTCGACGAAAACGCACCGACCGTGCTCCTGACACAGAGCTCCGCCTGTGAGCCGGACGCCATGGAAAAGTTAGAAGCTTATGTCCGCAAGGGCGGCAATGCGATCGTTACGATCGGCTTCGTGCACGAGACGTACGACAAGGGCATCAAGGAGATGACCTCCGTCCGTCTGACACACCGCCATGTCATCGGCAACGAGTACATGATCGACAACGCGAACTATACCGCGTCCCATTATACCCGCGGCACGGAGCCCGTGATGATCGAGGTCATCGACTATAAGACGAACGCGACCTGCAGCGACATCACCCTCCTTGCAGGCGAGGACAATTTCCCGATCATGACCGAAGACAACTACGGCAAGGGCCGTCTGTTCATCCTCAACGTGCCGGAGAATTTTGCGGATCTCTATAAGCTCCCGCTTGAGGTTTGGCGCGCAATGAACAAGCACCTGAGCATGGGTCAGCGCGTGTTCATGGCTGCAAACCCGAAGTACAGCTTCTTCGCATACGACAACAACCGCTATGCGATCCAGTCCTACCGCCCGATGCACGAGAGCATCGAGGTTATCGTACGCGGCGAATGCACCGGCATCCGCGACCTCGAGACAGGCAGAGTTTACACAGAAAAGCTCAAGCTGCCCGAGCCGCAGATGAAGGGCGACGCTACAGCCGTCATCCCCGAGCCGACCGAGTACGCATTCCCGGTCGTCATCGGTGCCGGCCGTCTGATGTTCTTTGAAGTGATCTGATATTTCTGCATGAAAAAGGGTCTGCTGCGTTTTGCAGCAGACCCTTTTTGGCATCTTTAGTATCTTCCGTAATTTTGAATGAGTGCCATGATGAGGCGGAGGCTTTGGAGGGAGCTGCCGTCGTTGATGGAGCCGGCGGTGGAGAGGTTGACGCCGCGTCCGGCGTGGCGGGCATCCTCCGAGTCGCGCAGGACCTGTCGGACGATCTCGTCCTCCTCATTGCGCATGAAGGCGAACGGTGCGAGACAGCCGTCGATGCGTGCGTTCGGCAGGTGCTTTCTGATCTCGGGGATCAGGACCGTCGGCCCGAAATTTACACCGTTCAGGTCAAGTCGTCCGAGAATGGGCAGCAGGTGTCCCATGGCGCTGTCGGAGTGCTGATAGCGCGAGTCGTTCTTTCCCGGTGCGAAGTGCGCAATAACGTCGCGCAGGACGGGGTAGCCGAAAAGCTCGTACATTTCGGGATTTAAGAGACAGCAGTTGTCGTCCGCAAAGGAGAAGCCGTACTTTCCTCTGTCTTCGGGGGGAATGCCTGCCTCCTCATCCATGATGTCGCCCATTTTGAGAATGACCGAGGTGATCACGGAGGAGAAGCGGGCGGCAAGCTCGGGCTCGTCGAGGATCAGAAAAATAAGGTTTTCCTCGCCGACTAAGGAGCAGGCGAGCGTGACCGGACCGCGGATATGCCGCATCGGGGACGGACGACGTCCGGTCTCCTCAAAGATGCGCTTTTTCTCCTTTTCCCAGTTTTCGGGCAGCATGAACGAGCGGATATCCAGGCTTTCAACGCGGTCGAGCATTTTCTCGATATCCTCGGGTGTTTCGCAGCAGCGGTGCAGCCATTCGCTGTGGTTAATGTATTCGTAGCGGCTGCCGAACACCTCGCCGATGCGCTTCACTTCCGGGAAACGTTCCGTCGGCAGGTCGTATTTTTCGGGCAGCAGGCGGCGGCCGACGATCTTCTCCGCTTTGTCGTTGTAGCGCTTGTTGAGCTCCGCCTGACGGATGGGGTCGATGGGATCCCACGGGTGACCGTCAACGCCCAATTCCGAAAAGACGCATTCGTGGCTCATGCGGATGCCGAGTGCGACCTGCGGCGCGTCGGGCGAAAAGCAGTTGTCCTTATGCGCGAGCTCGTCGTCCTTCCAAAACCGTTCGATATCGAGATCTAATTTCAGGTTCATATCGTACCTCCGGTACGGAAAAAGTCTGTTTCCATGATTATATAGCAGAAAAAGCGTGATTTCAAGCGTCGACATACGGCGGATTTTGGCGATGTTCGGATTGACTTTTTGTCTCTTTGCTTTATAATGAAAGGGAAGATATTTTCGGGGGTGCGTCCTATGTATCCTTTGGTGTTTCAATCGGATTTCGGCCTTGTGGACGGAGCGGTCAGTGCGATGTACGGCGTCGCCTATTCCGTCATGCCCGATCTGAAGATCCACGATCTGACGCATGATATCACGCCCTTTGATATTTGGGAGGCCAGCTATCGGTTGATCCAGACCGTAAACTACTGGCCGAGGGGTACGGTCTTTGTTTCCGTGGTCGATCCCGGCGTCGGTTCCGACCGAAAAAGCGTGGTCGTGAAGACCTGCTCCGGCAGATACATCGTTACGCCGGACAACGGCACGCTGACGCATATCATCCGCTCGGAGGGCGTCGCGGCGGTTCGGGAGATCGACGAAAATATCAACCGCCTGCCAAGCTCCGGCGAAAGCTACACCTTCTACGGACGCGACGTGTACGCGTATACCGGTGCCCGTCTTGCGGCGGGGATCATTGACTTTGAGGGTGTCGGCGGGGAGCTGCCGGTCGGGTCCTTAGTGAGCCTGCCGATCGTGGATCCGTATCTTGACGGGAAAGCGGTTTGCGGCACCGTGGATGTTCTGGATGTCCGGTTCGGAAGCCTGTGGACGAATATTCCGCGTGCGCTGTTCCTTGAGACAGGCGTGAAATACGGCGACAGAGTCTGCGTCACCATCGAAAACGACGTCCGCTGTGTTTACCGCAACATCATCCTCTACGGCAAGAGCTTTGCGGATGTGCATGTCGGCGAGGCCTTGGTGTACGTGAACAGCCTCGACTGTGTCGCAGTGGCGATCAATCAGGGTTCCTTTGCCCGCGCGTATAACGTCGGGACGGGCAACTCGTGGCGGATCCGCATAGAGCCGTTTAAGGGCTTTTTCTAACAGTATTTTCGGCGTAAGCCTTAAATAACTATATTCTGGAGGTAGAAACCATGAAAAAATTCTCTGTTAAGACGATCGTTGCGATCGGTATCGGCGCAGCTCTGTTCTTCGTCCTTGGCCGCTTCGTTGCGATTCCGAGCCCGGTTCCGAACGTTAACATTTGCGTTCAGTACGGTCTTCTCGCATTTATGTCCGTCGTTTACGGCCCGATCGCAGGTGCGCTGATCGGCTTCATCGGCCACGCACTCATCGACTTCAGCTTCGGCTGGGGCATCTGGTGGAGCTGGGTCATTGCTTCCGCAGTGTTCGGTCTGCTCGTAGGCCTTGCAGCTAAGGTTCTGAAGATGAACGAGGCGGAAATGGGCAAGAAGGGCCTCATCAAGTTCAATATCGGCCAGCTCGTTTCCCATGTGATCTGCTGGGGTGCTGTAGCTCCGGTTCTCGACATTCTCATGTACAATGAGCCGATCGAGAAGCTGTTTGCACAGGGCCTGGCATCCGGCATTTCCAATGCCGTTACAACCGCTATCGTCGGTTCTCTGCTCTGCGTTGCTTATGCAGCAACCAAGACCAAGGCCGGCAGCCTTACCAAAGAGTAATTTTTGGCACTTAAAAAGGCAGGCCTTGTGCCTGCCTTTGTTGTTTGTTATTAGGAGGAGAACCCATTGGACAGAGAAGTGATCGTCTCTTTTGAGGATTTCGGCTTTCAGTACACCGCACAGGCGGAGCCTACTCTCTATCATATCAACTTAAAGATCCACAAGGGTGAAAAGGTTTTGATCGCAGGCCCGTCCGGCTGCGGAAAGTCCACACTGGCGCACTGCATCAACGGTCTGGTTCCGGGCTCGTATCCGGGCACAATGACCGGCAGCTTGACCGTTGGCGGCAAAAATGTGCAGGAGCTCGGCATTTTCGGCCTGTCGAAAACGGTCGGTACGGTTCTGCAGGACTCCGACGGACAGTTCATCGGTCTGACCGTCGCGGAGGACATCGCGTTCGCGCTCGAAAACGACTGCATGCCCACGGAGGAAATGCACAAAGAGGTCGAGCGCATTGCGGAGCTTGTGGACGTAAAAGAGGTTCTGAAGCACGCGCCGCATGAGATCTCCGGCGGTCAGAAGCAGCGTGTCGGTCTCGGCGGCGTTATGGTCGGCCCGGTCGATGTTCTGCTGTTCGATGAGCCGCTTGCGAATCTTGACCCCGCAACGGGCAAGCAGGCGATCGTGCTGATCGACGAGATCCAAAAGCGCACCGGCTGCGCGGTCATCATCATCGAGCACCGCGTGGAGGATGTCCTGTACCGTCCCGTCGACCGTGTGGTCGTCATGGGGGACGGGCATATTCAGTACGACGGCGATCCGGATACGCTGCTCTGTTCCGACCTTTTGCCGCAAAAGGGCATCCGCGAGCCGCTGTACGTCACGGCGCTGAAATATGCCGGTGTTGCGCTGACGCCGGAGATGCGCCCGTCGTATTTGCCGGAGCTCAGCCTGTCCGATGTACAGAAGGAGGCGGTCAGAGCGTGGTTCGACAGGCTTCCCGCCCCTGAGACGCTGCCCGAGAGGGAGATTCTGCTGCGCGCCGAAAAGATCGACTTTACGTACGAGGGCGGTCATCATGCGCTCCGCGGGATCGATGCGGTCATCCGCAAGGGCGAAATGGTGAGCATCGTCGGCACAAACGGCGCGGGTAAGTCCACGTTTTCGAAGGTCGTCTGCGGCTTTGAAAAGGCGCAGAGCGGCGTTTTGGAGCTTGGCGGCGTCGACCTCAACACGCTTTCCATTAAAGAACGCGCCGATCACATCGGCTATGTGATGCAGAACCCGAACCAGATGATCTCCCAGACAAAGATCTTTGACGAGGTGGCGCTCGGTCTTCGCAACCGGAACGTCCCGGAGGAGGAGATCCGCGATCGCGTGGAGAAAACGCTGAAGATCTGCGGCCTCTATCCCTTCAGAAACTGGCCGGTCTCGGCTTTGAGCTACGGACAGAGAAAGCGCGTCACGATCGCGTCCATTTTGGTGCTCGACCCGGAAATGATCCTCCTCGATGAGCCGACGGCGGGTCAGGACCTGAAGCACTATACCGAGATCATGGATTTTCTGAACGAGCTCAATCAGCAGGGCGTGACCGTTGTGCTGATCACGCATGACATGCATCTTATGCTTGAATATACACCCCGCGCCATCGTGTTCCATGCCGGCGAGGTCATCGCCGACAAAACGGCGGCGGAGGTATTGAATACACCGGATATCGTCGAGCGGGCACATCTGAAGGAGACTTCGCTCTATCATTTGTCCGCCCTGTGCGGCATCGGGGATCCGGAAGAATTTACACGCCGGTTCATTGCGCGTGACAGGGAGGTGCGCATATGATCAATTTGTTTAACTATATTGACCGTCCTTCGCGCATCCACCGCCTGACGGGCGCATGCAAGCTGATCTGCCTGATCACATGGAGCCTTGCCGCAATGACGAGCTTTTACACGCCGCTGCTTCTTGCCATGACGGTGCTGTCCTTCATTCTGTTCCATGCCGCAAAGCTGCGCGTGAAGGATATTTCCTTCATGCTGGGGCTGATGGCGGCCTATATCGTGCTGAATAACGTGCTGATCTTCCTGTTCAGCCCGGATCACGGCACGTCGATCTACGGGACGGAGACCGTGCTCATAAAGCTGTTCGGACCCTATGCGATCACGGCGGAGCAGCTGTTCTATCATCTGAACGTCATTTTGAAGACAGGCTGCACGATCCCGATCGTTCTGCTGTTTGTCTGCACGACAAATCCGTCCGAGTTTGCGGCGTCTCTGAACCGGGTCGGTGTCAGCTACAAGATCAGCTACGCCGTCGCGCTCGCTTTGCGCTACATTCCCGATATTCAGAGGGAATACAGGGACATTTCCCTCGCACAGCAGGCGCGCGGTACGGAAATGAGCAAAAAAGCAAGCCTTGTAAAACGCCTGAAGGCTGCAAGTGCAATCCTGATCCCCCTGATCCTTTCCTCCATGGAGCGTATCGAGACGATCTCCAACGCCATGGAGCTGCGCGGTTTCGGCAAGGGCGCAAAGCGGACGTGGTATTCCGGCAGGAAGTTCTCGAAGCTGGATCTCGTCAGTATTGCGGCATGCACCGCACTGATGCTGCTGTCTTTTCTGATCACATTCCTGAACGGCAGCCGCTATTTCAATCCATTTATTTGATCATATTCGGCAGGTGAATTTATTTTGGAGCTTCATGAGTATTTCCCGATGTGGCATAAACTGACCGATGCGCAGCAAAATGAATTGCGGCGTGTCGCGTCACCGTGGTCTGTGAAAAAGGGGACGGTCATCCATAACGGCAGCTTAGACTGCACAGGTCTGCTGCTTGTCCGTTCCGGACAGCTGCGCGCCTATATCAACTCGGAGGAGGGGCGCGAGGTCACGGTCTATCGCCTTTTCGAGCGTGATATCTGTCTGCTTTCCGCCTCGTGCATCATGAACTCCATTCAGTTTGAGATCACGATCGAAGCGGAAAAGGACACCGATATGTGGATCATCCCGCCCGAGGTCTTTCGCGGCATCATGGACGAGTCCGCACCGCTCGCAAATTATACGAGCGAGCTCATGGCAGCCCGATTTTCCGACGCCATGTGGCTCATTGAGCAGGTCATGTGGAAAAGCCTCGACAAGCGTGTCGCATCATTCCTTCTCGAGGAGTCCGTCATCGAAGGGACGGATACGCTGAAGATCACGCACGAGACCATCGCGAATCACTTGGGCTCGCAGCGTGAGGTGATCACCCGCATGCTGCGCTATTTCCAAAACGAAGGCATGGTACAGCTGTCCCGCGGCACGGTCGGGATCACCGACATCGAAAAGCTGAGAAAGATAGAAATGCAGTAAAAAAGTCCGAAGGTCTTGACCTTCGGACTTTTTGCTGCCGTTATTTGTCCATGCCGCAGGCATGAGCGCTTTTTATGAGTGCACGGTCGTGCATTACCGCTTCGTAGAAGCGGTAGCCGCCGGAGAAGTTGTAGGCGTCAAAGCCGCTGCCCTCCAGTATGCGGGATGCAATGTAGCTGCGAAGTCCGCTCTGGCAGATCACGTAGACGGGCTTTCCTTTTTCAAGCTCGTTTAAGCGTTCGCGCAGTTCATCGACGGGGATATTCACAAAGCCCTCAATGTGTCCGCGGCTGAATTCCGCTTCGGTTCGCGTGTCGAGCAGGGTGACGCTTCCGTCGGTCGGAAGCTTTTCGGCATCCTTCAAATGCCACTGCTTCAAAATTCCCTTTTCAATGTTGTCCGCCATGAATCCCGCCATGTTTACAGGGTCCTTTGCGGAGGCGTACGGCGGCGCATAGGCCAAGTCGAGCTCCTTGAGTGCCGGGGCCTTCATACCCGCGCGAATGGCGGTGGCCAACACGTCGATGCGTTTATCCACGCCCTCATATCCGACGATCTGCGCACCGAGCAGGCGGTATGTCTCCTTTTCAAAAATCACCTTCATCGTCATGATCTTGCCGCCGGGATAATACCCCGCATGGCTCATGGGAGAAAGCACAACGGTCTCCGTGTGCAGGCCGGCATTTCGCGCCGTGACCTCGTTGATCCCGGTAGCGGCGGCAGTAAGCTCAAAGACCTTAATGATGCTGCTGCCCTGCGAGCCCGTATATCGGCTGTCGCCGCCGCAGATATTGTCCGCGATGATGCGGCCCTGCTTGTTTGCCGGGCCGGCGAGGGACAGGAGCGTGTTCTCTCCGGTGACAAAATGCTTCACCTGCACGGCGTCACCTGCCGCATAGATATCCGGGACAGAGGTCTCCATCCTGTCGTTGACGAGAATGCTGCCGCGCATGCCGAGTGCAAGGCCGGCTTCCCGTGCAAGTGCCGTGTCGGGTGTTACGCCGATCGCAAGCGCCGCGATATCCGCGCGGAGCACGGATCCGTTCTGTACGGAAACATTCAGGCCGCTGTCGGTCTCCTCAAAGCCTGTGACGGCGGTGCCGAGCATAAGCCGGATGCCGTGCTTTCGAACCTCACTGTGTATGAACGAGGCCATGTCGGGGTCAAACGGGCTTAAAAGCTGATCGGCGGCCTCCACCAGTGTTACGTCCATGCCGAGCGCATGGAAATTCTCCGCAAGCTCCAGGCCGATAAATCCGCCTCCGATGATAACGGCGCTTTTTGCTCCGTGCTGCTCGATGTACGCCTTGATGCGCAGCGTGTCCTCAACGGTGCGCAGCGTGAAGAGCTTCTTCGACCGGATGCCGGGGATCGGCGGCAGTGTCGGTTTTGCGCCCGGGGCGAGGACGAGCTTATCGTAGCTCTCCTCAAAAGTCTCACCCGTGTTCAGATTCCGAACCGAAACCGTCTTTCTTTCCGGGTAGATCGCGATGACCTCATGGTGCACCTTTGCGTTGATTCTGAATCGAGTCCAAAAGCCCTCGGGCGTTTGCAGCGTAAGCTCCTCCGGATCCGTGATCACATCACCGACATAGTACGGCAGACCGCAGTTCGCGTAGGAGATATACCCGGAACGCTCGAATACGGTGATCTCGGCTTGTTCATCCAATCGGCGGAGCCTTGCGGCGGCCGATGCGCCTGCGGCAACGCCGCCTATGATTACGGTTTTCATTCTATCTTTCCACCCTTCCGGAGTATGTGATAATACCGCCGATGTTTATAACATTCGTGTAGCCCATTTCCTCCAGCAGATCGGCGGCCTGACGGCTGCGTGCGCCGGAGCGGCAGTATACATACAGCTTTGTATCTTTATTTTCCACTGTTTCTTCGACGTTGTCAATAGCTGCGAGCGGAACATTTTGACTTCCCGGGATGTGTCCCATCAGATATTCCTCCTCGGTGCGTACGTCCAGGAGCACGGCATCGGCAGTGTTCATAAAGCGTTTTACGCCTTCGTTGATGTCGGGGCGTTTTTGCATATTGAAAAGTCCCATAGTAACCTCCTTACAGAAGAGAAAGGATCGCGCTTTTCGGTCTTGCGCCCATCGCTTCGTTCACGATCCTGCCGTTTTTTATAACGACTAAGGTCGGGATGCTCATGACGTTGAACTGAGCGGCAAGCTCGGGCTCCTCGTCGACATTGATCTTGCCGACCCGGATGTCCGTACGTTCCGCGGCGATCTCATCGATAATGGGGGAAACCATTCGGCACGGCCCGCACCACGGTGCCCAAAAGTCCAGAAGAACGGTCTTCTCGGCGTGCATGACTTCATTTTCGAAATTGTTTTTGTTGATATGGATAGCAGACATATTTTAGTCCTCCCTGTTTTTCTTTTGTGACTACAGTATAACCGATTTTCCCCAATCCTTCCGTGACAAAGTCACATAAGGCCTTCGTGTGCAAAAAAACCGGGCAGACGCTCTAAAACGGGAGGACTGCCCGGCTTTACACATCATGATTTGCCGTGTGCTTCTGCTTTTTTGATTATTTTCTGTGTCTGACCCAAAGGACGATGCCGACGGCGAGCAGGACGACCGCGGCGGCAATGCCCGCAACGGTCAGGATCGCGCCGACTGGGTCACCGGACACAAATACGGCGGTGGGGCCGTCCGCCCCGCCGATGATGCCAATGCTGCTGTTTTTCATAATGACTCTCCTTTATTTTTTATATCAGGGCTTTCAGAAAAGCCAAAGACTGTTCGATAACACCACCGATCGCTTTTTCGGAGAAGCCGTGTCCCTCACCGGGGAGCACGACGAGCTTCGCGTTCGGGTAAGCCTTAGCGGTCTTTTCCGCAGAGCTTAAGGGGACGATCTGATCGGCGTCGCCCTGGAAGATCAGAATGGGCTTCGAAAAGCCGCCGACAAGCTCATAGGTGTACAAGTCACGCATATCGAGGAAGAACCTGCGTCCCAATCTTAGGCCCCAAAACTCGAGCACCTCGGGAATATCCTCCACAGTGGGGAACCGCGGACGCCAGTTGTCCGGGATCATATAGGCGGGGAAATACAGGATCATGCCGCCGAGCACGTCGCGGCGCTCTTCCGCGGCAAGTCCGGAGACAAGACCGCCCTGGCTGCCGCCAAGCAGGAAAAGCTTTCCGGGCAGGACATTCTCCATTGCGGCGAAATAGTCGATCACAGCCAAAAGCTCCTCTTTTTCCGTCAGAACGGACATGTCGGTCGACAAACCGCTGCTTTGGGAGCGATCCGAGCCGCCGCAGAAGTCGAGCGCATAGGCTATAAATCCGTTTGATGCAAAGGCTTCGCATTCGCCGCGGAAATCCGCATAGCAGCTGTTGTAGCCGTGAACGAAAATGACAGCCGGGTGCTTTTCACCGTCCGTCGGGGAGAAGAGTTCGCCGAATATCCGCTTTTCGCCGAGGGGGATGATCAGCGGTTCCGTTTTGAAATTGTTCTGAAGCATAATGAGCCTCCTTATAGCATGATGTCCATGATCTGCAGTGTGTCGTCGAAGACCGTGAACTGCGCGTCGAAGCCGGGTGCGATGCGGCCTTTTTCTGCAAGATGCATTACATAAGCCGGTGTTTCGGTGAGCATTTTTACGGCATCGGTGAGCGTGATACCGGCGCCGACGGCGGTTTTCAGAAGGGTATCCGTCGTTGCAATGCTGCCCGCAAAGGCACTGCGGTCAAGAAGCTTTGCGACGCCGTCCTCGATGACGAACGGGACGGGACAATCCGTATATGTTTTGCCCTCCTGCTCGGGGCCTGCACCGCCGGGACGAAGTGCGTCCGTGATCATCGCGACACGGCCCGCACCCTTGATCTTCACAATCATTTTGAGAAGCTCGGGCGGCAGATGCCGTCCGTCGGCGATCGTTTCGACGAAGAGCGCGTCGAGCAGAAAGGCACTTTCGATGATGCCCAAATGCCGGAAGCCTTGACGGCGCGTTACGGTCGACGTGCAGGAATAGAGATGCGTGATGAGGCGGTTGTCCGCCTGCAGGGCGCGGCAGATATCCTCATATTCCGCCGACGAATGCGCCGTGGCGGAGACAATACCGTGCGCCTTGAGTGCCTTAGCAAAGGCGTTGTCCGGGTCTTTTTCCGGGGCATAGCTCCAGCGCGCGATGAGGTCGCCGTAGTTTTTCAAAATGAAGTTATATTCCTTCGGGTCTATCGGTCGGATGATCTCCGGTGCCTGCCCGCCGCACATTTCGAGTGCAAGATACGGCCCCTCCAAATGTACACCGGGCATTTCGAGCGCACAGCTTTTCCGTACGGTGCGAAAGCACTCGAGCACGCGAACCATCGTGTCAAAGTCGGTCGCGGAGACGGTCGGGAACAGAACGCGCGTGCCGTGCTTTGCGTGTACGGCGGCCGCAGTCCTAAAGGCCTCCGGTTCGGCGTCTATAAATTCCGCACCCCCGCCGCCGTGACAGTGAAGGTCGATGAAGCCAGCGGAGATATATCGCCCGTTGAGGTCGACCGTTTTGCCCTGCGGTGTGCCGTGCGGCACGACCGCCGTGATCTTTCCGCCGTCCGTGATAATGTCATACCCGTCGAGTATACGGCCGTCCGTGATGATACGTCCGTTTGTAAGTGTTTTCATTCGATCTCCACTTCTCTCTTTTCCGTGTAGGCGCGGTGGATGGCGTCGAGCAGCTTGACGGGATAGACGAGCTCCCCGTAGCTTTCGGGCATCTCGCCGGTCTTTGCCATGTTAAGGAACTCGTCGAGCTCGGTTTCAAAGGCGTAGCCGACGCTTTCGCAGCGCCCGTCATAGACGGAGCCGTCCGCGAAAAGGACATTGGCGTAGTAGGTGTAGGAATTTGTGTACAGACCGCACACGTCGAAATCCTTGTAATGGAAAATCACGGTCAGGCGGTTTTCGTTTTCATCGGGGCAGACCGCCGTGACGGACCTGACCTCCCTGCCGAAAACGGCAATGAGCATCTCGATGAGATGCTGCGAGTAGAACCAGAACCCGCCGTAGGGATTTACCATGTTGATCGGACAGGCGACCGTGCCGCCCACCGGTTTTTTCTCCTTCACAAGGCGGGAGAGCGGCGTGAGCTCTGTGAGAAATTTGATGCAGGAGCCGCCGCAAAGCGATGCGCCGCTTTCCTTGGCGGCATTCGCAAGGGTATATGCGTCGTTCAGGTCGGCACAGAACGGCTTGTCTATAAAGCACGGAACGCCGGCCCTGACATAGGGAAGAGCATATTTTAAGTGATTGTCTCCGTGGCGCGCGACGACGGCGACCGCGTCCGCTATGCCCAGAAACTCGTCGGGCGCCTGCGCGATGCAGTCGGTGTAGCCCGCGTCAACGATGCGCTGAAAAGCGGCGGGATCGTCACTGTAAACGCCGATGATCTCGATATCACCGTATTTTTCGGGATTTTCGGAGATCAGCTTGCCGAATGCGTCGGCATGAGAGTTTTCGACACCAAGCATGGCAATTTTCATGATATTAAGCCTCCATTGTCGTCAAAGGATTCTGCGCACGGATCTGATCGATGACCTTGAACTGCGTGAGCACCTGATACGGCGTGACTTCCATTTCGGCGCCGTTTACGATGTGATCATAGATCATGTCGTAATAGCTCAGCACGGCGGTGTCGAAGGAGGTGCCGGAAATGTCGATGTGCTCCTGTGTCCAGTCTAATTTTTCGCTGCAGTACGCCGGTGTACGCTCCGCCGTAAAGAGCGGTTCGAGCGTCAGGTGCTGCTCCGGAGCGGTCTCGGGATCGTAATACTTATAGTCGATCGCGCTCATCGTGGCCTTCAGCGTGCCGTACTCACAGTGGACAAGATAGATGAAATCAGCGTACGCGTTGCACTTGGACATTTCAATGTCGATGATCGGCTTGCCCGGTGCGGTGAGCAGGATCTTCGCGAAATCCTCCGCGTCACCGAAGGTATTTACGCGGTCAAGCTTCGAAAAGACGGAGATATTGCCGTCAAAGCCGAGAATATGCACGGCCTGATCGAGCGGATGCGGGCCCGTGTTGCGGACCTCGCCGCCGTTATAGCCCTGATAGGTCTGCCAGTCCCAGCGGCGCTGGAAGCCGGAGAAATGAATCGTATACTGTATGGGGCGGCCGAGCTTGCCGGAGCTGATGATCTCGGTCAGCTTGCGGTAGTAGGGTGCAAAGCGCGACTGCTGGAAGACGTTCAGCATTTTGCCGTTTTTCTCCGCAGCGGCAATGGCACGGGTGCACTCCTCGTAGTTTTTGCCGAAGGGCTTCTCACAGACGACGTTGAAGCCGTGGTTCAGAAGATCGATGCTGACAGGCACGTGCATGTGGGAGAAGGTGCTGTTGATGACGAGGTCGATGTCCTCGCGGCCGAACAGCTCGCGGTAATCCGCGTAAACGTCGCAGCCGTATTCTTCCTTTGCGCGGATGCGGCGCTCCTCGAGGGCGTCGACGACCGCGACAACGTTGAATTTCGTGTTGTTTTCGCTTTTGAAGAACGCACCGTGAATATCTCTGCCGCTGCGTCCCTGTCCGATGATTGCAACATTCAGCTTTTTCATGACAATGCCTCCATGCAGTTTTTAATGATCCGTTTGAGCTCGAGGATGCTTTCTTCGCTGGCTTCTTCCGCGCCGTCGGAGAAAGTACCGCCGCCGGGGTTTTTCAGCTGCTCCTCTGTGAGCTCGGCTGTTTTTCGGTAATGGGTCTCGAGCACGACCGCGCCCGTGTAGCCGTCTGCGATCAGTTTTTTGAAGATCGTCTCAAAATCGGCAAGACCCGTGCCGATCTTTACGGCCTGCGGCCCGTTTTCGGTGACGGTGCCGTCCTTTATATGTACATGCGCAATGTGCGGTGCGAGCGTATCGTATGCGGCAGTGTCGGTTTTTCCGGTGACCCAAATCTCGTTGCCCGGGTCATACAATGCCTTGACGTACGGCTCATTGATCTTTTCGATGAGCAGCACTAATTTGTGCGGCGTATTGCTGTGCACGGACGGGTCGGATTCAATGACGCAGACGACACCGTACTGCTCACATATACCGGCAATGCCGTCATATACGGCGGCGCGTGCTTCAAGCGGTACACCGCTTTCCCAAAAGTCAAATCCGCGGATAAGCTCTGCGCCGATGCGCTTTGCCATCACCGCACAGGCTTCAAACCGGTGGAGATGCGCCTTTACGGTGTCCCCGTCCGAAAAATCGCACTTGAAAAGCGGGGAGGAAACGGCACAGATCGGGAGTGCGTAGGCTGTGGAGGCGGAGATAATGTCCTCGATGTCCTCCTCCGTGTATTCAAACGGCCCGTGTCCGTTTACGGAACGAACCTCCAGACAGTCGAGCTCGTGACGGACGGCAAATTCTGCCGCCTCGAAGATGTTCTGCGAGACCTCGTCGGTGATCACGCCCAATTTGAACGGATATGCCATGTCATTTCACCTCGTCCTTTGTGAGCTTTGCGGCGCTGTCCGCGTCACAGTACAAAAATGCGTTTTCATGCGTGCGCAGAACCGTCGCCGGGCAGCGGTCGGTCACGTCAAGGTTCAGTGTGTTGTAAACGGCGTCCGCTTTCGTGGCGGCGGGCACGACACAGAACATGTATTTCGCGCTCACCATCTGCGGGACGGTCAGTGTGTAGGCATATTCCGGCACGGCGTCGAAGGTCGGGAAGCAGCCGTCGTGTACCTGCTGCATGCGGCAGACATCGTCTAATTTTGCAAGCTTGATGCGCAGCGGGTCGTTAAAGTCCGCCACACCGGGGTCGTTGAACGCGATGTGTCCGTTTTCGCCGATGCCGAGACACATGATGTCAAACGGGTTGTCTTCAAGGATCTTGGCGTAGTCGAGACCGTAGTCCGCAACGTAATAAACCGCCTTGAACGGTACTTTCTTGAAAATGTGCTCGTCAAGATAAAAGCCGAAGCTCTGCTTGTCTTCCTTTTTCAGACCGACATATTCGTCCATGTGGAAGGCGTTGACGCGCTCCCACGGAAGGGGCATCGAGAGCAGGCTTTCGAGCACGTCGTTCTGCGAGGGTGCAGCGGCGAAGCACATGTTGACGCTGCCTTTTTCGGAGAGCAGCTTTTTCATGCAGGCGGCAATATCCTCAGCCGCCGCAAGCCCCATCTCCGTGCGGGTCTTGTAAATGTTTACAGTGAGTTTATCCTTTTTGAAAGTCACAGAAAAACCTCCGTTTCTTTTGACAAAGCAAAGCTGAATTTCTTAACTATATCATAGCGTTTTGAACGCGGTTTTTCAACCGAGTTTTTTTCGGTTTCCGCCGAAATCGAGCCGTTTTTTGATCCGGTGGGAATTGAGTTTACGGGGAAAACGTGTTATACTGACTATGTATTTTAAGAAAAATGTATTTCTCACAGAAAGAGGAGTGTGTTTTATGGCAAAATTGATCGGCACCGGAATGAAAAGGGTCGATGCGCCGGACAAGGCGCGCGGCGTTGCGAAATATGCCGGCGACTACGCGGCTGAAAATATGCTGCACGCCTGTCTCGTTCGTTCCGAGCATGCCCATGCAAAAATTTTGGATATAGATACTTCGGCACTGCCGGAGGGGGCATATTGCTTCACGGCGAAGGATCTTGCCTGCAATGTGATCCCGTTCATTTTTAACGATCAGCCCGCACTCGCCGAGGAAAAGGTTCGTTTCTACGGGGAAGCGATCGCCGTGGTTGCGGCGGACACTTTGGAAGCTGCCCGCGCGGCGGCGAAGACCGTGAAGGTCACCTACGAGCTTCTGCCCGCAGTGCTTGACGGCGAGGCTGCACTCGCGCCGGATGCCGAAAAGGTGCATGAGCAGGGCAATATCTGCGGCGAATTCCACCGCGGCAAGGGCGATCCCGATGTCGCCTTCGAGCGCTGCGCTCTTGTTTTGGAGGACATGTTCGAGGTCCCACCGCAGGAGCATGCTTATCTCGAGCCGGAAGCGGCATATACCTACATCGACGAAAAGGGCCGCCTGTGCCTGTATTCCTCCACGCAGAACGCGTTCCTCGACAAGACCGGTCTGTGCCAGGTTTTGGGTCTTGGTGCGGATCAAGTCGTCTCCCGTGCCGCAACGATTGGCGGCGGCTTCGGCGGTAAGGACGGACATACCATTCAGATCTTCCCGGCGGTCGTCACACAGAAGACCGGAAGACCCTGCCGCATGACCTTCACGAGAAAGGAAAATCTGCAGGCTTCCTTTAAGCGCCACGCCGCCCGTGCGTGGGCGAAGATGGGCTTTGACGAGAACGGAAAGATCATCGCCTTTAAGGGTAAGATCATCTTCGATACCGGCGCGTATGCCGCGTACGGCCCGTCCGTTCTGAGCCTCGGCTCCGAGCATTTCGCAGGCCCGTATCTCATTGAAAATACACAGATCGACGGTTATCTGTCCTATACAAACAACACGCCCGCCTCCGCTATGCGCGGCTTCGGTGCGCCGCAGGGCTGCTTCGGCAGCGAGATCTTCATGAGCAAGGCTGCGCGCATCCTCGGCATCGATCCGCTGGAGATCCGACGCCGCAACGTGCTTCGCGAGGGCGACCTCGGTGCGATCGGTCAGAGAATGGATCACAGCGTCGGCCTCTTGGAGTCGATCAATAAATTCGAGGAATCCGACTTCTGGAAGAAGGCAAAGGCGGACACGTCCGGCGAATACGGCTACGGCGTTGCCGCAGGCTGTTTGAGCTCCGGCTTCGGCAAGGGCGTGAACGACCGGGCGACCGTCACCGTCGAAAAGACGGCGGACGGCTACACGGTATACTGCGGTCTTGTCGACATCGGTCAGGGCAGCGAGACGGCACTCGTCATGCTGGCGTCCGAGTCTCTGGATGTGGAGCCCGAAAAGATCCGTATGGTCATGGCGGACACCGAATTGACGGACGACTGCAGCTCCACGGCGGCATCCCGTTCCGTATATATCGCGGGCAATGCGCTGCTTGAAGCGGTCAAGGAGATCAAAAAGGGCAAGGACAAGGGCGTCGGTCATGCCGTGTTCCCGGAGAACGAGCTCGACTCCTTCGGCGTACATACGCTGTACGGCTTTATCGTGCAGGGTGCGAAGGTCAAGATTGACCCGGTCAGCGGTGCGGTCAACGTGCTTGAGGTCCACAACGTCACGGAAGCGGGACGGATCCTGAATCCGGTTTCGGTCGCGGGTCAGATGTTCGGCGGTATCGTCATGAGCACCGGCTATGCGATCTCCGAGGGCATCCATTACCGAAACGGCGTCGCCATGGAGGACAGCTTTGCGAGCTATGTCATCCCGACATCGGTGGATGCACCGCACATTACGAGTGAAAATATCGAAGCGTACGAGCCGACGGGCCCGTACGGCGTCAAGGGCATCGCGGAAGCGCCGACGGTCGCGATCGCAGCAGCCATCGCGAATGCGGTCATGCAGGCGGTACCCGACGCACATATCCATACCCTGCCGCTGGATCGCACGGAGATCCTGCGCCATTACAAGAAAGAGGGAGGTGTACGGTAATGAACGTGTTGAGAGCGAAAAATGTTTCCGAGGCCATTCGGATGCAGAAGGAAACGAACGGCTATTTCTTGGCCGGCGGTACATACAGCATGGTGGAGATCAACAGCGAACGCTTTGATCCCGATTGTCTCATCGACCTGAGCCTGTGCCCCGAATTATACGGCATCCGTGAGGAAGAAGCTTCTGTGCATATCGGTGCACTGACGACCTTCACGGAGCTTGAAAAGAGCGAGCTTATCGGCAGACTGTTCCCGGCGCTTCAGAAAGCGGCGGCAGAGGTCGGCGGCCCGCAGGTCAGAAACCGCGGTACGGTGGGCGGCAACATCTGTGCGGCTTCTCCGGCAGCGGACGCAGCGACGCCCCTGCTTGCACTCGACGCGACGGTCGTTGCGGTCGGCGTGAACGGCGAGCGGAAGATCCCGATCAGGAAGCTGTTCCTCGCACCGAGAAAGACCTGCCTCACTCCGGATGAGGTCGTGACGGAGATCATTCTTCCGAAGACCGGCAGCCGCTCCGGCTTTATCAAGGTCGGTAAGCGCAATGCGCTGGCGGTCTCTTCGATCAATATGGCAGTGTCTGCAGTCATCACGGACGGAAAGCTTACGGACGTCCGCGTAGCGGCGGGCTCCTGTGCACCGACGCCGAGACTTTGCCCGCGCACGGCGGCATGTCTCCTTGCCGACGGCTTAAATGCTGTACCCACAGCACAGGAGATCCTGATGGAAGAAATATCGCCGATCGACGACCGCTGGGCTACAGCGGAATACCGTCGGATGGTCGCTAAAAATATGCTCAGCGCGCTGATGCAGGAAATGATGGAGGAAAAGGCATGAAGCAGACAATCACTTGCGTTGTGAACGGCAATACCGTCACACGGGAGATCGAACAGAATATGACGCTGCTGCGCTTCCTCCGCGACGAGCTGCAGCTGACGGGTACAAAGGAAGGCTGCGGCGAGGGTGACTGCGGCGCATGCACCGTGCTTGTGGACGGTCTCAGCGTAAACACCTGCCTGTACCTCGCGGTGCTCGCAGACGGCAAGGAGATCCTGACGATCGAGGGCCTCGAGCAAAACGGCGAGATGCACGTGATCCAGGAGGCGTTTATCCGTCACGGTGCGATCCAGTGCGGCTTCTGCAGCCCGGGCATGATCATGTCCGTAAAGCACCTGTTGGACGAGAATCCGCATCCGACGGAGGAGGATATCCGCCGCGGCATGTCCGGCAACCTATGCCGCTGCACAGGCTACCAGCAGATGGTGGACGCCATTATGGAAGTGTCCGAAAACAAGTAAATCGAAGAGCAAAAAATCCCGGTCAGCGAAAAGCTGTACCGGGATTTTGGCGTTTATCGGGATGTGTTCAGTTCGGCTAAGTTTTCGATCGTGTCCACGTCGAAGAATTCTCTCGGGTCGGCGATCTCCTGCGGTGTGACGCTTTCGGGGTGCGCACGGATCACAACACGGCCGCCGTTGTCGCCTTGAATGGAGAGAAGCTCCGCTCTGCACCAAGCGGGAAACAGCACCGGATTGCCGGGTTTCTTTTCGTGCACGGGGCGGATGATGCTTTTCGGCTGCAGCGCAAGCGCCGTGAGCAGTGAATAAAATGTTTCCGGGGTCAAAAGGGGCTGGTCGGCGACACAGAGCATATAGCCGTCAAGCGCTTCAAAAGAGGAAACGCCGAGGCGGATCGTGTCGCTGAGCATGGGAAGATCGTGCAAAACGGAACGGATGCCCGAATTTTCCGCTAAAGCTGCAGCTTCCGGATACCGCGTGACAAGCACAGCGTCCGAAAAGGCGTCCTTCGGCAGTGCGGAGAGCAAAGAGTAGATCAGTGGCCTGCCGTTAAAGTCCGCTAACAGCTTGTTTGACGAAAAGCGGCGGGAAAAGCCGGATGCCATGATCACACAGCCGACCTTCTGTGCGGCACAGCGTGCGTACCATTCGTCGAGGTCGATCACGTACGCGTCCTCGCGGGCGAAAAGCCGGTTCAAAAACGGCGCGTCCTGCTTGCGCAGTACGGCGACGACACGCTTTTGATCCAACAACTTCAAAAGGGTATCTTGGTATTCCGGGACGGCTTCCTCCAAAAATCCGATCTCATCGAGGAAGAATACATCTTCGCCGCTTTCAAGGAACTCGCGGATCGTGTTTATGCCGAGCATGAAGCCGTCCGGCTCGACGGTCATTTTTCCCCGGTGCCGACCGACGACGGAGGTCTCACCGCCGTCCGTACGTGTGAGCTCCACATGACTTGGCGGCTGTCCGTCCATGGGGCGGATCGCACGGCTGATGAGCCCATGTTTCGGCGTACCGAAGGCGGCGTTTAAGAGCGTGCTCTTGCCGATGCCGCGGGAACCTGTGATAAACAAGTGCTTTTTTTCGTTATGTAAAAACCGGCTGCGCAGTACATTTGCCGCAGCGCGGAGCTCGGGACGGAATACGGTCTCCATAGGCTTCTCCTTGTGTTTATTCACGGAACAGAAACGGGCGGTTTTGAACGTGTTCTATGTGTACGTCTCCGTACAACACTCGAAATGCGGCGTTGAGTTTGTCGGTGTCGGGTTCAAACAGAGTGATATCCTCGAAGATCTCGCCGTCCCTCATAAAGAGCAGGCGGTCACAGTACCGAAGCGCGAGGTTCGGGTCATGAAGGCACAAAAGAACGCATTTGCCCGTTCGGCTGACATCGCGGATCGTGGACAGCACATGGTGCTTATTCGAAAAATCGAGCGCGCTGTCGGGTTCGTCCAAAAGAAGATTGTTCGCGCCCTGCATGAGGCTGCGCGCCAAAATGACGAGCTGCTGCTGTCCGGCACTGAGCGTCAGAAAATCCGTTTCGGGAGAAATATCGAGAAACTGCCGCAGAAGGTCTGCGGCTTTTTGCTTTTGCTCAGCGGAATAATCGGAGAAAAGCGGTGTGTGCACGTGCGCACCCATCAGGACGGCGTCGAGCGCGGTGCAGGAGAGCGTCATGCCGCTTTTCTGTGGGATATAGCTCAGATGTTTTGCAATTCGTGCGGGCGGCGCGGTATGCGAAAGTCCGTCGATCCTGCAAACGCCGTTTGTCTCGATGCGGCGGCAGATCCCTTTAAGAAGCGTGGTCTTGCCCGAGCAGTTCGCGCCGAGCAGAGCGGTCAGCTCGCCGTCACGAAGGGTGAGCGTGCAGCTCGGGACAACGGTTTTGCTGCCGTAGCCGCAGGAAAAATCGGTCAGCTCAATCAAGCGTATGCCCTCCCTTCCGAAGCAGAAAAACAAGGTACGGTGCGCCGATCAGCGAAGTCAGGATGCTGATCGGGATCTCGCTGCTGCCCCAGCTTCGCGCGATGCTGTCGGAAACAAGGACCAAAACCGCGCCGATCAGCATGGAAAGCAGCATTGTGCGGCGGTCGTTGTTTTTGCGGATCAGCCGTGCAGCGTGCGGCGCGATCAGCCCGATGAAGGAGATCAGCCCCGTGATGCTCGTGATCGAGGTCACGACGAGCGTGGTGAGGATCAGCACGATCATGCGCATCGCGGCGACGGGCACGCCGAGCATCTGCGCTTCGTCCGTCTGCAGAGAAAGCAGGGAAACGGTTTTTGAAAGCAGAAAGAGCGGTACGATCCCGCACAGCGCAAGGATCGCAGCGGGGACGACCTCGGAAAGCGTCACGGACGCGAAGCTGCCCATGATCCAGTATTCGATCGACGCCAGCTGCCGCTCGGGGTCAGCGGAGCGCTTCATCAGCATCAGCAAAGCCTGTGCGATCGCATTGACGGCAACGCCTGCGAGCAGGAACGAAGCGGTTCGGTCCGAGCCTGCCTGCTTTGCGAGGGCGATGGTCAGCATCACCGCCAAAAAGCCGCCGAGCATCGCGCCGCCTGCGGTCAGGAGCGTGTGGCTGCCCATAAGCAGGATCATGCATGCCGCGCCGGCGCTCGCACCCGAGGATACGCCGATGATATCGGGCGCCGCGATGGGATTCGAAAAAAGCGTCTGAAAGACGTAGCCCGCAAGCGCAAGTCCCGCACCCGCGAGCGCCGCCATCACGGTGCGCGGCAGGCGCAAAGTGAAGAAAACGCGGAAAGACATGGAGGACGGGTCCCCCATGTCTGCAAGGTGAATGGAATATTGACCGATGAACAGCGACAGGATGAACGCCGTTCCGGTAAGTAAAGCGAAGATCAGCAGATTATGCTTTTTCATGCGTTGGGTGCGAAATCGTAGAAGGTCTCGTAGAAATCCTTCAGTGTTTCGGCGTAATCGGCCTCGCTGTAGAGATCACCGTGGATCTGAGACGCGATCCACAGAGAGCCCATGAATGCGGAGGGAACGGGGGAGTCCCAGGACTCGTAGTCCGCGGGCATTGCATAGACCTGTCCGTTCTGTACGGCGGAAAGGCCGGAGAGGGCCTCGTCGTTCAGAATGTCCTCCGCCGTGTAGGAAGCGGCGGGAACGATGACGATATATTCGGGGTTCCACTCGAGGAGCTGCTCGTAGGAGATCTCCGCCCAGTATGTATCCGTGACGGACGCGGCAGCGTTCGTGCAGCCTGCATTCTCGAGCAGTGTGTTCTGATACATCTCGGCACCGGCGGTGGAGAGGTAGGAGGAGTTGCCCGCGAGGTATACGGAGGGCTTGTCTGCGTCCTTCAGCGTGTCGCTCAGCGCGGAAAGTGCGTCGTCGGAATAAGCGAGCAGCTTTTCGGCTGTTTCTTCCGTGCCCGTTGCGGCGGAGATCATATCGACGGTCTCAGAGAGGAGCGTGTCGTTTTCCGGGTTTACACAGATCGCCGGGATATCGAGCTCGCCGAGCTGTTCGGCGACGCCCTTTAATTTCAGCGGCAGGATGACGAGATCCGGCTCGAGCTCAATGCAGGCCTCGAGGTTAAATTCCTTCGCCGTGCCGACGTTCGGCAGCTCCAAAAGCTCCGGAGCTGCAAGGCTGTAGATCGGGCGAGAAGCCGCCTTTGCCTCGATGCCGACGAGCTTGTCCTCTAAGCCGAGTGCAATGACGAGAGATGTCGTGATGTAATATCCGCTGACGATCGTCTCCGGTGTCTCGGTGATCTCGACCGTGCGGCCGGCATGGTCGGTGATCACAATGGGTTCACCCGCATTTGTGCCGCCGGCTGCGCAGGCGGTCAGGGAGAACAGCAGAACGAGTGTCAGAAGGATGGAAATGATTTTTTGAATACGCATTTTATTTCCCTCCGTTTTGATAACAGATTGATAGGTTTATTATATAGATCGCATCGGGAAAAGTAAACAAGGAAAGCCAATTCATTGCAGAGACAGGCGACAGACTGTCTCTACATGGTTCGTATGCGGGAACATATCAACCGGCTGGATCTTGTCGACTTTATAGCCGTGGTTTGTGAGATATTTTAAGTCGCGGGCGAGCGTTTCGGGGTTGCAGGAGACGTATACGATGCGTCTTGGGGAGAGCGTGACGGCGGAGGAGAGGAATGTCTCATCGCTGCCGGCGCGCGGGGGGTCCATCAAAAGCACGTCGCATTTTTCGCCCGCTGCCGCCATATTGACCATGAATTCACCCGCGTCCGCGCAGACGAAGCGGATATTTTTCATGTTGTTGAGCTTGGCGTTCACGATCGCGTCGCGTACGGCGTCGCGGTTCACTTCCACGCCGAGCACCTGACCGGCGGTTTTCGCGGCGATCATGCCGATCGTGCCGATGCCGCAGTATGCGTCGATCACGGTCTCACGGCCGGTGAGCTCCGCAAATTCCATAGCCTTGCCGTAAAGCACCTCGGTCTGCACCGGGTTGATCTGATAGAAGGATTTCGCCGAAATGCGGAACTTGAGCCCGCAGAGGATGTCGGTGATAAAGCCCGGGCCGTACAGCGTCTTTTCGTTCGGGCCGAGAAGCATGGAGGTGTAGCGGTCATTCACGTTCTGAATGACCGTCGTGATCTCCGGGTGCTTTTTGAGGAGCGCCTTTACGAAATTATTCTTCGCCGGGAACACGGGCGTGCCGGTGACGAGCACGACCATGACCTCATTCGTCGCAAAGCCACGCTTTACGAGCACGTGACGCAGAAAACCGCGTCCGGTCACTTCGTTATAGGTCGTCATTTTGAAGTCCGCAAGGAGCTTTCGAATGTCGACGATGATCCTGTCGGCGGTGCTGTCCTCGGTCATACAGCTGTCCACGGAGACGATATTGTGCGTGCTGCTCTGGTAGATGCCGGAGATGATGCGTCCGGAGCGCGTCGTACCGAAAGCGGCCTGCACCTTGTTGCGGTAATGATACGGGTCGTCCATGCCGATGATCGGCTCGACGTGCGCGAAGCGCCCGAGGAGCTTGACGCACAGGCGGTTTTTCCAACCTAACTGTTCGTTGTATTCCAAATTCTGAAGCTGACAGCCGCCGCATTTTTTGCTGTGCGGGCAGCGGTTTTCGTTTTGAGTCAGCATAAGACAAATTCCTTTCATGATAAACGTTTCATCTTTTTCATTCTATCATTCGAAGGCGAATAAATCAAGAAAAGCTCTGTATTGTCCGAATTTTCTCTTGCGTTTTCACCCAGCACGTGCTATACTCAATCCCGTAAGAATAAGGGAGCTGACGATTGAGTCGGCTGAGAGTGGCGTAGTCGCCTAAACCTATAACCTGATTCGGATAATGCCGACGTAGGGAAATATCAGAACCTTACTGTTTTTTGCGCGCCGGATCATCGGGGCGCATTTTTTGTTGCCCCGGGAAAGGAAGGGTCAACATGAAGAAAAACAACACGTACAAATTAGCTATCTGCGCGGTCATGGTCGCACTCGGTGCCGTGCTCAGTCTCATCAAGATCTGGAAAATGCCGTTCGGCGGATCGATCACCCTGTTTTCGATGCTGCCGTGCGCGATGATCTCCATCGGCTTCGGCCTCAAGTGGGGGCTTGCGGCATCCTTCGTGGAAGCGGTCATCCAGCTCGGCTTCGGCATCGCGATGGACGGCATTTTTGCATGGGGTCTCACCCCGGGCAGCCTCATCGGCGTCATCGTTCTCGACTACCTTTTGGCGTACACCGTCATCGGTCTCGCCGGCATGTTCAGAGCGAAGGGCTACGTCGGCATCTGTGTCGGCACGGGTCTTGCCGTTGCACTGCGTTTTGTGAGCCATCTGCTTTCCGGCGCTGTCATTTTTGCGAATTTCGAGCAGTTCGTTGCGTTCGGCGCAGAGTGGGTAGGCCGTCCGTGGCTCTATTCCATTTGCTATAACGGCGCTTACATGCTGCCCGAAATGATCATCACCATGGCAGCCGCAGCCATCCTTTTCCGCCTGCCGCAGCTGCAGAAAATGCTCAGCGGCGATATGCAGTAAAACATACATAAACAAAAATCATTCCCGACAGACTGCGCGCAAAGGTCTGTCGGGGATGTTTTTTGCACGAATGCGTGTGGGCTATTGACAGATGGAACGAACTGCTGTAGAC
>JAGAOD010000192.1 GCA_017623855.1 Clostridia bacterium
ATTCGCCGAAATATCCTCCAAAAGTTGCGCCTCCATATATCGGATCGCTTTTCGAATCTCTTCTGTCCACTCCAAAACCGGCCTACTCCAATGTTTCCGTATCTTTATTATACGAACGGTCAAAACGGCTGTCCTGTTCTTTTCTGCACGGATCTGTCCGCTGTCATCTTATCACGTACATCCGTGACAAGCAAGCCTATATCAAATGCTTCACCTCCGTCATCTGCCGCCAGTAGCGCTTTGGCATGTGGGTGCGGCGGCAGCTTTCGTTGCGCCTGCCCTCAATGCCGATCGTGTCGTAAAACGTGCGCCACATTGCGCGGTACTCTTTTTCTTCCGGCGACTCGGGCGGCAGCTCGATGCGGTCGGCATGCACGAAAACGTGCTCCCCGTCCTTATACATGAGTGCGACCTTATTTGTACGGTCGAAGATCATAAAGTCCTCGCCCGAAAAGCGGTTCAGAAAATGCGGTGCGATCACGGGAAGGACGTTGTTTTTCGGCTCGATCTCCGAAATGAGCACGCCGCCGCATTCCGAAAACCGCACAAAGCCGAGATAGAGATGCGCCTCCCGCTCCAGATGCTTCACCGCCTTCAAAAGCGTGTCGACCGCGGGCTCCGTCATGCGGCTGCAGATGCCGCGCCCGACCTTGTAGCCGAGCCGCATAAAGCGCAGCATACAGAGCTCCTTGTCGCGAAGACAGGTCAAAAACGCCTTTTCGAGGAGATCCTGCGCTTCGAGCCCCATCTTGTTCGGGATGGAATCACGCACACGCAGTGCAAGAGCCGGTGTCGTTTCGATCATCTTCGCACCAAAGAGGGAAAGCTGATCCGCCGCGTACATATCATAGATCGCCGCAGGCTGCTCCTTTTCCGAAAAGCTTTCAAACACACAGCAGAGGAAGCCGTCATAGCTTCCATCATAATAATACACTACAGTTGACCGGTCAGACATTTCACACCGTCCTCTCTTGTCGGTTGAAACAGCGAAAGCTGTTCCGGCATTTCGGGCTGAAACCCGCCCTGCGGCAGACCGCGGTCACGCAGAATGCCCATGAGCACAGCCGGGTCGTCCGTTTTGATGCGGCAGTTCATCTTCCCCTGACAGGTGATGAAATAGCTTGCACGCTTTAAGACGACACCGAGCTTTTTCAGCCCGTCGAAATCGAGCTTCGTTTCGCGCCGCGCACGGAGAATGCGCCTTGCGCTCGTCACACCGATGCCCGGCACGCGCAGCAGAAGCTCGTACGGCGCACGGTTGACCTCCACGGGGAACACCTCGGGGTGATTGACCGCCCAGTTGCATTTCGGGTCCAGGAGCGGATTAAAATCCGGGTGCGCATCGTCGAGGATCTCCTCCGCCGTGAAACCGTAAAACCGAAGGAGCCAATCCGCCTGATACAGCCGGTGCTCGCGAAGGAGCGGCGGCGCGGTGTCGAGCGCCGGCAGGTTTCTGTCCTCCACAAGCGGCATATATGCCGAATAAAACACACGCTTCAGGGCGTATTTTTTATAAAGCCCCTCCGTCAGCCGCAAAATACTGCGGTCGGTCTCGGGCGTCGCGCCGATGATCATCTGCGTGGACTGTCCGCCCGGCACAAACTGCGGCGCGTGGCGGTACTGCACAAGCTCGGACTTGTTTTCCATGATCGAATTGCGGATCTGCGTCATCGGTGCCAGGATGCTTTCCTTCGTTTTCTGCGGGGCAAGCCGCTTGAGGCTCTCGTTCGAGGGCAGCTCGATGTTCACGCTCATGCGGTCCGCAAGCAGACCGAGCTCGCGGATGAGCCGCTCGTCCGCACCGGGAATGGCTTTCACGTGGATATAGCCGCCGAAACGGTACTCCCGGCGCAGGATATGCAGCACGGAGAGCATCAGCTCGCATGTGTAATCCGGCGTACCGACGACCGCACTGCTGAGAAACAGCCCCTCGATGTAATTGCGCCGATAAAACTGGATCGTGAGGTCGGCGAGCTCGCGCGGGCGGAACGTCGCCCGCTCTGTCTCATTTGTCCTGCGGTTCAGACAGTAGCTGCAGTCGTACGTGCAGGCATTGCTCATCAGCACCTTCAAAAGGGAAATGCACCGTCCGTCACTTGCAAAGCTGTGGCAGATGCCCGCCGCAGCCGCCGAGCCGAGCTGTCCGCGCGTACCCATGCGGTCCACACCGCTCGAGGTGCACGCCACATCATATTTTGCCGCATCGGTCAAGATGCGCAGTTTCTCCATAGTATCCATAGCATTCAAGTCTTTTCCTTAAATCTCATTTACACCGCAGCGCCGCGGAACGGATTTTCCACGTGTGTGCGGCGGTGCTCGTCCTCAGTTTCAAACAGATCCTTATGCATCTGCCGAATGCCGCGGCATACGATATCGCTGCCGAAGCGTCCGCGCAGAAGGTCGACCGCCGAGTCCAGCTTCTGCATTTTCTTCGCGTGCGCCGCGTCACCGAACAGGGAAAACTGCTCGGTCTCAAGCGGCACGAGCGACGTGACCCGCACGCCGATGCTGCGAATGGACTCCCCCGTGTGATGCGTTTTGTACAGCCCGTATGCCGCGCGGAAAATGCTCTCCGAGTCCGCCACGGCGGTGTCGAGTGTGATCTGCCGTTGATAGAACTGAAGGTCATATTTTCGCACATAAAGCTGCACGTTGCAGCCGCTGAAGCCCTTTTCGCGCAGCCGCCGTGCGACGCTTTCGCTCAGGACATAGAGCTCGGCACGGATCTCCCCGTCGTCCCGCAGGTCGTGGATCGCCGTCGTGCTGTTGCCGACGCTTTTCACTTCGCTCTCTTCCAGCACATGCTGCACCGGTGACATGTCCTCACCGTTCGCATAGAGGCTGAGCTGAAGCCCGTTTTTGCCGAGCAGCCGCTCCAAAAGCTTTCTGTCCGCCTTCGCCACATCGCCGATCGTATACAGCCCGTATTTCCGAAGCGACTCCTGCGTGGACTTTCCGACAAACAGAAGCTCCGACGCCGAAAGCGGCCAGACGAGCTCCCTGAAATTTTCCCGCGTGAACTCCGTCACCGCGTCCGGCTTTTTATAGTCACTGCCGAGCTTTGCGAAGATCTTATTGAACGACACGCCGACGGACACCGTGAGCCCCAACTCGTCTTTAATACGCGAGCGGATCTCCTCGGCGATCTCCCGTCCGCTGCCGAACAGGCGTGTGCTGCCGGTGACATCCAGCCAGCACTCGTCGAGCCCGAAGCTTTCCACCTGATCGGTGTACTGCATATAGATCTCCTTTGCAAGCCGCGAATATTTCAGATACCGCTCGAAATGCGGCGGGACAAAACGGATGCCGGGACATTTTCGTTCCGCCTCCCAAAGCGCCTCCGCCGTCTTCACGCCTTGCGCCTTCGCGAGCATGTTCTTCGCCAGAACGATGCCGTGCCGCCTCTCCTTATCCCCGCCGACCGCCATCGGGACATCCCGAAGCGACGGGTCATACAGCGTTTCCACCGAAGCATAAAAATTGTTCATGTCGATATGCAGGATCACTCTGTCCACACGGACCACCTCAAAAAGCGAATTTATGTTCGATTTCGACGCTTCCATTATAGAACGTTCGTTCTGTTTTGTCAAGCGGAAATTTCTGTCTCCGTTTCGATTTACAGCAGTACTGCGAACAAAGTGTAAATTTACTGTGAAAGAAAATGCACCTTTCTTGAAAAAGCGAAATGTACGCGTTATACTGAATGTGTTATTTGATTTGATATTCTTAAAGGAAGTGATCTCCCTTGTTTATGGATAAACTGAGAAGATTTATGTACGGACGCTACGGCTCGGACCGTTTGAATTTCGCACTCCTTATTTTCGGTCTTGTGCTTTCCTTCCTCGCGTCCATATTCGGCTTCCCGCCGCTGAATTTCCTTTCCTATGTTCTGTATCTCTACGCCATATTCCGCATGCTTTCGAAGAACATCCCCGCCCGCCGGAAAGAGTACCACGCTTTCTTAAAGGTATGGACACCGGTGCAGAAATGGTTTAGAATAAAGAAAACCGCATTCCTTGAGCGTAAGCAGTACAAATATTTCCGCTGCCCGAACTGTCACCAGTATCTGCGCGCACCGCGCGGACGCGGAAAGATCCTTGTCACCTGTCAGCGCTGCCGCAAGGAATTCAACCAAAAAACCTGATTTTTAACTAAGAGGAGCTGGAACAGTATGAAAACCGCGATCATCGGCACATGGCATGTACACTCTGAGGAATATACCCGTGCACTTCAGAACAATCCGAAGTCCGAACCCGTCATCGTATGGGATAACGACGCCGCACGCGGCAAGGCTTTTGCGGATAAGATGGGCCTGCCGTTCACGGAAGATCTCGACGGCATTTTGAAGGACGAGAGCATCGACAGCGTCATGCTCTGCTCCGCGACCTGCGACCATCCCGATCTGCTTCTGAAGGCAGCGAATGCAGGTAAGCATATTTTCACGGAAAAGGTGCTGACCATCGGTGTCGAGGATGCACTGAAGGTCGCCGAAGCCGTAAAGGCCTCCGGCAAGGTCTTCACGATCTCCTTCCCGCACCGCACACACGCCACACTGCGCGCCGCAAAGGCACTCGTTGAAGAGGGCAAGCTCGGCCGCGTGACTTATGCGCGTGTCCGCAACGTACATAACGGCAGCTCCGCAGATTGGCTTCCCCCGCACTTCTATGACAAGGCACAGTGCGGCGGCGGCGCAATGATGGATCTGGGCGCACATCCGATGTACACCCTGAACTGGATTCTCGGTGCACCGAAGACGATCACCTCCACATTCACAAGCGTTACAAACCGCGGCGTTGAAGACAACGCGGTTTCCGTCATCGAATTTGAAAACGGTGCCATCGGTGTTTCCGAAACCGGTTTCGTTTCCGAGAGCAACCCCTACACACTGGAGATCAGCGGCACGGACGGTACCGTGATGGTTCACGGCGACAGCGTTCGCTGGGGCGGCAAGGCAACCGAAGGCAAGTGGGTCGATCTCCCGCAGCCGGAGAAGATCCGACTGCCGATCGACCAGTGGATCGACGCTGTCTGCGACGGCGGCACAACACCGTTCACCATCGAAGACGCCGTCATGCTGACCCGCCTGATGGACGGCGCTTACAAGTCCTATGAAAACGGCGTGAAGTTCGTTTTCTGATCCGCCCGGAGGATGATCCATTGAATACAAAAGAAACCTTAAAGACGGAACCGCAGCCGAAAAGGCTGCGCTCCTTCGTGAAACCCGCACTGATCGTCGTCACCTTCACGGTCCTGCTGGCCTACGCGCTGTTTCACTTTGATCAGCTGCGTGCGATCGGCGGTACACTGTATGACGCCGTCTCACCGTTTATCACGGGTATGTTCATCGCTTACATTCTGAATGTATTCATGAACCTCTTTGAAAACGTCGTGTTCGGCAAGCTCACACGCGGCGACAGTAAATTCTGGGCGTCCATAAAGCGCCCGCTCTGCATCATTCTGGCCTTTGCCGTTGTGATCCTGCTCATTTTGGCGGTCACGCTTTACATCGTCCCGGAGATCATCCAGTCCCTCGACCTCATCATCGAGGCCGCGAAGGTGAATATTCCGATCTACGCGAAGAATATCACCGAGTGGGTGAACTGGGTCTCCCGTGAGCTGAATCTCGACATTGTCAGTGAGGCTGCAACGTTCCTCAAGGAATTCGACTGGACCGGTCTGCTGACGGGTGCCACCGAATTCACTTCGAACTTCCTGAATTCCATTTTGAGCGCGACAATGAGCTTCGCAAGCGGCCTCTTCACCGTGATCCTCTCCATCATTTTCGCGGTCTATTTCCTCGGCGGAAAGGAATCACTGCTGCTCTCCATGAAGCGTCTCGCCTACTCGTTTTTGCCGAAGAAGGCCATCGCAACGGCAGCGGATATCGCTGTCACCGCCAATCAGGTCTTCTCCTCGTTTGTACGCGGACAGCTCACCGAATGCGTGATCATCGGCTGTCTCTGCTTCATCGGCATGTCGCTGATTGGCTTTGACTACGCGCTCCTCATTTCCTGCATCATCGCGATGACGGCGCTGGTACCGATCCTCGGTGCATACATCGGCTGTGTGATCGGCGCATTCCTGCTCCTGCTCGTCAACCCGATGGATTCGCTCATTTTCGTCATCTTCATCGTCGTCCTCCAGCAGCTTGAGGGCAATATCATTTACCCGAAGGTCGTTGGTTCGACGATCGGTCTGCCCGGTGTCTGGGTCATGGCTGCGGTCACGATTTGCAGCAACCTGTTCGGCATCATGGGCGTCCTGCTCGGCACACCGCTTGCAGCCGTGCTGTATACGATTCTGCGCCGCGTGA
>JAGAOD010000193.1 GCA_017623855.1 Clostridia bacterium
AGCAAAACGGCGACCAAAACGCCGGTCACCTGAGGCGGAACGGACACCTCGCCGAAAGCCGCCGAAATCGCCCCGGTCTGTGCCATCGTCCCCATGCCGAGTGCGGAAAGCACACAGCCCGCCGCATACAGCTTTGCGGCAGGCTGCCCGAGTGCCTTTCGTATGTAGCCGGCTGCCCCGGGTAAGCGTGATGAGGAAAATTTCGCCGCAAGATACCCTTCCGCGTAGACGGTCATCATGCCGAAAAACGCGGAGATCCACATCCAGACGATCGCCCCCGGCCCGCCCGCCATGAGTGCCGCGGCAACACCGATGATATTGCCCGTGCCGAGCGAGCCGGCAAGCGACGCCGAAAGCGCCTGCAGTGCCGTGACATGTTCCCCCTCTGCGGTCTGCCCGCTGAGCGCACCGGGCAAAAGCTTCGGAACGCGCCGCAGCTGCAAAAAACCGCTCCGAACGGAAAGGTACACACCTGCGCCGAGGATCAGAAGCAGCACATGCGGCCCCCAAAGGAGCGTCCTGAGTGCGGTCACAGCGTACAGTTTTCGCCGAGATACTCACAGACGGAGAGCGCGAGATTTCGTGCGATCAGCGCCGTGTTGTTCCGTATCCACGCTTCATCCTCCGTGTTATCGTGGTATGCGATCTCCACGAGCACGGCCGGTGCGCTCGTTTTCACGACCTCCGCAAGCCGTGTCGTCCTGACGGTATTCACAAGCTCCGGCATCGGGTAGATGCTTCTGAGATTATCCGCGATGATATCTGCCGCACGCTTTCCTTCCGTGCTGTACGGATAATAGTACACGTCCGGCCCCTGCAGCTTGCCCTTGAGGTCGGGCGGGGACGCGTTCGAATGGAGCGCGAGGTGCAGGTCGTAATTTCCGGCATTCGACTCCCGTATTGCCTGCCCGAGCGTCATGCCCGGCTGATTTCTCCGCACGGTGATCCCGTTTCTTTCAAGCAGCGGGACCATGTCGTCTGCGATCACGTTCATCCAGTACTGTTCATCCCCGGTCGTAAGATATTTATTAAACGGCTGCAGGGACGGGCTGAGATAGATCGTCGGCATAAGATCATCCTTTCATAAATGCATTACCCTAAAACGCGGCTGAAAAACGATTCGCTCGCCTCGCCGCCCGGGCGCAGGAACCGGCCGAGGAAAGTAAGGCTGTTTTTGTCGGACGTCACGGTGCTGATCTTCTCCTCACAGGACAGCGTCACCTTAAAGCCCATTTCCCGGATCAGCTCCGGCTCGCCCTCGCTGACGGCACCGAACGGATATGTGAACAGCACCGGGCTGCACCCGAGCTCACTTTCAAAACGCGCCTGTGCCGTGAGGATATCCTCCCGAAGCCGCGCGGCGTACGCGTCCATGGACTCTGCACCGAGCCGCTTCGTGCCGAGCTGACCGCTCTCCGAACTGTGCAGGTCATAGCTGTGATTGCCGAGCTCCACAAGGCCGGACGCCTGCATTTCGCGAAGCATATCCCACGTGCAGTGCGCATAATACGGGCTCAGATCCGGCGTTTCGGTGTACAGGTCCGTATATTTTCCGATCGGCGAAAGTACGAATTTCATCCCGTACTTCCGTGCAAGCGGGAACGCGTACAGGTAATTATTGTAATATCCGTCATCAAAGGTGAGCAGGATCGGTTTTTCCGGCAGCGGGCTGCCGTTTTCGCTGTAGGCGATCAAGTCCGATGACAGGATCGGCGTGTAGCCCTGCGCCTTCAGCCACCGAAAATCGCTCTCGAGCTCTTCGGGCGATATGACATACTTCCCCTGCCGCGCGCTGTCGTCGATCACCGCGTGATACATGATGACCGGCACACGCACACCGTTTTCCGCCGTATGCGCCGTGACCAGAACCGTGCCGATACAAGCCCCGACGCAGACGACAAGCGCCGCGAGACCGTACCGCAGCCAGCGTTTCAAATGAATAATGCCGTACATTTACTCACTTCCTTTTGCTGTTCATTCTATGCTGTTTTCCCATCCGCATATGCAAAAAAGATCCGCAGGGAAAGCAAACATCCCTGCGGATCTCTGTGATATCCGGTTTAAGTATTCCGTTTTGTTTGATGCCAGTATTCTTTTGTGAACTCATACATCGCGACGCCGGCGGCGATCGGCAGATTTAAGCTGTCGATCCCGTTCGAATGCGGGATAACGACACTTTCGCAAAACTCTGCAAACCTGTCCGGCAGCCCCGTCGCTTCATTTCCGAACACAAGTGAGTACGGCTCCCGTATTTCGACCTCGCCGATCGGGCGGCTCGCTTTCAGCATGAATGCATACAGCCTGTTTTCCGGGAAAGCCTCCCTGTACGCTTCGATCGAATCGAAATACTGCACGCGAGCACGGAACACCGCACCCATGGAGGCACGCACGGTCTTCGGGTCGAAAACATCCACGGCAGGACGCACAACGGCGACCTGATCGATCCCAAAGCCGACGGCGGTTCTGAGGATCGTTCCCAGATTTCCCGCATCCGACGGATTGACAAGAACGATATGCGAGGCGTTCCCGATCGGGAAGCACGGCTTTTTGAACTCGCCGATCACGAAGCAGTTGCCCTTCGGTGACAGAATATTGAACGCTTTGTCGTTCTCTGTGACAGGGATTCTTTTGTTCCGGCACATCGACAGCAGCTCCGTGACCGCCGCCGTTTTTGTGATATTGGACCGTATGAACACGCGGCGCGCATACGCCGGCATATTGCTTACAAGCTCATACGTCAGTGCCGCGCCGAGTGCATACGAATTTTCGGAATCGTGCTTATATCTTTGGATCTTCATCGGGGCCCCCTCTTCCATCGCTCCGATCCGCCCTGCTGCGGCCGGTATAAAGGATCTTCCGGATACTCTTCGGCGACAGGCCGAAGCTTTCCGCAAGCGTGCCCACCGTTTCCCCCGCCGCATACCGGGAGCAGATCTCTTCGTTTCGCTTTTTGTAATACGCCTGCGCGCCGCTCTTCGTACCCCAGCCGCTCTTTTCTTCGGCGCGCGGAATATAGATCGCTTCGCCCGACGCGTACTTTTGAATTTCCCGCAGGAGCTTATCCGGCAGAACATCCGCGGCGTTTTTATACTTCATCATATCCGTTCTCCCGGAGAAATGCGTCGAGTGTTTCGTATTCGCAGATCCGCACGCCGCGTTCCCGCAAACGTGTGTGGACGAGTGCTCTCACTTCTTCCGCGCGTTCCGCAAAGCGCGACAGGTTTTCGTGGTCAAAATCGCGCAGGATGTTCTGCTCATCGTCCGTCAGGAGATCGCCGAGCACGCGCATGTCAAGCTGCAGATACGCACCCCAGCCGAAAGCGTTCGCGGCGTCTCCCCGGTCACAGAAATATTTGATGCGGCGCCAGGTGTAGATCAGCTCCTCATACCATCCGACGGGATATTCCGTCTTTTCGGGTCTTTGTTCCGGCAGAAGCTCCGTCAGAAAACGGCGCACGGTGCGGATCATCCCGCGGCACAGCGAGGTAAGCTCTTCTCCGTCCTTTGCCGTGCAGAGCTTTTTCTGCAGGTCGATATACCCGTCCGGCACGCGGCGCAAACGGCTCAGAAGCGGCACCGGATCGTCCGTCCCGTGCTCGCCGCACTTGATATACGTTCCGTTCACCGCGGCGATCGCATCCGACAGACTCTCTCCGACGAACCGTGCACCCATGCGCAGCTTTCCGATGTCATCCTCGAACGACATGCTTTTGTATATCTCCATGGCTTCATTCAGCCGATCCGCCAAAATGCGGCAGACATACTTTATATCGGAAAGATTGCGGAAAAGCCGCTCTTTCAGCGCATAAAAGTGCGCCCTGTCCTCCTCACTCTCCGCCCACACGACCTCGCCCTCGGCAAGGACGAAGGCTATGGTCTCTTCCATGTCCGCGATCCCCTCGAGGCGCTCCCACGGCAGTGCCCAGTAATCGTACCCCACGCCGTCGATGATAAAGGTCTTCGCAGCATGCGCGCCCTCCTGCGTTTTCGGCACATAATACGTCAGCGCGAGCGGTGTTTTTCCGGCATCACCGGGATGCATATTCGCAAATCTGTCCGCCACGATCACGGAGATCTGACCCTTATACACAGTCTCGGCACCGCGGATCGCCCAGTCAATCAATTCCTGTCCGAGAAGCTTTCCTGTATATTCCATAAAAAACACCGTCCTTTTCACTACCTTTCATTGTAGCCTCCAAAGGACGGTGTATGCAACACCCGAATTCAGTTATAACCGTTTTGCCGCATCAGACGACGATCGTAAATACGGTGATTGCGTGGCACACGCTGCCGGCAAATACGAAGAGATGCCAGACAGAATGCATATACGGGATCTTTTTGCCGAAGCCGTAGACGACGGCACCCAGCGTGTAGGCGATGCCGCCTGCCAGCAGGAACCACAGCCCCATGGGCGGCACTTCGCGCAGCACGGTCTTCATTGCGAAAATGACGACCCAGCCCATCGAGAGATAGCAGACCATGGAGACCGTCTTAAAGCGCTCCACGCTGACTCCGTTCAGCACGATCCCGACGATCGCGGCGATCCACACAACGGAGAACAGGATGAGCCCCGTCACGCCCTTCAGACAGCACAGCGTGATCGGCGTATACGTTCCGGCGATCAGAAGAAAGATCGTGCAGTGGTCAAGCACACGGAACACGACCTTAGCACGGTTCACCTTCAGCGCATGGTACAGCGTGGAGACCGTGTACAGAAGCGTCATCGTACCGCCGAAAATGCTGACACTGACCACCGTGACCGGCGTTTTTTCGCAAAAAACAAGCTGCAGGATCAAGGTCACAACACCGAACAGTGCCGCTGCGCCGTGCGATATGGCTGAAAACAGCTCCTCACCGAGGGAATACATGGGCAGCCGCAGCCGTTCCCTTTCCTCTTTTCTCCACACCCTTCTGCCGTATGTGCGTTCCATTGCACAAGCCTGTGTGCTGCTCATTCGCTTTCTCTCCTTTGTTCAAAAAACACTTTATTTAGTTTTCAAAACTACGTGTAGCGTTATTATACTCCGCATCACAAGAAAAATCAATACTCTGCAAGTATTTTTTTCATACAGATCCATAGATTTTCCTGTAAAACGGAAGGATATACACCCGAGCCGTTGACTTTTATCCCGCTCCATGATAAATTGAGTATACCGTCATATTTAATATGTATCTGCATGCACAGATATGAAGGTCGGCTTCCGTGATACCGGCCGGTTCATCAGTAAAGGGACAGAGCGTTTTTACGCCTTGATCCCGGCTTCGCTATGCTTTCGGCGTAGTGTGAATGTATGCCATTTTGGGGGAGAAACGGCGCGGCGGCTGTTTCCCGCATACATTCGGAAAGGTTGATTTGTGTGAAAAAAAATCAAAAAACCAACATTCTGCGCTTCTTCCCTTTTACAAAGGGATTGCGCCACCACTTCATCATTGCGCTCATTGCCTTGGTCCTGTCGGTTTTTGCAAACTACATGACGCCGCAGGTCATCCGTGTCACGGTTGACTCCGTAATCAATGACGCACCGTTCAGCCTGCCGACGTTTCTGACAAGCTGGATCGAATCCCTCGGCGGACGCGCCTTCCTGCAGAAGAATATCATTCTCTGCGCCGTCGTCTCCGTCTTATTCTCCCTCATTTCCCACAGCACGATGTACGTCTCCCGTATCAATCTCGCCAAGGGCTGTGAGGGCACTGCGAAGAAGATCCGCGACACGCTGTTTTCCCATATTCAGCGTCTGCCCTATGCATGGCACAATCTGAATCAGACCGGCGACATCATCCAGCGCTGCACACAGGACGTTGAGCTGATCCGAAACTTTTTAAGCGGCCAGCTGTCCGAGCTGCTTCGTGTCACGCTGTTCATCATCACCCCGATGATCCTCATGTTCTCCATGAACGTACAGCTGGCACTCATCGCGCTGATCTTCATCCCGATCGTGCTGACCTATTCTCTCGTTTTCTTCCGCATCGTCGGCAAAAAGTTCCAGGACGCGGACGAAGCCGAGGGTTATCTGACGGCGATCGTACAGGAAAATCTGACCGGTGTCCGCGTTGTCCGCGCATTCGGCCGTGAACGCTTTGAGAAGGACAAGTTCAACAAGCAGAACGACCTGTTCTCCGAAATGTGGGTCAAGCTCGGCTATGTCATGGGTACGAACTGGGGTCTCGGCGACCTCCTGTCCGGTATTCAGGTCATCACCATCATGGCAAGCGGCATCCTGTTTGTCGTAAACGGCAACCTCACAGAGGGCGAATACCTCGCGTTCATCTCCTATAACTCCATGCTGGTCTGGCCGACAAGAAGCCTCGGCCGTCTGCTCGGCGAGCTTTCGAAAACGACGGTCAGCTCGAAGCGTCTGTTTGAGATCCTCGACGCTGAGCCCGAAAAGGACACAGGCGACTGCAGCGAGCCCAACATGAACCAGGACATCGAGTTCAAGAACGTCAACTTCTCGTACGGCACCTCCGGTGAGGTCCTGCACGACATCAACTTCAAGATCAAGGCCGGCACAACGCTCGGCATTCTCGGTTCCACCGGCAGCGGCAAGAGCACACTGACGTATCTCCTTGACCGTCTGTACGAGCTCCCCGAGGGCTCCGGTGAGATCACCATCGGCGGCATCAACATTAAGGACATCGCTCTGCCGCATCTGCGCCGCAACATCGGCATCGTTCTGCAGGAACCGTTCCTGTTCTCCAAGAGCTTCAAGGAAACGATCTCCGACGGTTCAAACCGCCACGACCTCGAAAGCGTCCGCAAGTACGCACGCATGGCCGTCATCGACGATACGATCGACAATTTCGCCGAGGGCTACGACACCCAGATCGGCGAGCGCGGCGTAACGATCTCCGGCGGTCAGAAGCAGCGTGTCGCGATCGCTCGTATGCTGATGCAGAATACGCCGATCAAGATCTTCGACGACTCGCTCTCTGCCGTTGACATGGAAACGGACGCAAAGATCCGCAGCTCCATCAACGAAAACGTACACGGCACAACGATCATCATCGCGCACCGCATCTCCACGATCATGAATGCGGATCAGATCATCGTCATGGACAAGGGCCGTATCGTGCAGATGGGCACACACGAAACGCTCGCCAATGCGGACGGTATCTACAAGCGCATTTACGACACACAGCGCTCTGCTGACTGATAAGCGGAGGAGTAAAATATGAAAAACAAGACAAAAAACAAATCCCTGCAGACGTGGGCACGGATCCTTCCGTTCCTCGCGCCGTATAAAAAGCAGATGCTCGCGATCGTCGCGACCATGCTTCTGTGTGCAGGCATCGACACGATCACGCCGCTGTTTTCCGGCTACGCGATGGATAACTTCATCATCCCGCGCTCGACGGACGGCCTCGGCGCCTTCACGATCGCACACATCACACTGACCGTTCTCATGACCTGCGGTACGATCACCATGGCGATCTTCGCACTGAAGGTCGAAATGTACCTCGGGCGCGACTTAAAGAGAAAGCTGTTCGACCACCTGCAGAACCTCGACTTTTCCTATTACAACACGACGCCGGTCGGCACGATCATGGCGCGTGTTATGAGTGATACCGGCAAGATCGGCACCGTTTTCGCATGGAGCCTTGTCGACGTATTCTGGAGCCTTGCGTACATAATCCTCTGCGTCGTCGTCATGCTGAACGTCAACTGGCGTCTTGCGCTGATCCTGATCGCGCTGATCCCGATCATCGCAGTGATCTCCCTGTATTTCCAGAAGCACATCCTTGCCGCAAACCGCAAGGTACGTGCCATTAACGCCGAAGTGACCCGTCACTACAACGAGGGCATTTCCGGTGCAAAGACCTCGAAGACCATGGTCATCGAGGAGAAGAACGACAAGAACTTTCAGGGTGTTACCGAGGATATGCGCCGTTCCTCCATCCACGTGACCTGCCTGCACTCCATCTACTGGCCGCTCGTCGCGTTCATTACGGCGATCGGCGTCGGCATGGTGCTGACCGTCGGCGGCAACATGGTGCTCTTTGACACGATCACGATCGGTCAGATGACCATTTTCATCAACTACGCGCTCATCATCGCCGACCCGGTCCAGAACCTTGCAAGAAGCGCTGCGGACTTCATTTCCACGCAGGTCAACATCGAGCGTACGATGGACCTGCTCGACCGCGAGCCGCTCATTAAGGACACACCCGAGGTCATCGAAAAGTACGGCACCGCATTCGATCCGAAGCGCGAAAACTGGGAGCCGCTCAAGGGCCACATCACCTTCGAGGACGTGACCTTCATGTATTCCGACGGCGTTGAAAATGTTCTCGAGCATTTCAACCTCGATATTCCCGCCGGCACGACCGTTGCGATCGTCGGCGAAACAGGCGCGGGCAAGAGTACGCTCGTCAACCTCGCCTGCCGTTTCTTTGAGCCGACCGGCGGCCGCATTCTGGTCGACGGTAAGGATTATCGCGACCGCTCCACGCTGTGGCTGCACTCGAACATCGGTTATGTTCTGCAGACGCCGCACCTGTTCTCCGGCTCCGTTCGCGAGAACATCCGCTACGGCAAGCTTGACGCGACAGACGAAGAGATCGAAGCAGCAGCAAAGCTCGTCAGTGCACATGACGCGATCATGCGCATGGAAAAGGGCTATGACAGCGACGTCGGTGAAGGCGGCGACCAGCTCTCCACCGGTGAGAAGCAGCTCATTTCCTTTGCACGTGCGGTCCTTGCTGACCCGCGTATCTTCGTGCTCGACGAAGCGACCGCTTCCATCGATACGAAAACCGAAGAGCTCATTCAGCATGCGATCTCCACACTGCTCGAAAACCGCACCTCGTTCCTCATTGCACACCGTCTTTCCACCATCCGTCACGCAGACGTGATCCTCGTGGTACGCGGCGGCAAGATCATCGAGCGCGGCACACACGAAGAGCTTTTGGCTCTTGGCGGCTACTACGCCGAGCTGCACAGCAAGCAGTTTGAGACCGAGCACGCGACAAAGATCTTCAGCGAATAATCCCCATGTGCGTGCAGGAAACCGCACGCACATTCTGTTTTAAGGAGAAAAAACAATGCAACAGCAAAAATTACGGATCGGAGGTATTCCTGCTGTTTTGTGGGGTGTCGAGTCCAATAAGCTCTACATCCACGTTCACGGCAAGATGTCGCAGAAGGAATACGCGGAGAGCTTTGCACGGATTGCAGAAAGCAAAGGGTATCAAACCCTCAGCTTTGATCTGCCCGAGCACGGCGAACGCAAAAATGAGCCCGACCGCTGCGACATTTGGAACGGCATGCGCGACCTGAAGAAGATCGCCGATTGGGCATTTGCACACTATAAAAACGTTTCCCTCTACGGCTGCAGCCTCGGCGCTTATTTCAGCCTGCAGACCTACTCTGCGCTGCCGTTTCAAAAATGCCTGTTCCAGTCCCCTGTTCTTGACATGGAATACCTCGTGCGGCAGATGATGCTTTGGTTTGATATCACCGAGGAGCGGCTCGAAAAAGAAAAGGGGATCGACAATCCGGTCGATCCCCTCAGATGGGACTATTTTCAGTTTGTCCGCTCGCACCCCGTTGAAAACTGGCCCATTCCGACTGCCATTCTGTACGGCGGCAAGGATGACCTGCAGAGCCGCGAGGTCATGGACGCCTTCTGCGCCGCGCACGGCTGCACCTTGACCGTCTCCGAACAAAGCGGGCACGCTTTCATGGACGCGGGTGACGACAGGATCATTGAGAACTGGCTGAAAGAGAATATCTGAAAAACGGGCTGTTGCTTTTTGCAGCAGCCCGTTTTGGTTTTACGGCTTTCTTGCGGGAGATATGACCTCTGCAATTTCGCAGGTACCGTTCCTATCCTCGAAATAATCCTCGATCTGCGCCATCAGCACATTAGCGTCGCCGTATTGCTCCGTCTGCACATGGTTTGCGATCCATGCATCGCCGCCGGCCTCCAGTATCTGATACTGCCCATCGCAGACGATCGTATAGAGGTATTCCTCTCCGTCCAGCGTACAAAGCAATTCGTATGTGATCCGCTCTTCACTCGCGGTATTCGTAACAACACTGAATGCACCCATCGACAGGATCATTATTAATGCAATGATAATCGCAAAGCTCAGCAGCACGATCCCTACGCACTTCCACATCCGCCTTCTCATTCTGCTCTGCCGCGCCAGATGATCATTCAGCAGTACCAACTGCTGTACGATCTCGCTTGTTTCCGCTGCACTCGCTTTTCCCTCCGGCTTTCCTAAAAGCTCCACGACGGACACTTCAAAAAGCTCCGCCAAACGCTCGAGCATTTCGGCGTCCGGCACAGAGTAGCCCTTTTCCCACTTCGATACGGTCTGCCGCACAATGTTAAGCCTTTCGGCCACCATTTCCTGCGAAAACCCCTTTTTCTTACGCAAAGCCTTTATGTTTTCATTGAGCAAGATAGGATCCCTCCTGTTGTTGGTCGTTTTCTTGCCCTCATTATACCCTTCACTGTCCGTTGCTGCAAGCAACGCAAAATAACATCAAGATGTTTTCCAAAGATTTTTCAATAATATGACATTTCCTCCAAGTTTTTCGTTCACAGTTTGTCAATAAATCGCAAATTTTCAAATCATTTCCAGCCGGTTTTAAGAATTTAATTCCCACAGGGAATTATATGTTGTCGAATTGGGTCTATAATTAAGTTAATAATGCGAAGTTGTGCGATTTACAGAAAACCGAAAGGAAATTTTGATGAATCACTTACATAAAACATACACACGTTTAACGGCTTTGCTGCTTGCTGTCCTGCTTTTCGCTGCGGCGCCCGCGGCACATGCATCCGATCTCGACACGATGCGGAAACAGCAGCAGGCTCTGGCTCAGCAGAAAGCCGCTTTGGAGGATCAGATCTCGATCCTCCAAAAAGAAGAAGCCGAAAAAGTTGAATATCAGATCGTTCTCAGTGAAAAGATCAAGACCGTCGAAACGCAGATCGACATTGCGATCGACCACATCGCGGTCTTAAACACCAGCATCAAGGCGATCGAGCTGGATCTCGAGAAATCCGCCAAGGAGATCGAGGACACCATGGAGCTTTTGAAGAAGCGCCTCGCCACACTGTATGCTGCCGGAAAGGTCAGCACGCTGGAGATCCTCTTTAACTCGGAAAGCCTGCACGACTTCTCTGTACGCACGGAGCTCGTTACACGCATCACCCGTCACGACAAGCGGCTGATCGACGAGGTTTCCGATTACATGGAGAAAACGTCTGCGGAGCGCACCAAGCTCGAGGAGCAGAAAACCACGCTCGCCGAGGAGAAAAAGCTCCTTGAAGCAAGTCAGGAAGAGCTTGACCGTCTGATCGTCGAAAACAACGCGCTTCTGGAATAGATCCGCGACCAAAAGGGTTCTGCGCAGAATCAGCTGCAGAGAACAAGCGAGGAAGCCGATTACATCGCAAATGCGATCTCTGCTTTCCTCGAGGAAAAGCGCCGTCAGGAGGAAGCGGCACGTGCTACACCGACGCCCTCTCCCACACCGACGCCCACGGTTGCGCCGACGTTAGAGCCGGGCGCGACCGCCACTCCGACACCGACCCCGACGCCTACGCCGACCGAAGCACCCGATGTTACGCCGACGGCAGCACCCGAGCCGCCGTCCGACAGCTTCACATGGCCGCTTCCGGGCTACAGCTACATCACGGATACCTTCGGCAACGGACACTACGGTCTGGATGTCGGCGCACCGCGCGGCACACCGATCGTTGCATCCCGTTCCGGCACGGTCATGATCGCGAACAGCACGGACGAATGGGGCAACTCCTGGGGCTACCACGTTTCGATCTATCACGACGGTACCTACTCCACACTGTATGCACACATGAGCGAGGTTGCCGTAACGTCCGGTCAGTGGGTCGACAAGGGACAGGTCATCGGATATGTCGGCAACACCGGCTACTCCTTCGGCAATCACCTGCATTTTGAGATCTACCAAAACGGCGGGCGTGTCGATCCGGAGCTGTTTGTATAACATAAAAAATCATCCGGCACAGAAATGCTCTGTGCATCTGTAAAATAAAAGTAGACACCATTAAAAACGAAAGTTTTGGTGGTGTCTATTTTTTTGTATAATAAAAACAGGAAAGGAGTTGAGAGCATGGGTGCACCAAAAGGAAAGCCTCACCGCAAATTCACACAGGAGGA
>JAGAOD010000023.1 GCA_017623855.1 Clostridia bacterium
GTAGGGGACGGGTTCCCCGTCCCGAAAACGCGGTGGTCTGACGGGACGGGAGACCGATCAATCGCTTCAGCGATTTGCGCCCCTACAGCGATTTGTGCCCATACGGTGTTGCCTGTTTTGCGGCGGGAGCCGAGCCCATACAATCGCTTCAGCGATTTGCGCCCTACAAGGCACGCCGTACCCCTCTCTTTTCCCCCCCTTAACCTCGTCCCGGTTTTTGCATAGTTTGTTAAATATTTAACAAACCACCATTTATTCCTGTCAGTCTGAGGGTTTGCAGAAGGGGTGTGTAGGGCGGCGGGGCGTTGGCGCAAAGTGTTATTCGCCGTTCGGCGAGTTTTATTGCTTCGCAGTTTTATTCTGCCTGCGGCAGAGTTTTATTCGCTTCGCGAGTTAAACCAGCAAACACACCGCATGGGCGGAGATGCCTTCTCCGCGTCCGGTGAAGCCGAGGTGCTCTTCGGTCGTGGCTTTGACGCTGACGGCGTCGAGGTCGAGGTTGCAGGCGGACGCCAAATTGCGGCGCATTTCGTCAATATACGGGCGCAGCTTCGGGCGCTGGGCGATGACGGTCGCGTCGATATTCGAGACGGAATAGCCCTTTCTGCGCACCGCCGCGACGACGGCGGAAAGCAATTTCAGGCTGTCCGCGCCCGCGTACTGCGGGTCATTGTCGGGGAACAGCACGCCGATGTCGCCGAGCGCAGCCGCGCCGAGCAGCGCATCCGAAACGGCATGTGCGAGCACATCCGCGTCCGAATGGCCCATCAGCCCCTTGTCATGCGGGATCTTCACCCCGCCGAGTATCAGATCGCGCCCCTCAACGAGCGCGTGTACGTCATAGCCGTGTCCGATCCTCATACGTCATCCTCCTCGTAAAATCTCAAAAAAGCCTCCGCCACCGCGATATCCTCCGGGGTGGTGATCTTGATATTCCGATAGTCTCCCATTGTGAGGTACACCCTGCCGCCGGCGTTTTCGATCAGCTGGCAGTCGTCCGTGTACTTCTTCCCCGCCTTCGCTGCGGCGTCGAGCGCCTTTTTGTACAGCGGCAGGCTGAAAACCTGCGGGGTCTGAATGGCTCTGAGTTTCGCGCGGTCGGGCGTGGCGGCGACGAATTCCCCGCCGTCCGCTTCCTTCATGGTGTCCTTCACGGGCACGGCGAGCGTCGCGGCGCCGTACCGCACACCGTCCGCGCAGACCTTTTCGATCAGCGCCGGGGTGATCATCGGCCTTGCGCCGTCATGCACCGCGATGAAGTCGGCATCGGGGCACAAGGCCGCGCCGCTTGCGACGGAATCCTGCCGCTCGCGGCCGCCCTCCGTGATGCGCACGGGCTTTTTGATGCCCTCAGCCGCCGCTTTCACCGCGTCGAAATCGACCGGGCGGGTCACGACGACGATCTCTTCGATGCACGCCGCACGGTCAAACGCCAAAAGCGTGCGCCGCAAAACCGGCTCCCCGTTTATTTTCATCAAAAGCTTCGAAGCGCCGCCGCTGAGCATTCTCGTGGAATTGCCCGCAGCAACGATAACGGCACAGATCTTCACCGTGATCCCCCTTCTTTGTTTTCTTCTTTTATTATAGCGCACTAAAGCGCAAAACGCAATTCGGAAAATTCTCAAAACATCTTGAGGCACCCGTCATTTTCTTGACAAGCCAATATTCCGCAAATATAATGATAGTACAAATTGAGATCAAATACACCGAGGAAGGGATATTCATGAAGACCTTAAAAATTCTGCTCAGACTCCTTACATTGATGTATATTTTCGCGTTCACGGTTGCAGCTGTGGTTCAGGCAAGTCTCTCTCGTTTCGGACCCGATTCGGGGTATACATTTATCTTTGTACTTTGCGCTGTTGCGCTGCTGATCGTTTTTTTGGTAAAGCAAAAGGTTTCGCTCAACTGGCCTCTCCCGAAGCCTGTATTGATCGTGGGCGTTTGCGTTATGGTGATCACTTTCGTGTTAGCCGCCAACAATCCGTCCCGTCCTTCCTTCGACGGATATTATCCGGAAGAGACGTATCCCGCCGTGCCGGATACCGATTATAACAGCGGCTATGACAATACATATGACGACGGATATGATGCCGGCAGCGACTACGATACAGGGTATGACGACAGTACCGATAATGGGAGCGACAGCGAAAGCACCGGCGATATTATTCAGAATCTGAGCGGCTTCGAATATCCGCTGTCCGAGGTCACGAATCTCGACGGCTTGTTCGCTCTGGATCTCAGCCGTCAGGTTCTGGAATGTGCGCCGCAGACACTGTCCGAAAGAAGCATTTGGCTCTACGATGAGATTCAGTTCGGCAATCAGAACGATTCGCAGTACGCCCGTCTGGGTTATTCCGACTTCATGCCGCTGACGGTCGATCGCACAAACGGCGAAAAGCTTGTTCTCGTCGGTGACGAGTGGGATATGCGGGCGGATGCAAGAAAAGATCAGATCAAGTCGTATGCTACAAGACTTTTGGGATACGGCAACCCTTATTTAATGCCCGAGCTCAACAGCATCGAGACCATCATGGATATTCCGATCAGTAAGCTCGAAATAACCTTCCCCGATATATGGAACTCAGATTATTCCGACATTTATGACAGCATGGCACGGTTCAATGCGACCATTGCCGAAACGCCCTTCACCGTTCATATTTATGACGAATCGCAGAATTACGGCGAGACGGGATTTTTGCTCCTTTCGAACCGCAATCAGGAGACCCTTACTTACGGCGAATACGAGGGAACGGAATATGTGACAACAAATGTCGCCATGATCACACCGTACTTTTTGTATGACGCTGACACCTTCACATCGCTTCCCATCGAACGGACGATGGACGGATATTTCATCATTGATATTTCCTCCCTGCCCAACGGCTTGTATACCATGGACAGCGTAAGCGGTCAGTACGTCATCAACATTAAATAAATGCGTTGATATATAAATATACAAACGATCCTTACAGGGGCGGGAGACGAACAGTCACCCGCCCCTGCAATATTATTGTCCAAAACACACCCCTCTGCAATTTCTGAAAAATATATTGAATTTCCACCCTGAATTATGGTAGAATTTATCCAACGGTAAAGAAATAGTAAGTTTCCTGTAAAGTCCGTGTTTAATTTTCAGAAAAGGAGTCGTTCATTTATGGACATATTTTCTGTCATCACTCTGTTCGGCGGTCTTGCCTTCTTCCTGTACGGCATGCACGTGCTCTCCACGAGTCTTGAAAAGATGGTCGGCGGCAAGCTCGAGTCCGTGCTCCGCTCCATGACCTCCAACCGCTTCAAGGCGCTGCTGCTCGGCATGGGCATCACGATCGCGATCCAGTCCTCCTCGGCCATGACGGTCATGCTCGTCGGTCTCGTTAACTCCGGCATCATGAGCCTCAGCCAGTCCATCGGCGTCATCATGGGCTCGAATATTGGCACCACAGCGACCGCCTGGATCCTCAGTATGTCCGGCATTTCGAGTGAAAATGTATTCGTTCAGCTCCTGAAGCCGTCCAACTTCTCCCCGATCGTTGCGCTGATTGGCATCGTTCTGATCATGTTCATCAAGGGCGACAAGAAGAAGGACGTCGGCTCGGTCTGCGTCGGCTTTGCCATTTTGATGTTCGGCATGGACCTCATGGGCGATTCCGTCAAGCCGCTCGCCGATATGCCGCAGTTCAAAGAGATCATCCTGATGCTCAATAACCCGATCGTCGCGCTCCTCGTCGGTACCATCATCACCGCGATCATCCAGAGCTCCGCGGCGTCCCTCGGTATCCTGCAGTCCCTCGCACTGACGGGCAGCATCACGTTCAATATGGCGTTCCAGATCATCCTCGGTCAGAACATCGGCACCTGCATCACGGCGCTGCTGTCCTCCATCGGTACCTCGAAGAACGCAAAGCGCGTCACCGCAGTACATATCCTGTTTAACTGCATCGGCTCGCTGATCTTCCTCATTGCATTCTATTCCGTCGACGCCGTCGTGCATTTTGCCTTCACGAACGCGCCGATCTCCGCTGTTATGATCGCCGTCGTGCACTCCATCTTCAACGTTGTCACGACCTTCCTGCTGCTCCCGTTCTGCGGTGTGCTCGAAAAGCTCGCGAACCTCATCGTCCGCGACAAGAAGAGTGCGGCTGTCGAGGAAAAGACAGAGCATCATATCCTCCTCGACGAGCGTATCCTGCGCTCCCCGTCCTTCGCGATCGCTGAGTGCCGCAACGTGACCTGCAAGATGGCAGAGCTCGTCCGCGACACCATCGTGTCCGCTGTCGGTCTTCTCAGTAAGTTCGACGAGGACGTCGCACTGGAGGTCGAAAAGAACGAGAGCATCGTCGACCAGTACGAGGATAAGCTCGGCTCCTTCCTCGTGAAGATCTCCGCGAAGGATCTCTCCCACGACGACAGCAACGACGTTTCCCAGCTCCTGCACACCATCGGCGACTTTGAGCGTATCAGCGACCACGCCGTGAACCTTGTCCGCGTTGCACGCGAGATCCACGAAAAGAACCTGCAGTTCTCCGAAAAAGCGACCGAGGAGCTTCGCATCATCACGAACGCGATTCTCGAGATCCTCGACATCACAACGGATGCATTCGTCGACAACGACATGCGCCAGGCGATCGAGGTCGAGCCGCTTGAGCAGGTCATTGACGGCCTGAAGGCTGAGCTCAAGAAGCGTCATATCCGCCGCCTGCAGGAGGGCAAGTGCACCATCGAGCTCGGTTTCGTCCATTCCGATATTCTCACAAACTACGAGAGAATTTCCGACCACTGCTCGAATATCGCCGTCTGCATGATCCAGATTCAGGAAGACTCCATGGACATGCACAGCTACACGAACGAGGTCAAATCCTCCGGCGAGCCGTCCTTCACAAAGTACTACAATCGCTTCTACGATCGCTATGTGCTGCCAAAATCTTCACATTGATCTGCTTACGCAGCTCAATGTGAGGACGAATACACGCAGAGCGTGTATTCTCTCTGATCATACGCGAAAGGGGCTCCGGACCGTTCCCTCGCCGGGAACAGTCCCCTTTTGTCGGCTCTGCCGACATTTCCCCCGATTATCGGGGGAATCGACCTTTCACACTATCCCCGCCAAGGAGCTGAGTGTTCTATGTAAGAATACTTGCCGAGAAGCGCTCCGACTGGCCTCGCATCCCCCTGCCGGGAGCTGAGTGTTCTGTTTTGGAATACTATCCGAGCTGCTGTACAGGTCAGCAACATAAATAAAAGCCAACGGGACTGTTGCTTTTGCGACAGCCCCGTTTCTTTATCCCTTTTTCCGTTCGTACTTCCGCTTTGTTGCCATGCCGCCGCGGATATGGCGCTGGGCTTTGTTCTCGCTCAGCACACCCCGCACCTCCCTGTAAAGCCCGAGGTCGACGTGCCGGAGCCGCTGGGCAACGTCCTTGTGCACCGTCGACTTCGATACCCCGAACTTTCCCGCCGCAAGGCGCACGGTCGCCTTGTTCTTCACGATATATTCCCCGAGCATAGCCGCTCTGTCATCAACGCTCTGCTTCATAAAACACACCCTCGCATATGTAGTGCTACATACTATGCGAGGGTGGTCTGTTATATGCGGGGGGACAAAAGGCCGATGAGAAATTCCCATCGGCTCTTAGCTGCGTGTACATATTATTTGTGTATCTCCCTATACGACGCCTTTAATCGATCAACAGCCATTTCCGGGCTCATGGTATGATACATCAGATAGACGATATTCATTGTCTTTGCAGGAGCTTGTTTGTAAATCGCCTTGCTGCTTTCCCCTGTGTAGAGATGCCAGTAGCGATAAAGATAACCGATCCAGTACAAGGTTTCCGCATCATAACACGCACCGGTCTGCAATTCATCCCTGTGCTCTTCTTCCAACCGGGATAACAGATAGTTCATACCGGCCCATTGCATGTGATGGAAAGGCATATCAAGGTCTTTCGCCGCACCGGACAACATGAAGGTCTTAATAAAGCTCTCACTTGCATAGCCTTTTTCACGGGAAAAAGCAAACAGCTCCGCCTGCATTTCGCATAATGCCAGTTTCAAGGATTCATTCATAATCAAACGCCTCCAAGGATCTCGTCAAAGAACTGTCCCTCTCGTCTGTATTGCTTTACGACCTCGTCTGCAAGAGCAATTCCTTCTGCGCGTCGTGCCACACTCTTATCCTGCAGTGCCAAACGCTCCAAAAGATGCAAGTCGTGTTCTTCAACGATTCTGATTTGATCGCATGCTTTTTGTGTCACAGCAACATACTGCTTACCTAAATCCAAAACCGATAAGCATTTAAGAAGTGCTGTATCCGTAATCGTTCCGTTAAAGAAACGGGCAAGCTCGGTATACATGCGATCGTCAGCGATACAGCCTACAATCACATCGTATCCGTCTGCAAAATGCGCATACTTCTCGTAAATCCCGGTGCCTTTTACTTTTTCCATTTGTTTACGGTAATATGCGATCATCATAGCCCAATCCATGCCGATCCCGACTTTCAGAATCTTCAAACCGGATAAATCAAACTCGACCGTATAAAACTTAGGTTTATCTTCGGCACACACCAAAGTAAGAGGCTGTAAGGCTGCGGTACCCATATAGAAGCCTTGTCCAAAGTCGCATTCAGCACGACTGATTGGAGCAATATCGCCTGCAATCCCCTTTTTCGAACCGTGATATAAGATCTCTTTGCCTTCGCTTTTTTCAGTATGCTCAAAACAAAATCTATCAATCACAAGTTCAGCGACGTCTATATTGTGCTCCTTACAGAACTGATACAGATTCTTCTGCGCCATCTGATTCGGAACGGATTTGCCGTTTTCCCATCGGTTTATGGACACAGCCGTAGTTCCGAGGGACGCGGCAAACTGCTCCTGACTCATATTCGCTTTAGTTCGAATCGTTTTGATAAGTTCTTTCATCAGTATTCACCCTATCATATGATTGTATTCTAATTATAAACTATGATAGGCTATAAGTCAACTAAATATGCTTATTCAAAAAAACGACAACTCTCTTTCACACGAGCCTTATGCTGTAAGATCTTTGCGCGAGATCCTCTGACAGGCTGACAGATACACATCTGTCATTCAGTATCTCTTCTAAGCATATTCAGGTACGCTTCATAGGCATACACTCTGTTTTATGAAGTGAAAATTTTGATTCTTGTTTCAGCTGATCCCGGGTTTCTTGAAATAAGAGTTTGAATTCGACCGGCACCGGCATATGATAACGCTTTGCGGTGGCATATTTCACGCCGCGCTGCACTCGCAGGCTTTGATCGTTTTGCGGTACATGCAGACGTAGAGGATGATCGCGACGAGGGCGCTTGCGGCGTAGCTTGCAAACAGCATCCAAAGCGTCGGGTACAGGGGCCACACGAGCCATGTCCAGAGGCTGCGCACGCCGAAGCCGCAGATCGCGCAGACGATGAGCACGTACTTCTGACGGCGGAGTGCATGCAGCGTGAACGAAAGCACCTCCATGACGGCGGTGATGAAATAGGTCAGACACAGGAAGATCATTCGCTCCTTTGCAATCGCAACGACCGCGGCGCTGTCCGTCAAGATATTGAGCAATATTTCGGAAAGGAGCACGAACACGGTGCCGAGCGAAAGGCTCGCGGCGGTCGCGTATGCTGCGCTCGTTTTAACGGTCTTTCGGATGCGGTCGAACCGTCCGGCACCGAAATTCTGCCCGACCATGGTCATCGTCGCGAGAGCGATCGCATTGCCGACCGTGTAGACAAAGCCGTCAAACTGTCCCGCAATGGCGTTTGCGGTCATGACATTCGTGCTCATGGAGTTGACCGTGGAGGAAATGATCACGTTCGAAATGTAGAAGCACATGCCGCCCGAGGACGCCGGGACGCCGATCTTCAGCATTTCGAGGAACTCCTGCCGGTACACTCTGAGATGCCGGCGTTCGACCTTGCAGATACCGTGACTTCTTACGAGGGCAAAAAGGCCCATGATGAGCGACGTGACATTCGAAAGCACCGTCGCGATCGCAACACCGGAGACCGCAAGCCCCAATACACCGACGAACAGCACATTCAGCATCACGTTCAGCGCACCGGAGATCAGCATATACGTCATCGGCCGCACGCTGTCGCCCGAGGCGCGCAGAATGGCGGCGACGAAATTATACAGCATCGTAAAGGGCATGCCGAGGAAATAGATCTTCATATACAGCACCGCCATGTCGAGCACGTCGGGCTGACACTGCATCAGGATGAGCAGCTTTCTCGCAAAGAGCAGTGCGATCGCCATGAGGAACAGACCCGAGCCGAAGCCGACGACGAGGGCCGTACCCGTCGCACGGCGGACGCCCGTTTCATCCTTCGCGCCGATCCGTTTCGCGATGAGCACATTCGCGCCCGTCGCAAAGCCGGAGCAAAGGCTGACGAGCAGGGTGATCAGCGAGCCGCACGCACCGACCGCCGCGACCGCGAGGTCGCCCGCCATCAGGGAAAGCACCGCGACGTCCGCCGCGTGGAACAGGATCTGCACCACGTTCGTGACGATAAGCGGCACGGAATACACGGCAAGCGTCGGCAAAATGCGGCCGTTTATTAAATCTTTTCGCATAAAATTACCTCTTTTCAGCACAGGGGGTGTCCCTGTTCTCCGCCATTATAGCAAAATGCTGACAGGAGAGTTAGGATAAAAAAGACTTTTCAGGTGGACTTAAACGACTTTTTCTGTTATAATACGGCTAACTCAAACAGGAAGTGAGCACGCATGTCCATTCTTTCGATCGGCGTTCTGCCGAAAGGCTCAACACGCATTGAGCCGCATACGCACGACGTAAGCGAGATCACCCTCATTACAGAGGGCGAAGGTACCGTTATCTCGGAAAACAAGAACGCCCATACCGTCAATACTGTACAGCACGCATTTCATCCCGGCAGTATTATCATCATACCGCCGAATGTTCCCCATCAGAGCTATTCCGACGGCGGGTACAGGGAAATCTTCATTCAGACCGATCAAACCGTACCGTTTACCGACAGCGCTAATCGGGATATCATCGTTCTTGAGGATGACAACGAAAATGCCATCTCGGTGATGATGCAGATGATGTTTTATCGCTACATCAAAGGGGAGAAAAATGACCCCACACTGTCTTTGATGCTTGAGCTCGTCCTCCGACTGCTCTCCGAGAAATACACCGCCTTACAGCGCGACCCTGTCATAGAGGACGTACGCCGCTTGTTGGCACTGCACTATAACGACACACAGCTGTCCCTTTCGGCGCTCCTCGAATCCACCGGTTACAACAAGGACCACATCCGCCGCAGATTTGTCGCGGTGTGCGGCATCACGCCGAGCGCGTATCTCACATCACTCAAAATCGAGCACGCAAAACGGCTTTTGAGGAGCAAAACGAGGCTGCAGCTTTCCGTCGCGGACATCGGCGAGATGTGCGGCTATACCGACCCGCACTACTTTTCGAGAGTATTCAAAAAAGAAACCGGTCTAACCCCGGAAGGCTTTGCGGCACAGCCCGCGGAGTGAGCTTATAAAACACAAACTCCGGATGCATGTTTTCATACATCCGGAGTCTTTTATGCTTATGCTTTTTGAAGCTTATTCTTTTTGAAGTACCGGTCGCGGTAGACGAAGCCTTCTGCGATGAGGCAGACGGGGATGGCGGCGAAGAAGTCGACCGCCGAGTGCTGCTTGATGAACATGGTGGAAAGGCAGATCATGATGACCGCAAAGACGACAAAGGCGCGCCACAGGGGGTGTGCGCTCTTTTCCTTCGTCCAGACGGACGCGATGCCGATCGAATACGCGACATGCAGCGACGGGCAGACGCCGGTGTTCGTGTCGAAGGTATAGAGTAGATTTACGATCTGCGTGAGGAAATTCTCGTTCAGAAATTCCGTCGGGCGGAGATCCTGTCGGCTGGGGAATGCGATGTAGCAGATCATCGCGAGCACCTGCGTGATGATGATATACGTCTGCAGCTCCTTAAACCGCCCCACGCGGTACAGAAGGAAGTACCCGAGCGAGATCACGATGAGCACGTACCAGAACACGTACGGGATGACGAACCACTCGCAGAACGGGATCACGTCGTCGAGCCACATATGTACGGGGCGGCACTTTTCCGCGGGGATCAGATTTTCGGTTAAAAAGTAGAGCGCGAAATAGCCCACCCAGCCGAGAAGCAGCTTTAAGTGGGAAAACTGCGGCTCGTTAAGCTTACTCAGGCGAAATTCGCGGTAATCGACCATAGGTTTTTTCATGTCCGTCCTCCTCAGCGGTTTTTCGGGTACAGCTTTTTCGGGATATTCCGGTACGGGATGACCGTGTGCTCCGGACAGCTTTCGGCGATCCCGGTGATCGCGTCCATCAGATATGTACAGATGCGGCGGCGCTCCTGATCGATCGGCGCACTTGCCGAAAACCGCACGGGCTCACCGAAATACACCTTTCTGAGCTTCGGCGCGATATAGACCGGCACAAAAGCGACCTCTTTGCCGGTCTTTCTGTGATACATCTTCGCGACGTCGATGAATTTATCCTGAAAATCGCAGACGATGTGATTGTGCGGGACATCGTGCTCCGGGAAAATGACGACGCTTTTGCCCTCTTTCAGCTTTTCGACCGTCCCGCGGAACGTCGAAAGCAGCCGCGCGTCGTGATACACACCGATCGTCCTTGCGTTATTGAACACGCAGACCGACACGGGCGCGATGATGTACGACAGGAGCTTAAAGAACGGGTGCGTCCATTTCGGCTTCTGACTCCAGAAGTCGCGAAAGGCGTACGCCGGGACGTCCTTTAAGTGCATCATTTCTCCGGCGCACCAGATATAGGGCTCGTCCGGCATATACAGCTCGCCGACGATCGGGCCGTTCATCTGACAGTGGTTGCCGACGAAGATGACGGGCTCATCGGGCAGCGCCCCCGCCCCCACGAGCTCCGTTTTCGGGTAGCACACCTTGACACACCACTTGATAAATCTGAATATACTATACGATATTTTCGCTTTCATGACGATCTCTCCGTTTCGAAGAGGGAGCATAGCACAAAATTATGAACAATGCATTAACAAAGGAAAAAATAAATAATTATAACTTTACTCACAGTTTGTTCATTTTTAGGGCATATACTGATATCAGCAAATTTGATACCAGAGGTCTTTTCATGAAAGAGCTTTTATTTATCATCAATCCGTACGCCGGGCAGCAGAAGGGAAAACGGCAGCTCGCGGACATTCTGAATATCTATAACCGCGCGGGCTTCACCGTGCTGACGCATGTCACCGCAGGGCAGGGCGACGCGGAAAAGGCATGTCTCCGCTACGCCGACCGCGTCGAGCGCATCGTCTGCTGCGGCGGTGACGGCACGTTCAACGAAACGGCGTCCGGTGTGCTGAAGTCCGGTGCGGATGTGCCCATCGGCTATATTCCGGCAGGCTCTACCAATGACTTTGCGGCAAGCCTGCAGCTTTCCACCAACATTATGCAGGCGGCACGGGATGTTATAGAGGGTACGCCCATGTATGTGGATATGGGCACTTTTGCAGGCAGGTTCTTTTCCTATGTGGCATCCTTCGGCATATTTACAAGAGCCAGCTACCTGACACCTCAGAATGCCAAAAACCTGTTGGGCCATGCCGCCTATGTCCTTGGCGACATTCAGGAGCTTTCGCAGCTGCGCACATGGCATATGCGCTTTCTTTTGCCGGACGGTACCGAGATCGAGGATGAATTTGTGTTCGGTGCCATCAGTAATTCTACCTCTGTAGGGGGTGTGCTGACTTTGGCAAAGGAACGGGTGGATCTGTGTGACGGCAAACTGGAGCTGCTGCTCATTCGTGCACCAAAGGATCTGAAGGAACTGGCAGAGTGCGTTTTGGCGCTGCAACGGCAGAC
>JAGAOD010000194.1 GCA_017623855.1 Clostridia bacterium
ACCTTTTTATAAATTGATACCGGCAGTATATCCGGTTGAAAAAGCGATCTGCAGATTAAAGCCGCCCGTATAAGCATCTACGTCGATGATCTCTCCGGCAAAATAAAGCCCGGGAATCAGCTTCGACTGCATCGTTTTCGGATCGATCTCCTTTACACTGACGCCGCCCGATGTCACGATCGCACCCGCAAGCGGAGCAAATCCGGCAATATCCACGGAAAAATGCTTTAATGCGTCGAGCAGTGCCGCACGCTGAACGCGCGTGACCGTATGGCATTTTTCTTCAGGCGGTATGCCGCTGCGCGCGATGATCACGGGGATCATCTTCTGCGGCAGAAGCTCATCGAGCGCATTGCTGAAATTTTTGTTCTTATTCTTTTCAAGATCCCGAAGCAGACGCTGATCAAGCTGCTCCGGTGTAAGAGCCGGCTTCAGATCCAGCTCCACCGTATATCTGCCCGGCGCCATGTCGCGCATATGTGCACTGGCGCTCAGAACGGTCGGACCGGAAAGTCCGAAATGCGTAAACAAAAGCTCACCGAAATCGGTGTATAGAACTTTATTCTTTTTGTTGTCCCGAACCGTAACGCCGCAGTTTCTAAGAGAAAGCCCCTGCATGGCCGGACAATCGGGATCATTCGACACAAGTGCTACGAGGGACGGACGAAGCGGTGTGACCGTGTGTCCGACCGCAGCCGCCAGCCGGGCACCGTCGCCGTTTGAGCCTGTTCCCGGATAAGACGCACCGCCGCATGCCAAAAGCACTGCCGGCGAAAGATACTTTTCCTTATCCGTCTCCACACCGCAGACCGCACCGTTTTCGGTCAGCACACGGCGCACGCTCCCCTGCACAACGGGAACGTGCAGCGCTTTCATCCGCTTCGCCATCGCGTCGGCGATATCATGTGCGTTATCGGACACCGGGAAAACTCGGTTGCCGCGCTCCGTCTTAAGCGGGACCTGCAGCCCCTCAAAGAAGTGCATCGTATCTTCGGGAGAAAATCGTTCCACGGCACTGTACAGAAAGCGTCCGTTTCCGGGTGTGGACTCGATCACCGTACGCGGCTCGCAGTTGTTCGTTACATTACAGCGACCTTTACCGGTAATACGGATCTTCTTTCCCAATTTATCGTTTTTTTCCAGCAGCAGAACATTTTTTCCAAGCTCCGCTGCCGTGATCGCAGCCATCATGCCGGCAGCACCGCCGCCGACGATCACCGCATCGAAATTATTTGTCATTGGATTTATCTTCCACCTTTTCGTATACACCGTATTCGTCCCAGATGGACTCAAGATCACGCAGATTTCTCGAGACCTGCTCTCTTCTGCGGATGGCGACCGTGACGATCAGCGCATTGATCAGCGCCAGAGGTCCGACTAAGGAATCGACAAAGGAGACCATGTCACTCTTTGCAAGCAGCACATGCTCTGCGTGCTCAGCAAGCGGGGAAAGCATGCTGTCCGTGATCGCAACGACCGTCGAACCGCGGTCCGAAGCGTATTTCAGGGACTTCGCAACACGCTTGGAATAGCGCGGGAAGCTGATACCCACGATCGCATCACCCTCGCCGATATGCACGATCTGCTGCAGAGCCTGCGCCTCGCTGGCTGCGTCGATCAGCTGTACGGAATCGAAAACAAGAGAAAAATAGTGAGAAAGGAACGAAGCTACAGCCAGGGAGCTGCCCGCGCCGATCACATATACACGCTTTACCGGCACAAGCGCATCAACTGCCTTGTAGAAATCCTCGTGGGAGATCGTATCCTTCGTTCTGCGGATGATATCGATGTCCTGATCGAGAGTCGCATCCAGCAAGCGCTCGATCGGATAATTTGCGGAGGTCATTTCCAGACGCTGTACGCTTGTCATGCGATTGCGGATCATTTCCTGCATTGCGGACTGCAGTGCGGGATAGCCGGAATAACCGATCTCGGTTGCAAAGCGGACGACCGTGGATTCACTCACACCGACGACCGAACCGAGCTTCGAAGCCGTCATAAAAGCGACCTTGTCATAATGCTCTTCTATATATTTGGCGATCAAACGCTGTCCTTTGGAGAAGGATTTCGCATTCGCTTTGATCCTGTCCGTCAACTGAATATTCATAACACAGAATTCCTTTCTGTCCTTCGAAAACCGGAAAAACTTCCGATTTACCGTCGTAAAACCGTACCGCAGGCACAAATGCCCACAATATGTTTATTCTATCGTATTATCCTGCAAATTGCAAGTGATTTTTCCTGAAAATCAGCGTCAGAAACGAGTTTTTTGCAAGAGACATATTTTTCAATTCATTTTTTCTTCGCGGCGTATTTTTTATGCTGTCCACTTGCATTTCCATATAATATGATGTATCATTTACATGAAAAGTTAACCGCTTAACCGACGATTTTACAAAGAAGGTATTCTTCGGTTCGGCACTGCTTAAAAATCGAGAAAGAGGTATACGATATGGAAACTGCAGCACTTTTATCCTCCATCAAAGAAAATATCGGCAAGGTCATGATCGGCTCCGAGAAGGTCATCAACCTGCTGCTCACCGCAATGGTCGCAGACGGCCACGTTCTGATCGAGGACGTTCCCGGCATGGGCAAAACCGTTCTTGCTAAATCCCTCGCAAAGTCCGTCAGTGCAGACTTTAACCGCATCCAGTTCACCCCCGACCTGCTCCCCAGCGACGTGACCGGTCTGAACTATTTTAATCAGAAGGAAAACGATTTCATTTTCAGCCCCGGCCCGGCATTCTGTAATATTCTGCTCGCGGATGAGATCAACCGTGCAACACCGCGTACACAGAGCAGCCTTCTCGAATGTATGGGTGAACGTCAGATCACCGTCGACGGCGAGACCATGAAGCTTGAAGCACCGTTCTTTGTCATCGCTACGCAGAACCCGATCGAAACACTCGGTACATATCCGCTCCCCGAAGCACAGCTTGACCGTTTCCTGATGCGCATTTCCATGGAAGCACCCTCCAAGGAGCAGGAAAAAGCGATCCTCACCCGCTTTATGAAGGATGAGCCGCTTGAAACACTCGGCAGCATCTGCACCGGTGCGGATATTCTCGAGCTGCAGCGTCTCGCTAAGGATGTTTACATTCATCCGGTCCTGCTCGACTATCTCGTAGACCTCGTACAGGCGACCCGCAACTGGTCCAACGTGGAGATGGGCGTCAGCCCGCGAGGCAGCCTCGCTCTGCTGCGTGCCGTCCGCGCATACGCATTGCTGCGCGGCGGCGAGTACGTCGTACCCGAAGACATTAAAGCTGTTGCCGTTCCCGTACTGGCACACCGTCTGCAGCTCAGCGGCTCCGCCGGCATGGTCGAAGCACAGAAGAAGGTCATTGAAGAGATCCTCTCCTCCCTGCCGCTGCCGACCGAGGACTGGTCCAAGTAATGCTGACGATCATCATTCTCCTGTTGCTGCTGGGACTTGTGTTTTTGGCACAAAAATATATTTTCCGGCATCAATGGAATAAGAACTTAGATGTTCACATCCGTTTTGACAGGGACTACGTCTTCTGCGGAGAGGACGCAAATCTGATCGAAACCATCGTGAACAACAAAT
>JAGAOD010000195.1 GCA_017623855.1 Clostridia bacterium
ATGACCGAAGACAGGGCAGACGAATCTGCTATGGAAGCGATCGCATTCAAAGTGACAGTTTCTTAACAGATAGGACGGAAGCGGCCGGAACTCCGGCGGCTTCCGTCATCTTCTATGTGTTATGTGGGTGATCAATTCAAGATTTGGTATGCGTATAGATTATCCGAAAGGAAATACTTATGATAAAACGAATGATCTCGCTGATTTTAGCCGTGCTTCTGACCGTCGGCTTTGCGGCGTGCGGAAGTGAGGAGACCGAGGGGCAAAGCAGCCCTGTAAAAGAGAATACATCCGCGGTGTCGAAGAAACCGAAAGCCGAGGAGTCGAGTCAGAAAGAGGAGTCGAGTGCGGCACAATCCTCCGTTCAGGATGATACCGAGACGGAGTATACGGATCCGGAGCCGAGTCAGGGGCTCGACGCGTATGCGTTCCCGGCGGATCATCCGCATGAAGGCAAGGATCTGACGGTTTTCGACGGTATTTACCGTGCGGAAGCACCGACAGAGGATTTTGACGAAACGTGGGTCGAGATCACGGGCTTTAACGACTTTATCCTGCTGGAATATTTTGGCGTCATGGAGGGCTCCGTCTGCAGCTTTGAGGCGGAGGAATTCTGGCCGGATGATGGCTGGTATACCGATACGGACGCCGACGCAGTCAGCGGCAAGAGCCAGCGCTTTTCGTCCATGGGGCCGGACGGCTATTACGGTTTGCCGGAAGCCTGCGGGATATGTCTGACGGCGGACGGCGTTCGGCTCGACAGAAACGGTGAAACAGAGGAACTGATTCGCGACAGCGGCCTGACCGGCGGCCATACCGACGCTGAGACGATGCGCTCGGTGCTCGGCGACAGTGCGCGTTTTGATTTTGACGAGCAGCATCACAACTTCGACGCGGTCGGCAGCTGGGGGTACTGGAACGGCATCAGTGCCATGAATCTGCAGCTTTTGGAAGACGGCACATTTAGGTTGTTCCGGAAATATGCGGGTGAGCCCATCGAGGTTTACAAGGGCGTTTACGGATTTGCAGGAAACAGTGCCGGCCTTGCGGTCTATGCCGAGCGCGCCGGCTTCGGCGGGGAGCCGTATATTGCCGATATCGAGTGGTATATCGACGAGCTCGGCATCAATCTGATGGACACGGACGATGTGTTCTTTGATGAGGATGTGAGCTTTTGGGCGGTCGATTACGATTTCTTCACGGGTCTTAACCGCGACCGCGCGGTCGGATACGTTTTCGAATCCCTCTGTGAGGAGGGCGAATACACCGATCAATACGACACGACCTATCTTTATAGTTACAGGCTCCCGAAGTTCTACGGCTCGGATCATGCGGCACTCGAGGAGATCAATGATGCGATCCTGTCCGACTATATGCCGATCATCGAGGGCGAATTCAATGCCATGGATATCGGCGAGTTCCTGTCCTACGATTACGTAGCGTACGAGATCGACGCATACGAGGGCGTTCTGTTCCTGCACGTTTATGCGTACACCTACGACTGGGAGGAGCACAGCGTGTTCTACATCGACACGGAGACGATGGAGCCGATCGAGCCGGTTGAGATGCTCCGCCGCATCGGGATTACCGAGACCGAATTTCTGGATACGGTCCGCGAAAGAGCGCGGGAGGTATTCGAGATGACCTTCTCGGAGATCCCCGAGGAGGAGCGCGAGGCGTACGGCTATGACGAATGCCTCGAGGAAACGGTTTCCGAGACTTGCGTGAATGTGGATCTGCCCGTATTTGTCGATCATTTCGGCGATATCCGGGTCTATCTGAGGATCAGCTCCCCCGCCGGCAGCGGCACGATGTACGTTCCGGAATATCCGTTCGGCCTGTCGGATACCGGTATAGGGATTGGATGAGTATATTAACGACGGTTTTGATTTTTGTTGAATTATAAAGCCGCATGGCAAGGACCCTGCACGGCACGCAGAAGGAGCTCGAAGACAGAATGCGCCCGCACGGCATAGAGGTCGCATTCGACGGATTTGAAACAGAAATATAAAAAAGTCTGAAGGAGAACGAAATGTTCTTCTTCAGACTTTCTTTTTGCAGTTATTTCGCAGCTGCGTCCGTGTAGCGGATGCCGGCGGCGCCGCGCAGGGCGTGGTAGCTTTTGCCTTCCTTGCCGCCGATGTCAAAGCTCTGCTCCTCCGGTTTTTCGTTTCCTGCGAGCAGATCCTCACACAGGGACTTCATGTCCCGCGAAACGGAGTACGGCTGCGGCAGGCAGAATGCGGAACCGCCGTAACCGACGTGACCGTTATAGTTACGATCAAAGAGCGGCTCCAGGGAGATCAGCTTTTCCGCTGTTTTCTGCAGTGTGGAAAGTGTCTGCTTCGGGTGCGGCTCACCGCCGAAGGAAAGCAGCAGCGTGTTTCCGTTGCAGGCATCGCCCGTAATGCAGATGCGCTCGCGGACATCCAGAAAGCTCAGACCGCCCGGCGTATGTCCCGGTGTTTCGAAGACCATGACATGGCGTCCGCCGAGGTCGATCGTCTCACCCTCAAAGAGCGGCAGCAGCTTCGGCTGCTTTTCAAAACGGACAGTGTAGTCCGCTGTGATAGGGGCATTCGGGTTCATTCTTAAAATCGATTTTGCATAGATGCGGCGGCCTTCATAGGAGAGCCTCTGCGCCATTTCGAAATCGTCGGGATGCGCGTAGACTTCGTCGAACCAGCCGATCGCACCGGCATGGTCGGGATGTCCGTGTGTCAGAACGACCTGCACGGGCTTGTCCGTCAGAGTTTTCAAAAGCATCGGGAGATCGAACACACCCGTGCCCGTGTCGATGAGCAATGCTTTTTCGTCGCCGACGATCAAAAACATGGCGTCAAGGCCGTATTCGTTGATCACATACGTATTGTAGCCGATCTCCGCGACCTGCGGCATTTTCATCATTGCTTCAAAATCCATAAATATTCCTCCTTTTTATGTGTCACTGCACGCGATCCGTGCAGCGGCGTAATTAAATTATAGCACGGAAAGCGGCTGTTGTACATCCTAAATGAAATTGACTTTTACTTTTTGCGGTGATACAATGAGAAAAAACATAAGGGGGCATAACGATGTATCCTGTTGGACTTTCAAGCTGTGCTTTTGATCTAAATGAAGCGAGCTTTGAGGCACTTATAAAGGCGAATGTCCGCAATATTGAGATCTCTTTGCCGTTTAGCGCATATCCGGCACTTGACCATAAATATGTTGGAAAGCTTTCACGGGATTTTGGCGTGAATCTTTGGTCCTATCATCTCCCGTTTGCGTCGAGAGACATTTTCAACATTGCGTCGCTCGACGAAGAGCTGCGCACCTATACGGTGAAGACACTTTCCGAATATGTGAAAAAGGGCGCGGACATCGGCATAGATAAATTCGTTATCCACCCCTGCGGCGAACCGGCGGCGGAGGCGGGTGCGACGCGCGAGGAGCACATGCTGCGCGCAATGACATCACTCGATACACTCGCCGAGGTCGCAGCCGAGGTCGGTGCGGTCATCGCGGTGGAGGATCTTCCGAGAAGCTGTCTCGGACGCAATGCGGAGGAGATTTTGCGTCTGATCTCCGCAAACGACAAGCTGCGCGTGTGCTTCGACACGAATCATATGCTGATCGAGGACAACATCCGTTTTGCCGAGAAGCTCCGTGACAAGATCGTCACGCTCCATGTTTCGGACTATGATTTCGAAAATGAACGTCACTGGCTGCCCGGTGAAGGCAAGAACGATTGGCAGGCGCTGTATAAGAAGATCCGTGAGATCGGCTACAACGGTGTTTGGATGTACGAGATCGGTGTGAAATGCCCGAAGACGATCGTGAGAGACCGCGACCTCTGCTTTGAGGATTACACAAGAAACGCGGAGGAGATCTTTACGGGAAAGCCGCTGACCGTCATCGGCAGACCGAAGAAGCACCTCGGCATGTGGGGGGACAGTGTGGATCACGATCTGCACATCCACTCCGAGATCTCCCTGTGCTCCAACGACCCGGAGCAGACGACGGAGCGCATTCTGCGCTACGCGAAGGAGAATGACCTTACGACCGTTTGTCTTACGGATCATTTCTGGGACGAGACGGTGGAGGGTGCGTCCGACTGGTACAAAAAGCAGGACTGGGCACACATCACAAAGGCGCTTCCGCTGCCCGAGGAAAAGGGGATCAAATTCCTTTTCGGTGTGGAGACGGAGCTGAATAAGGAGCTGACCCTCGGCGTGTCCCGTGAGCGCATGGATGAGCTCGACTTCATCATCATTCCGACGACACATTTCCACATGCGCGGCTATACGATCACCGAGGAGGATGCGGCATCTCCCGAAAACCGTGCAAAGGCATGGGTCAGACGGCTTGACGCGGTCCTTAACATGGATCTGCCGTTCCATAAGGTCGGCATTGCGCATCTGGCCTGTGGGCTCATCGCACCGACGAGGGAGGAATATCTGGAGACCTTGAACCGCATTCCTGAGGACGAGATGATCCGTCTGTTCACGAAGGCCGCAAAGCTTGGGGTGGGTATTGAGCTGAACAGCAGCGACATGAACCCGGCAGAGGGCGAGGAGGACACGGTCTTCCGTATGTTCCGCATCGCGAAAAAGTGCGGCTGCAAGTTCTACTTCGGCAGTGATGCGCATCATCCGAAGGGACTTGACGAAGCAAAAGCGATCTTCGACCGTGCGATCGATGCGATCGGACTCGAAGAAAGCGACAAGATCGATCTTCTGAAATAACCGGATATCTACGCGTTTTGTATCGAAAACGGATGCAAAACGCGTTTTTCCTTTTCATTTTCTTCTTTTTGTGCTATAATTTAATATTGAGGGGAAATATAAACCGTGAGGGGGATTTTTATGGGCTATCAGAGGCCGGGGAGGCTGCAGTATCGGATCGCACAGGCGGTTTGTGCGGTCGTGGCGAGAGTGATCTTTCGGCGGCAGATCCTCAGAAATGAGATCCGGGATAAAAAGGGGCCTTTTGTCGTGATCGCGAACCATCAGGCGGCGCTCGACTTTGTCAATCTCATCGGTGCCGCAAAACGCCCGATGTCCTTTGTCATCAGTAATTCTTTCTACAGCACGCTGCCGATCAAGGGTTTTCTTGACAAAATGGGCGTCATCCCGAAGCAGCAGTTCCAGACGACCGTGAAGGACTTAAAGAGAATCAAATCCGTGATCGATGCGGGTGAACCGCTTGTGATCTACCCCGCGGGGCTGATGTGTGAGGACGGACTTTCCACGCCGATCCCGACGGCTACATATAAGTTTTTGAAATGGCTCGACGCCGACATATACGCGGCAAGGGTATCCGGCACGTATTTCGTCATGCCGAAATGGGGCAAGGGGCTGCGTCCGGGCAGAACTCAGATCGACATATATAAGCTGTTTTCGAAAGAGGAGCTTGCGAATATCGATATGGAGACCTTGAAGCAGAGAACGGATGAGGCGCTTCTGTTTGACGCCTACAGGGAGCAGGAAGCACTCGGCTGTAAATATATGAACGGAAACGATATTCGCGGTTTGGAGCATGTGCTCTATATGTGCCCGCATTGCGGGAGGGAGTTTACGGTGGAGCTTCGCGGCAAGAGTACGCTTTGCTGCTCTGCCTGCGGCTTTGAGGAGACGGCCGATGCATACGGCTTCCTCAAAAAGACCGGCGGCGACGGGGAAGAGCTCCGCTACGTGTCCGACTGGAGCCGAAAAATTTTCGGTGCACAGCAGGATAAGGCTGCGAACGGCACCGAGACGGAGATATCCGCGAAGGTGCGCATTTCCGTGATCAACGAAAAGAAGAATAAATTCTTTGAGGTCGGTGAGGGCACGGTCACGCTGACGAAGAAAGGTTTCAACGTCGATGCCGTACTGAACGGTGAGCCGCGGAATTTCTTTGTTTCCGTCGCAAATGTCCCGTCCCTGCCGTTCAGCCCCGGACGGTATTTTGAGATCCAGTACGGACAGGATATTTATCGCTGTGCGCCCGAGGACGGACGCATCGTAATGAAGCTCATCAACATGCTGAAGATCTACGGCAGTGCGCCGCGTGTGAAACAAAAGCAGCAGGAAGAAGCTGTGTGAATATCAGGGAGGAATCACCATGAGCAAAACGATCGGCTTTATTGACTATTTTCTTGACGAATGGCATGCGAATAACTATCCCGCATGGATCGAAAGAGAGTCCCATGGGGAATATAAGGTAGCGTATGCATACGGCGAGATCGACTCGCCCCTCGGCGGCAGAACGACCGAGAAATGGTGTGAGGATATGGGCATTGAGCGCGTGGACAGCATCGACGCGCTGATCAAAAAGAGCGATTTCGTCATCGTTCTCTCGCCCGACAACCCGGAGATGCACTGGCCGCTGTGCCAGAAGCCGCTTCGTTCGGGCAAGCGTGTTTACGTGGACAAGACCTTTGCACCGACGGCTGAGATCGCCCGCGATCTGTTTAAGCTCGCCGAGGCACATAATACGCCGATGTTCTCGTCCTCCGCGCTGCGCTTTGCGAAGGAATTAAAGGAGCTGCCCGAAAAGGAGATCTGCTATGCGCTGCTTTCCGGCCCGGGAAATCCTTCGAATTATCTCATTCATCAGATCGAGCCCATGGTTCAGCTCATCGGTGAAAAGGCAAAGCGCGTGCAGTATAACGGCGTGCAGGGCGCTGCAGGCTATACCGTGGAGTTTGAAAGCGGCAAGCTCGGTACGGCGCATCTCTTCGGCAACGGCGCATTTCAGACGACCGTGAAATTTGC
>JAGAOD010000196.1 GCA_017623855.1 Clostridia bacterium
CGGCAATGTTCTCCTGCGCCGCCGTATTGAGCTTCGAGAGGCTCTCACGCTGGCTGATATGCAGCGGGCGTACGCGCTTTGCAAACGCCTTAGTGAAGACGAAGATGACCGGTGTGACGACGAGCAGGCTGAGTGCAAACTGCCAGTCCACAAAGAGGAACGTGATCGACGTGGACAGGAACAGGATCGCGCAGTCGATCAGCGAGCGGATAACGTAGCAGACCGTATGACGAACCATGTCGAGGTCACCGGTCAGACGTGTCATCAGGTCACCTACGCGGTTCTTTGCGTAGAAATCGCCGTCCTGCGTCTGCATATTGCCGTAGAGATCGTGGCGAAGCTTGAAGATCAGCTTCTGCGAGCAGGTCTCGTATGTAAGCGTCGAGAGGTAGTTAAAACCGGTGCGGAAGAGCGTGAAGCCGATCAGAAGGATAACAAGCTGCACGAGCCGATCCCACAGTTCGGGTGTCACGACGCCGCCCTCCATAACGGGCGTAAAGACTGTGTCCATGATCTCTGCCGTGATCGTCGACTTCAAGAGCGCCGCCACGGACAGCAGTACGGTCGAACACAGTGCGAAGATGTACCGTTTTCGGCACCCTTCAAGGTTTTTCCATATCCACTTTACCTGGAACATAGAACCCCATCCTTTCAATACAAAACAAATTGGTTATCCGACAGCGACGGATAATTGCATTCGAGACTATTATAGCCCCGATGAAAAAAAATGGAAGCCTTTTCAGGTATTTTTTTATTGTGTTTTTGAACGAACTTGCCGTATTTTTTCGTAAAAAAACAATAAATATTTTAACCCGTACACAGCAAAAGGACGTGTCCATATTGTATGGACACGTCCGATGAAATACAAGATATTTTGTTTTATATATAGCGCATGTCCCAGCCGCCGTCGACCTCAAGACAGTAGCACTCGGCATATTTTCCGGAGAACATGGGCAGATATCTGTCCATATTCGGTGCAAGCTGCAGAGAGTCAAGCTCTTTTGGATCGACCCAAAATACCGGCCCTTCGTCCGTTTCATCGATCAGCGTGCCGGAAAACGAGGTCGTCTTATAAAAGTATGTAAAATACTTGTCCCCGTTTGCGTGGTTCCAGTGGATATACCCGCACGCCTTCAGATCGGAGATCTCAAGGCCCGTTTCCTCGCGGATCTCACGGACGGCGCTGTCGTAGATGCTCTCCCCATCCTCCACGTGGCCGCCCGGGAAAGCGATGCCGCAATATTTCTTCACACGCTTCTGCACGAGCACCTTGCCCGTTTCGGGATCCTCGACCAAGACCATATTGGTCAGTTCACAGTTCATCATCTCTTACACCCACTATAGATCAAATGCTGAATACGGTAAATGCGAATTTTTCCGCTTCGCCGGCGTTCAATGTGCGCATGCCGCGCTTTTCGACGAACTCATCGCTCTCGTTGAAGGCTGTCGCGCAGCCGGTCCACGGCTCGAGCGCAACGTACGGGCCGTCGTTTGCGGCGGACCAGATGCCAAAGAGCGGGAAGCCGGAGAACTCCATCATGACGCCGCGGCCGCTCTTGCGGCTCTTTAAGGTGATCGTCGTGGACTCGAGATCGCTGAACACAAGCGCGTCGTTATAGAACAGGCTGTGCTCGAGCGGGATGACATCCTCGTTCTTCATTTCGAAGATCGTCTTGTCATAGTCGATCAGACACTCCGTCGGGTGAATTGCCGGACACTTCTGTGTTTCGGGCTTTTCGAAAACGATGTCGTAATCCTCGAAGACCTCGTCCTTTTCGATCGGCAGGTTAAAGCCGGGATGACCGCCTACGGAGTACGGCAGCGGCTCACTGCCGGTATTTTCGACCTTAAATTCCGTCGTTACGCTGCTGCCCGTCAGTATATAGGAGACCGTAAAGCGGAAATCGAACGGATAGACCTTCTTTGTCTCCTCGTCCGCGCAAAGCTCTAATACAACAGCGTCCTCACGCTGCTCGACGACCGTAAACTCGCGGCGGCGTGCAAAGCCGTGACGACCCATTTCATACCACAGACCGTTGATCTTTGTACGGTTGCTTCTCAGCGCACCGACGATCGGGAACAGAACCGGTGCATGACCGCCCCAGTACTTCGTGTCACCCTGCCAGATGTGTTCAAAGCCGTCCTGACTTGCAAAAGATACAAGCTCCGCACCGAGCGTTTCCACCGCTGCGGATACATTTTCATTTTTAATGGAGATCAGCATGATCGCAAACCCCTTCCGTTTTTGAAAATTTATAGAAATTCCAAGTAAATTATAGCAGACAAAATCTCTTGAAGCAATAGTTAATCCGTGTTATAATGCTTTCATTAAGTACAAAGGATGGAACGAATTATGCGAGCAGTTGTTCAGCGTACGAACGGCGCTGTGATCACGATCAACGATGCGGAGACAAGAGAGGTCGGCCCCGGTCTCGTGGTGTTCGTCTGCGCGATGCAGGGCGACACCGAAGCACAGGCGGATTTTCTCGCGCAGAAGATCTGCGAACTGCGCATTTTTAAGGATGATAACGGCAAGATGAACCGCTCTCTGAACGATGTCGGCGGCGATATTCTGATCGTTTCCAATATCACCCTGAGCGCCGACATGAAGCACGGACGCCGTCCGGACTTCGGTCACTCCGCTCCCCCCATTGATGCCAAGCGTCTCTACGAGTATTTCGTCGAGCAGGTCAGAAAGCAGCCCGTCCACGCGGTCTGCACCGGTGAATTCGGCGCGCACATGCACGTAAACGTCCAAAACGACGGCCCGGTCAACATCGTGTTCGACACGGAGAAGATCGGCAAATAACACAAAAAGATAAGACGAGCGGTTCACCTTAAAAGGTGCCCGCCCGTCTTTTTTGTATTTACCGAATTATTCACCCATCATTTGCTTCATCGCTGTATATGCATCATGCACGATCTGCGTATAATCCTCTCCGTTTACGTGCGCTCTGGAACAGTTGACCATCATGTTTTCCAGTTCCGCGTTCAGGGCACCGGAGAACTGTGCGACAGTAATTTGATCGCGCACAGCGCAGACTTTCCGGAAATTGTTGTCATCCAAACTGAACCAGAAATTAATAGCCGAATCTACTCTCATCTCGTATTTTTGACTCATCACTTCTTCGTGCATCGGCATACCGGCGTAATTGCTCTTCGAATAAATATGATATGCAAACATTGTGCTGTTCGTTTGCCTGCCTGTCGACATGAGGAGGTCTATAACCTTGAACGCATCTTCCGGTCTGCGCGTATTGCGGTTGACGGCAGCAAAAGCCGTAATGACAGCCGTATTGCCGCCGTCATCGGAATAGAACGGCACGAGTGTCAGGGGATCCTGTTCGGTCAAACCGTTTAGCCTTCCGCCAGTCCGATTCGCGTCATAAGTACCGGAAGGACCGTGTGCGGTAATGATGCCACCGCCGGTCCAGTTAAACCACAGGCCGAGATGCGTTTTGGTGCTGTATTCTTTTTCGGCATACGCATTTTCTTCATAATAGTCCGACAGCTCAATGATCGTATTGACATGATTTAGTAATTCGTCTTCCGTAAACAGGAGCTCCTCTGCTTTATAATCAGCCAATTCTCCCAAAAGATACTCGATCGGAAAATCCCAGTCCCCGGTAGAATTAAAGCCGGCGCCCAGCCGCACTACGGCATCCTGCAAGGCTTCGTCGTTCCGCATGTCTTCCCATGTCATTTGTTTTGGTGTATGGCTGACATCGCTTTCACGGTACATAGCTGCCGGTAATAAGTAACTCAGCGGAACAAGCTGCTGGCCTTCATCATCACGACCGGCTTCCATAACACTTTGTGTAAATTTATCCCACTCGGCATGCTCCGCGTTTTCTATGTATTCATCGAGCGGCAGAAACAGATCAAGCGCCATGGCTTTTTCCGGCATTTGGAACAGCAGGGGCTCCCACTGATTATCACACTGTGCGATAAACACATCCGGGCCGCCGCCCGACATGATCTCCGTGCGAATGCGGTCGATCGCCGTGTCTCTTTCCGCGCCTTTCGGCGGGATACACTCAAAAATAACTTCTTCTATGTCCTCACTCACGACATCTTCTACCGAGTCCTGAAAACTGGCGACATCGGAAGAAAGATCACTTTCCATTGAATCTTGCCGAAGGTCTACCACGACCCACAAGGAATTCTTTCCTCCTTCGGACCCGGTGAACAAGGAATCAGATTCAGACTTGCAGCCAATACAGAACACAGACAAAACGCAAACCAATAATATCGATACAATCCTTTTCATAAAAACCTCCTATTCAAAATCTCAATTGTTACAAACCGCAAGATCGACACCGGCAAAAATCCCTATCATAATCCCGGCCTCCGCAGTTCGCACAGAAAACACCGTAAAACTTTCCCTATCTCCAACAGTATATTCTGCTTATTCACCCATCATTTTCTTCATGGTTGAATATGCATCAAGTACGATCTGCGTATAATCTTCCCCGTTCTTATAGGCCTTAAAACAATCACGCATCATCGATTCCAGCACGATATCCAACGCACCTGTAAAATGTACATTTGAGATCGTATCCCGAACGGCGCATACCGCCTCAAAGTTTTCATCGGTCAAGGACCAGTGATCTTGCGTATAGTTTTCTCTCATGGTGTACTGACCGCTCATCAGATCTTCATGAAGCGGCATACCTTTGTAATCCATTTTGGGGTAGATGAATTGGTGGAACAGATCAGAATTTGCCTGCCTGCTCGTGGACATCAGCAGGTCGATCACCTTGAACGCCTCTTCCGGATATCTCGTGTTTCGATTGACTGCCGCAAACGACGTGATCACCGCAGTGCTTCCCCCGTCGTCGGAATAAAGCGGAACGAGCGTAAGAGGATCATTTTCCGTTAACCCATTCATTATTCCTCCGTTATTACTATATGTACCTTCACCGCCGTCATTGTTAAACCCGGCACCCAAATGGGTTTTTGTGCAGTACCGCTTTTCCGCATACTTTTTCTCGAGATATTCCTCCGTATATTCCAAAATTTCCGTTACGTGTATATACAGCTCTTCATCCGTAAAAAGAAGCGTCTCGTTTTCATAGTCCGCTAAATCGCCCAAAATGAATTCAATGGGATCATCCTCGTAACCGAAAGAAGTATATCCGGCGCCTAAGCGTACGACCGCATCCTGCAGCTCTTCTGCATTCTGCATTTCTTCCCATGTCATCTGCTGAGACGGCGTATGCCGGACATCGCTTTTACGGTACATCGCAGCCGGAAGCATATATGTAAGCGGCACAAGCTGCTGCCCTTCTTCGTTTCGTCCCGCTTCCATAACAATTTCCGTAAATTTGTCCCATTCAGCGTATTCTGCGGACTCTATATATTCATCGAGCGGCAGAAAGAATCCCAACTCCATAGCCTTTTCAGGCATTTGGAATAACGCATTGTCAGAATAAACCAAATCGCTCTGCACAATAAACACATCGGGACCTTCGCCGGACATGATTTCTGTGCGTAAGCGGTCTATAGCGGTATCCCGTGCTGCGCCTTTGGTAGGTATCCACTCAAAGACACAGTCCTCTTCTTCAATTCCTGCTGCAGCTGTGACCCACCATTTCAAATCATCAAGCGTCGCTTCATTAGCACCCAGCCCTTTCGGGTCAAGATCAACAAGGACGCGCAGAGGTCCATGCCGAAGCGGCTTCTTCTCAGCAGGCATATGCTCAATAAGCGTTTGCACAGGGGACTCCGGCTCAGAGGATTCCGGCTTGGAAGACTCTTGTACAGCAGGCTCTTTTACAGCAGGTTCCTGTAAAACAGGCTTAGATCCTTCTGCGCAGCCGGAAAAAACAGCTGCGATCATCAACACAGCCAAAAAAACAGATACAGCCTTTTTCATAGCGCTTTCCTCCTGTAAATGATCGGTATTCTGTCGGTGTTGATATGTTTACATCTCACAATCAGATTATAAGGTATAAACTGTTTCTTGTCAACAAGAAGTTTATTTTCTTACAACATCCTTTCATTGCGCGCAAAAGCGGCGCGCCGAGCAATCGGTGCGCCGCTTTTTATTCTTTATTATGCCTTATTTCGTTCCGTGATCGTGCAGGGGGCTGTTTTCCACTGATATTCGTCAAGGATGATCTCGCCGATGCTGTCGGCTGTGATGCTGCCGCCGGCGGGGTTCTTCACACTTGTGATCTCGCCCTTTACGGTCGCCTGTACGGTGGTGTTCTCGAACGAGAGGTCGCAGTCCACCATTTCGCAGTCCTCGAGCACGAGGTTCTTTGCGTAGCAGAACGGCTGTGTGCCGATGATCTTGCATCTGACCAGCGTCAGATTCTCGCTGTACCATGCGAGGTACTCGCCCTTAACGACGCTGTCATAGACCGTGATGTTCTTTCCGTGCCAGAACGCGTCCTTCGTGTCGAGCACCGAGTCGCGGATCACGACATCTTCGCAGTACTGGAACGAGTATTTGCCCTGCATGCGGAGGTTTTCGATCACCATGCCGCTCGTGTGGAGGAATGGGTACTCGGATTTAAGCGTGGAATCCTTAATATGTACGCCGCGGCAGTACCAGCCGAACTCTGTCGACTCGATGGTGCAGCCCTCGAGTGTGCTGTCGTCGCATTCTCTGAGCGCCTTGATGCCGCCGAGCTTGCTGTTTTTGACCGTGACGTCCGTGTCATACCAAAGCGCGGCACGGCAGGTATCCGTCATGCGGCAATCGTCCAAAACTGTGTTTTTGGCGTGCCAGAACGGGTAGCGCAGGTGGAAATCGCAGTCGGTGACGACAACATCTCTGCACTCCTTCAGCGCGGACTCGCCGTCCGCCGGGCCGTCAAACAGGCATTTTACGATCTCGGCATCGTGCACCGCATACAGTGCGCGCTCCTCGTCCAAAACCAAATTTTCGTACTTGTTCAAATCCATACATCCTTCCCTGTCGAGAGCCCCGACGTGCAAATCGCGCAGAAGCTCTTTTACTTTTCAAATTCTGTATTCGCATTCTAAACCCATTATGAAATACTACGTATATATTACACCTTAAACTTACCTTTAAGTCAAGCCCTTTTTCCGGGTAAGCTTCTTTTCCCGGATCAGATCGGATAATTATAAAATTAACTGGACTTTTTCTGCTAATTATCGTACAATCGACTTGCACTGACAAATACCCCGAAAGGATCGTTCCTATGTCCGAATTTAACCGAAAGGCTTTTTACCGTACATTTTTCTCGGTCGTCATCCCGATCGCCATTCAGAACCTGATCAACTCGGCTGTCGGCGTGGCGGATACGCTCATGCTGACCTTCGTCAGCCAGACCGCTCTGGCCGCCGTTTCGCTTGCGGGACAGGTCCAGTTCCTGCTCAACATGGTCTTCTTCGGCGTTTCCGCCGGCATCACCATGCTGACCGCTCAGTACTGGGGCAAGGGAGACATTGAGTCCTCCGAAAAGATCCTCGCCATCGGCACGAAGATCTCCATCGCGTTTTCCGCGCTGTTCTTTGCCGCCGCCGTTTTTGTCCCGCATCTCGTCATGCGTGTTTTCACGAACGATCAGGGCATGATCGACGCCGGTGTTCGGTATCTGCGTGTCATCGGCTTTTCCTACCTCTTCATGGGCTTCTCCCAGCCCTTCCTTAGTGCGCTGAAGTGCGTTGACAAGGTCAAGGAAAGCACACTCATCAACTCCACTGCACTCGTTCTGAACATCGTTCTGAACGCCTGCTTCATCTTCGGCTGGATCCCGGGCATCCCGCCGCTGGGCATTTTCGGCGTTGCACTTGCGACCGTGATCGCCCGTGCCATTGAATTCGTGCTCTGCATCATCGTCGGCGAGCGCATGAAATCTCTGCGCATCCGTCCGCGTCTCTTTACACTGCGCAGCAAGGTGCTCACACACGACTTCATTCACCTTGCACTGCCCGCACTCGGCAACGACATTGCATGGAGCCTTGCGTTCTCCATGTACTCCGTCATTATGGGTCATCTCGGTGAAGACCTCGTTGCGGCAAACTCCATCGTTTCCACGATGAGAAATCTTGTTTCCGTCTTCGGCTTCGGTGTTGCGAGCGGTACCTCCATCATCCTCGGCAACATCATCGGCAGCGGTGACCTGAAGCTCGCAGAACAGAATGCAAGCCGCCTCATCCGTCTCACCTTCCTGACGTCGCTCATCGGCAGTGTTCTGATCCTCTGCTGCCACCCCATCGTTCCGCTCATCGGTACACTGACAGAGCAGGCTGCGGAATATCTGCACACGATGATCTGGATCAGCTCCGTATACGTGATCGGCGGCCCGATGAACACCTGTCTCATCTGCGGTGTCTTCCGCGCAGGCGGCGACTCGAAGTTCGGCTTCATCTGCGACATCGTCGACATGTGGGGCGTATTCGTTCCGCTCGGCTTCCTTGCGGCATTTGTCTTAAAGCTGCCGCCGATGGTCGTCTATCTGATTCTGAGCTTCGACGAATTTGCAAAGATGCCCTTCGTCTTCCGCCACTACTTCAAAAAGGGCTGGCTCAGAAACATCACAAAGGAAAATACAAATTGAAGCAGATCAGCCCGGAGAACGTTCTCCGGGCTGAATTTTTACCATGAATATTCTCTTAAAACCCCGTCGCGCAGAACGAAGCGGTTTTCGTCGGAGTGTGTATACGGCTCCTTCGGGTCGTAGCAGAGTGCGGACGTGATATATTCCGCCGCACACATGCCGCACGGCTCGTCCCCCTCAGAGAACCACCGGAAGGTAAATCCCTCGGGGCGGAGCTTATTGAACATCATGCGCCCGAGCATGTTGACGGCGGCAAGCGACGCCGTGTACGCGAGGTCAGCACCGCCCTCGTTCCAGCTGACGCTCGATTCTTTTTCCGTGATGCAGGCGATCCGCTTCAAGCCCTTTAAGAGCAGCGGGTGCAGTGCTTCGATCATCTCGCGGCAAACGGTAACATTTTCCGTAAGCGTCTCCGTAAACTGCTCATAATCGTGTCCCGTGCCGACTTCCCCGTCCGACGGCGTGTTTATCGTGCCGAGCACGAGGATATCGAGCTTACCGTATACGCAGTCGATCCACTCTGCCACGGCTGAAATATCCGAAATATCAAGATATTCCACGCCGTCTATCTGAATTCGCGGCGACCCTTTCACGCCCAAAAGCACGTGATCGAGATGCTCCGAAAACCATTTTGCCGCCCGATATACGGCGGGCTTTCCGGTGTCGAGTAAAAAAACAACTCTGTTCATTTGCACCTCCCGCCTTACCAAGGCCACATTTCGCCGCTGATGTCCGTCATAACGAGCACATCCTCCGCGTCTCTGTCCGACACAAACTGCCCGTACGCAGCCGCTGCGGCCTCCTCCGGCTCGAAATTGCCGACCGTGGATTTCCGCCCGCTCATATAGGAACGCACCCAGCCCGGATGATACAGCCGGAATGTAAAGCCCTTCGGACGCAGTGTGCGGAACATGCGGCGCACCGTCATATTCAGCGCGGTCTTCGAAACGGGATAGGCGCCGCCGTCACGGTGTGAGACGGAGATCGCACCGCATTCGCTCGAAAAGAACGCGATGCGCTGCATGCCCGTCTGCATCAAGGGCAGGAAGCATTCGACCGTCCGCAGAGCACCGGTTACGTTCACATTGAACACCGTGCGTTCGTCCCCGTGCGATATCCCCGCACAGTTGACGAGCAGGTCGATATGATCCGTAGTCTGCCGCACCATTCCGGCCGCCGCGCGCACGGACGCCGTATCGCCGACGTCGAGCGGTATAGTATGAAGCTGTTCCGGGAATTTCTCCCGCAGCGCATCAAGCTCCGGCCAATCGGGCATATACCGTCCGGCAAAGACCCGCCAGCCGTGATCCAAAAAGCAAGCGCACAGCGCAAAGCCGACACCGCGGTCCGCGCCGGTGATCATTACGGTTTTCATCCTGTTCTCAGCGCTCCTTCAGACACCATTCCATGGCGTTTGTGAAAAGCTTCATGAAGCTCTCGTTCTCCCACACGTCGAGCGTATGACCCGGCGTCAGTGCACAAAGTCTGCCTTCGCCCAATTCTCTCGTATAGCCCGCAGGCTGTGTGCCGCCCTTTTCCGAAACGCTCTGCAGGAAAATATCGGCGTCCTCACATGTCATTTCCATGTTGTAATGCTCGTCGCGGATCGAAAAATCACCGATACCGTTTAAGATCGGGTGCGCCGGGTTCACGCATTTGAGGTCGACCGCACAGCGCGGCGGATGACCGAGGAAAATCGAGCCGACAAGACCGACATATTCGGCGTTTCTCTCCAAATTATAAGCCAGACCGGAATGCACAGCCAAAAAGCCGCCGCCTGCACGGACATACGCTTCAAATTCCTTCGGGCAGACCTCCGTCACGCCCGGCTCAAACCACGGTGCATTATTCGCCGACGTGACCTGATTTCCCTTGCAGTTGATGATGAGGCGGTATTTTGCGATGCGCTCCGGCGTCAGAATATCCTTCGCCGCTTTCACAATATCGAACTCGAACCGCTCGTCCTTTCTCGCCGGGAGGCCCTTTCGATGACCTCCGCCGGATGCCACTGATCGTCGCACAGTACCAATACTTTTTCCATGAAACTCTCTCCCCTTACCGTTTTGAAATACTGCTTTCAGTATACAGGAAATCTTTCCGAATTACTATAGTTTGACGCAAAAAAGAGGCGAACCCTGCGGCTCGCCTCAAAAAATCAGATATTTTCTTTATTTTTACGGGGAAGTGTGTGGTGCAGGATATAGTGCTGCGGCAGACCGTTGACATAGCGGAAGTTCTGCTCGCCCTGAATGAGCGGCAGGCAGTATTCCACCGCCTCGTCCGTGACGTTGTTGCCATCCTCCGTGATCCACTCGAGCGGGAAATACTTCACGCGGTTTGCGATCTTTGAGACATCCACATGACCGATGCGGACATTGTACGGGTGATTTGCAACGCGCTGAAAAACCATCGTTTCGCCGGAAATACCGTTCATTGCCGCGTTGACCGCCGCACTGCCGATACGCTCCGCCTCGGCGATATCGCGCTTGGAGCTCAGATGTGAGGAGCAGCGCTGCATGACGTTCAGCTCAACGGAACGGACCTTACAGCCGATCTCACGAGAAACGAGCTTTTCAAGTGCCTTGCCGACACCGGCGAGATACTTGTGACCGAAGGTATCCGTCTTGCCGGACTGGAAATCCTCACCGATCTCCGCCCAATCCAGTTCAATACCCTCCGACACGGCTACGATGACCGCGTGGTAGGTCTTCTGTGCTTCACGGAC
>JAGAOD010000197.1 GCA_017623855.1 Clostridia bacterium
CTTTGGGCGCGGTCAATGTGCCGTGGCTGAGTTCATAGGCGAAAACACGGAGCCCGGGGATACGGTGCTCACCGATATGCGACACAACAACGAGATCGCGGCGCTTACGGGAAGAAACATCGTCTGCGGTTCATCGAGCTATGTCTATTTCCACGGTATCGACTATACGGACCGCGTAACGGATATCGAGCTGATGATGAAATATCCGGCTGAAAACATTGCGCTTTATGAAAAATACAGCGTGGACTATGTGATGGTCTCCGCGTATGAGATCAACAATTTCCCGGCGGACGAGGAAGCGATCCGGTCGCTCTTTGACTGCGTTTTTGACCGCGACGGCATCCGCCTGTATGCGGTCAGGAAGTGATTTTTAGGGGTGAATGATATGAAAAGACTTTCAGATATTTCGACGATCCGTGAGATCATGGAGAAAAACGGGTTCAGCTTTTCGAAGGCGCTCGGACAGAATTTTCTGATCAATCCGTCCGTCTGTCCGCGTATGGCTCAGATGAGCGGTGCGGCGGATGCGGCGGGGGCTATTGAAGTCGGTCCCGGCATCGGTGTTCTGACGTATGAGCTTTCGCAGGTCGCAAAAAAGGTCGTTTCCATTGAGCTTGACAAGCGTCTGCTGCCCGTACTCGACGAAACGCTCAGCGGCTGCGACAATGTGAAGATCATCAACGATGACGTGATGAAGATCGATCTGCACAGGGTCATTGAGGAGGAGTTCGGCGGTGAGGAGGTCGCGGTGTGCGCGAATTTGCCGTATTATATCACCTCTCCCGTCATCATGCGCCTTTTGGAGGAGCGGCTGCCCATCACCTCGGTGACGGTCATGGTGCAGAAGGAAGCGGCGGACAGGCTGTGCGCAAAGCCCGGTACACGTGCCTGCGGTGCGGTCAGCGCGGCGGTGCAGTATTATGCGGAGCCCGAGATCCTGTTCGATGTCAGCCGCGGCAGCTTTATGCCGGCGCCGAACGTGGATTCTGCGGTCATTCGTTTGAAGATCCGGAAAACACCGGCGGTTGAGGTTACGGACGAAAAGCTCTTTTTCCGTCTTGTCAAAGCGGCGTTTGCACAGAGACGCAAAACAGCCGTAAACTCGGTTTCGAACACGATGGGACTTAAGAAGCAGAGCGTAACGGACGCGTTCATTGCATCCGGCATCGAGCCGAATGCGCGCGCCGAGGCGCTGACCTTGGAGCAGTTTGCGGCGCTTGCAAACTGTCTCGCATCCGCAAATTAAAGGGGGCAGGGATATGGATAAGGAAACATTGGATCAGACTAATAAAGCGGCGTACATCGTACTCATCGTTCTGGCGGCATTGATCACCGCAGCCGCTATGGTTTTCGGTATGCTGGATATGCGCTTACCCTCCTATACGGCCGCAGGCTGTGCCTGCCTTGTGACGACCGGCATCGTTTTCCACACGATCCGCTCCGGCAAAAAGAAGAGAAGATGAAAAAATTCCTGATCGGCTTTTTCGAAGTCCGGTCAGGAATTTTTGTTTATATTACGTTGAAATGCCTGAGGGCGTTGAAGATGCCGTCGCAGTCAACATCGTCGGTGACGTGATCTGCTGCGGCCTTCGCCTCAGCACAAGCGTTGCCCATGGCTACACCGAAACCGGCGTGTGTCAGCATGTCCACGTCGTTTTTGCCGTCGCCGAATACCATGATCTCATCATGCGAAATGCCGTAACATGCAGCGACGGCACGGATGCCGACATGCTTGCCGCCGTCGATCGGGATGACGTCATGGCAGAAGGTTGCCGCATTCGTGATGCGTACATGCTTCAGCGGTGCAAGCTTCGGGTTGGAGGTCTCGGGCAGATAGGTGATGAGCTGATATACGTCGTGCTTTTCGATGCGTGCGATATCATAAAGCTCCGGCGCGGAAAGACCGTGTGCCGCAAAATGCGCCTGCATCTCGGGGAAATGCATCGATGTGAAGCACCTTTCGGCTTCCACGATGAGGCAGGGGAAGGGATCGGTCTTTTGGATCTCCATCATCAGCCGGATATCGTCCTTGTGAAGCGGCTTTTCGTGCAGGAGCTTCCCGTTTCGGTCGAACGCGTACTGACCCGTCATGCAGAGGATGCCGTCAAAATCGAAGAGGTCGCGCAGAGGCAGCGCCATCTCCTTTGTTCTGCCGGTCGCAACGAAGAGAAGAATGCCTTTTTCTCTTGCGAGCTGCAGTGCCCGGAGTGTGGACGCGGAGAGCTTGTGGTCACGTCCGACGAGTGTCCCGTCTATATCGAAAAACAGAGCGCGGATGTTCATGGTTATGTACCTCGAAAATAAAGGACCGCTTACGCAGTCCTTAGGTTTTAGTTTGTCTTATACTTTTCAACGATCAGGTTGGCGCACTTATAGATATCGCCGCCGCCGAGCGTCAGAATGAGATCGTTTTCCTTTGCGTTGGCGATCACATAATCGGCGATCTCGTCAAAGCTTTGGAACCAGCAGCTGCCCGGGATCTTCGCAGCAAGATCGCTCGTGTGAATGTCGTAGGTGTTCGTTTCGCGCACGGCAAGGATCTCGGTCATCACGACATGGTGCGGGATGGAGAGCACTTCGGCGAAATCGTTCAGATGCATGTACGTTCTGGAGTACGTGTGCGGCTGGAAAACGGCCCAAACCTCATTGTAGCCCATGCGTACAGCGGAGGAGAGCGTAGCGGAAAGCTCTGTCGGATGGTGTGCGAAATCGTCCGCGACCGTGACACCGTTGAATTTTCCGAGGATCTCAAAACGGCGGTGAACACCGGTGAAAGCCTCGAGCGCAGCTTTGATGCATGCGCCGTCGACGCCCATGCTGTGCGCTGCAGCGGCGGCCGCCAGTGCATCGATCATATTGTGCTCGCCGGGGACCTGCAGATTAACGCGGCAGATCTTTTCGCCGCGGTACATCAGCGTGAAGTCCTCACAGGCGGTGTCCTCTTCATTGAGCTCCGTGATGTAGTAGTCACTGTTCTCCGTGCGGCCGAAGGTGATCGTTTCGGCGTGCGTGAGACCGGCAACGGCCTGCATCGCTTCGGGATCGTCCCCGTTTACGATGAGGCGGGAGGCGGTCTGCTCGGAGAACTTGCGGAAGGACTTGACGATATTTTCAAGTGTGCCGAAGTAGTCCAGATGGTCGGCGTCGACATTCAGAATGATGCTGACAGCCGGATGCAGCTGCAGGAAGGTGTCCACATACTCACAGGCCTCGCAGACCATGTTTTCGCTCTTGCCGACGCGTCCGTTGCCGCCGATGAACGGAAGCTTGCCGCCGATGACCGCGCTGGGGTCCCTGCCGGCTTCGATAAGGATCTGCGTCAGCATACCGGTCGTGCTGGTCTTGCCGTGTGTGCCGGAGACCGCGATCGTGTTTGCAAACTGATCGGTGAGCATGCCGAGCACGATGGAGCGCTCCAGTGTCGGGATGCCCTTTTCGCGGGCTGCGACAAGCTCGGGATTATCCTGCTTTGCGGCAGCGGTGTAGACGACGACCTCGGCATCGCCGATGTTATCGCCGTGATGGCCCATATAAACCTTGATGCCGTAGCTGCGGATGCGCTGCAGGGTGTCGGATTCGTTGATGTCACTGCCCGTGATGGTGTAGCCGCGGTGGTGAAGGATCTCAGCCATGGGGCACATACCGGAGCCGCCGATGCCGACAAAATGCAGGCGGCGGGCTGTATCAAGTATATTGATTCTGTTTTCGGTCATAATCTCATTTCCTTTCGCGGAAACCGGCAAGACGCCGCTCTATATATAAATTACGCAGAAATCATATTTGCACGCTATTACCTACATTATAATGCACTTTGCATGAAAAATAAATACCAAATTTGAAAAAAACGAAAAAAGTCTTTCGCGCAGCACAAATGCTTCGGGCATCCATAAAATAAGATATCGGATCATTTATGAAAGGTGTGAAAGAAATGCCTCTTGTCAACACGTTCGGCGTTATGGGCGGGGACGAAAGAATGCGTTTTCTTGCATCCTCCATTGCAAAGGACGGATATCCCGTCTGCGTGACAGGACTTGAAAAGCTGAAGCCGTGTTTTGGCACCGCTGCCGTGACCCCCGATGAGCTGATCGAACACTGCTCGGTCATTGTTCTGCCGCTTCCGGCGAGCAGAGACGGGAAAACGCTCAATGCGCCTTACAGCGAAAATGCGATCGAGCTAAGTGACACACTTGCCGAAAAGCTCCGCAACCGGACGGTGTACGGCGGTATGCTGCAGAAAATAACGTCCTCATCCGGGGCGTGGCAGGAGGTCGGGGCGGAGGATTACTACCGGCGGGAGGAGCTTGCGGTCGGTAATGCGATCCCGACGGCGGAGGGAGCGGTCGGCGTCGCAATTCGGGAATTTCCGGGCACGGTGAATGCGAGCCGATGCCTTGTGACCGGCTTTGGGCGGATAGGGAAAAATCTCTGTATGCTGCTTCGTGCCATGGGCGCCGAGGTCAGTGCGGCGGCAAGAAAAAAGGAAGATCTCATGCTGATGCGCGCGATGGGCGTAAAGCCGCTGACGTATCGGGAGATCACGGATCGGTATGACATGATCTTCAACACCGTGCCGGCTAAGGTCCTGTCCGCACAGATCCTGAACC
>JAGAOD010000024.1 GCA_017623855.1 Clostridia bacterium
AGCCCAATCTAAAAGAGGGGCTGAAGGTGGAAGAAGCACTCCGTTAGGAAGAAGCTCCACGCCTCAGGAAGTTGCCAATGCAGTGGTATTCCTCGCTTCGGACAAAGCTTCCTATATTACGGGGCAGGATCTGATCGTAGATGGTGGTATGAAAATCTCCGCAAGCGCATTTCCCGTGCAGCCGTACGCCTTGGCGTCCACGGATATTTTAAGCGGCTCATTGCCGTACAGCACATAGCCGCACCGCAGGAGGGCATTCTTCAGCGCATATACGTCTTCAAGAAACCGTGTGAGGCGCGCCGGATAGTCCTCAAGGTACAAATTTACGGCATCCAGCGACTGCAAAATGAGATATGACGGGCTCGTCGAGCCGAAAAGCGCCAGCGCGTTTTTCGCAAGTGAGCCGACCGCCGCGTTCGCCGTTTCGGACAGGTGCAGATACGCCGCGCCCGTCAGCGCCGGGAGAGTCTTATGTGCGGAGTCACAGCAAAGATCCGCACCGAGGTCGATCGGATGCAGGGAGTTTTCCAGAAAACGGAGATACGCGCCGTGGGCGTTATCGACCGCAAGCCACACGCCGTGCCTGTGACAGACCGCAGCCATAGCGGCGATGTCCGCCGTATTGCCGAGATAATCGGGACTCGTCAGGTAAACGGCGGCAGGCTTTTCTTCCGCATTTTCAAGCGTATGATCCAGCTCCTCCGCCGTCAGATCACAGGACAGATAGCTCCCGTTTTCCTTCGGGTTCAGCCACAGAACATCAAAATCGAGCAGCGCCGCCGCCGACAGAAATGTCTTGTGCACGTTCCGTCCCGCCGCGACAAGGGGCTTTTTCCCCGTCTGTCTTGCGTGCTGCAAAATGAGATACAGCATCGCGCGGATACACTGGGACGATCCCTCCGTCGAGTACAGCGTCCGGCAGCCGAACAGGCTTCCGGCGTTCTCCTCGCTTTGCGCGATGATCCCGTCCGCCTCGTACAGGCTGTCCGCGCCGGAAATTTCAGTGATATCCGACGGCTCCCCGCCGAGGAGCGACACGCCCTTATGACCCGGCATGTGCAGACGCAGGGTGTTTTTCCGGATATATTCCCGGACAAAATCACAAATCGGTGTATTCATATCAATCCTTGAACGCACGGGCAACAGCCAGCATGATGGCGCATTCCATTCTCTTTCTGAACAGCATGCAGCCCGGCTCGTACACGCCGGTCACGCTGCCGGTCGCATGGTATGCGTTGGCTGCACAGCCGCCGGAGCAGTAAAGCCTCGCCCAGCAGTCGCGGCACTCGGGGTGTGCGTAGACATTGCAGGATGCAAACTCGTCCTGCACTTCTGTGTTCGTGACACCCGTCCAGACGTCGCCGAGCTTAAAGCGCTCTTCGCCGACGAACTGGTGGCAGGGGTAAAGATCGCCCCACGGGGTGACAGCCATATATTCCGTGCCGCTGCCGCAGCCGGAAATTCTCTTATAAATGCACGGGCCGCCGGTCAGATCAATCATATAATGGTAGAACGTGAACGGCTTACCCGCCTCTTCGCGTTCCAGCATCAGCTCCGCGAGCTTCTCGTACTGCTCCATGACGACCGTCATATCCTCCGCGGTCAGCGCGGACGGGTCATCCTCTGCGCAGACGACGGGCTCCATGCTCAGCTTGTCAAAGCCAAGATCCAGCATCTGCTGAATATCCTTGAGAAAATCGGGGTTCGCGTGCGTGAACGTGCCGCGCATATAATATTCCTTATCGCCGCGTGCCTCTACAAATCTCCGGAATTTCGGAACGATGTTCTCCCAGCTGCCCTTACCGGCATAATCCACTCTGAAGCGGTCGTGGACTTCCTTGCGTCCGTCAAGGCTGAGCACCACGTTATTGCACTCGCGGTTTGCCCACTCGATCACATCCTCGTCGACCAGAACGCCGTTTGTCGTGAGTGTGAAGCGGAAATTCTTTCCCTTTTCCTTTTCGATGCTTCTCGCATACGCGACAAGATCCTTGACGACCTGAAAGTTCATCAGCGGTTCACCGCCGAAGAAGTCGACTTCGAGATTGCGTCTTGTACCGGAATTTTCGATGAGGAAATCGAGCGCCTGCTTGCCGACCTCAAAGGACATGACCGCACGGTCGCCGTGGTATTTGCCCTGACTTGCAAAGCAATAGGAGCAGTTCAGGTTGCAGG
>JAGAOD010000198.1 GCA_017623855.1 Clostridia bacterium
ATCAGCGACTCATTGACCTCAATTTCGCCCTCGCGCACGACGGCATCCGCTGAGATCTGCTGCCCGTTTTTGAGCTCCGTGATGTCATCGAGCACAATGTCACGGATATCGACGGTGCGAAGCTTTCCGTCTCTGAGCACGTTCGCCTTCGGTGCGGTGATCAGCGAGAGCTTGTCGATCGTCCGCTTCGCGCGTATGCCCTGAAACGAGCCGATGACCGTATTCGAGAGGATCACGCCCATAAAGAGCAGGTTCTTGAACGAGCCGACCAAAAGCACAAGTGCGGCAAGAATGAAATTCAGTATATTAAAAAATGTAAAGGTATTCTCTAAAATGATCTGCTTTTCCGACTTCGTACGGATGCCCTCGTCGGCATTCGAAAGGCCGCGCCGTACGCGGTCCTCGACCTCTCTTTCGGAGAGACCGGCGGAAAGATCGGTCATATGCATAAGCTGTCCTCCAATATTTCGATAAACAATAATAGAATACATGATTTCGGACGGGAAAACAAGCCGGAAAAGGCGCGGTTTCCCTTACTTTTTTCTGTCTTTTCCGACTTTTGCGGTGTAGAATATCGCATGCGGTCGTTGAAACATTTTGTGTAATTGGATGAACCGATCCGGCGAAAACTGTCCGTGATCGGCGGATTTTTCATCAAGCTGTACGGAAGAATGCGGGAAATCGGTCATATTCTGCGCTATTCTGCAAAAAAATGTCAAATCCGGAGAAAAAGTCATATATTTCGTGAAATTTGACAAACAGGCGACTTCCATTTATACTTATATCACAAAACAAGAGCAAACTTTCCTATATATACAGTAAGGAGTAATTCAAAATGGCAGTTAAAACAGAGAAGAAGTACATTCTCACAAACCGCAGAAGCGGTAAGGCTCTCACAGCAAACGGCAATGAGGCAGTTCAGCTCACACTGAACGGCAGCGACGAGCAGATCTGGCGTGCAGTTCCGACAGAGGGCACAGCGGTTCAGCTCATCAATAAGGCAACCGGTCTGGCACTTTGCCTCGGCGGTGAAGCAGAAGACGGCACACCGGTCATCCTCGGCGAGGCTGACGAGTGGAAGCTGACGACCACAACAAAGGGCTTCCGCAAGCTCGTTCACGCAGCTTCCGGCAAGGTCATCGACATCAAGGAGATCAGCGATGCTGATTTCGCACCGGCTCAGATCTGGGAGTTCGTCAAGGGCGAGAACCAGGATTGGGTCGCTGAAGAAGTCGAGAAGGAAAAGAAGGCACCGGCAAAGCGTGCAGCAAAGGCTTCTAAATAAGTTTGCTTTTAAGACCGCACATCGGCTCCGACGTCGTCTGTGCGGTCTTTTTCGTTCTGCTTATAGATTTATTCTGTGATTTTCTTGCCTTTTCCGGCGGGATTTGATAGAATACAAGCATATAATGATAATTGTAAAGGGGAAAAACGTGTGAACATTGTAGTTGCTCAGTCCGGAGGTCCTACCTGCGCGATCAATTCATCCCTGCTCGGCGTGTTCCGTCAGGCCACACAGTACGATGAGATAGGAAATATTTACGGCTCGGTCAACGGCATCGAAGGTCTGATCTACGATAACCTCGTCGATCTTCGAGAGATCATTGCCACGGATGACGACGTGGAGCTGATCCGCCAGACGCCGTCCACCGTGCTCGGCTCCTGCCGCTATAAGCTGCCCGATCCCGCAAAGGACACAAAGGTCTATGAGACGATCGTTGAGACGATGCGTGCACACGGCATTTCCGCTTTCTTCTATATCGGCGGCAACGACTCCATGGATACCGTCATGAAGCTTGACCGCTACTTCAAGGCAAACGGTATCGATATCAAGGCGATCGGCATTCCGAAGACCATCGACAACGACCTGCCCGAGACCGACCACACACCCGGCTTCGGCTCCGCCGCAAAGTATGTGGCGACGACCATGCAGGAGATCACCCGCGACAGCAGTGTTTACGCGGTCTCCTCGGTCACGATCGTTGAGATCATGGGCCGCGATACCGGCTGGCTGACAGCGTCCTCCGCTGTTCTGCGCGTCAACGGTGAGCCGGCGCCGCATCTGATCTATCTCCCGGAAAAGCCGTTCTCGGTCAAAAAGTTCCTCGAGG
>JAGAOD010000199.1 GCA_017623855.1 Clostridia bacterium
GTGTTGAGACCATGGGCGGCGTTATGACAAAGATCATCGACAGAAATACGACCATCCCGACCAAGAAGAGCCAGATCTTCTCCACCGCAGCTGACGGCCAGACACAGGTTGAAGTCAACGTTCTGCAGGGTGAGCGTGAGTTTGCACGCGACAACAAGCAGCTCGGCATCTTCAAGCTCGACGGCATCGCTCCGGCTCCGAGAGGCATTCCCCAGATCGAGGTTACATTTGATATCGACGCAAACGGCATTGTAAACGTATCCGCTAAGGATCTCGGCACAGGCAAGGAGCAGAAGATCACCATCGCTTCCTCCTCCAACATGAGCAAGGAAGACATCGACCGCGCCGTTGCCGCTGCTGAGCAGTTTGCAGAGGAAGACAAGAAGCGCCGTGAGGAAGTTGACACCAAGAATAACGCAGAAAACCTGTGCTATCAGGTCGAAAAGCTCCTCAACGAGAACGGCGACAAGCTGCCGGAGGCAGATAAGAACGAGCTCAGCTCCAAGGTCTCCGCACTGAAGACCACTATGCAGGGCGGCGACGTTGAGGCGATCAAGTCCGGTATGGATGAGCTTCAGAAGGCAATGTATGCTGTAAGCGAGAAGATGTATCAGGCAGCAAATCCGCAGGGTCAGCAGCCGCCGTACGGTGCACCGGGCGCAGGCCCCGATATGGGCGGTCAGCCGGGCGCAAACGGTGACGTTTACGACGCCGATTATAAGGACGTAGAATAATTTACCGAACCTAAAGGCAAGGGGGGCGTGCATGGCAGGCCCCCTGCCTTTTGGATGTTCCGAGGAGATGACAGCGGATGGCTGACAACAAGAGAGATTATTATGAGGTGCTTGGTGTTCAGAAGGGTGCCTCCGACGATGAACTGAAAAAAGCGTACCGCAAGCTGGCTAAAAAGTATCACCCCGACCTGAATCCCGGTGATCAGGAGGCGGAGACCAAATTTAAGGAAGCGAACGAGGCGTATGAGGTGCTTTCCGATAAGGATAAGCGTGCAAGATATGATCAGTTCGGCTTTGCCGGTGTCGACCCGAATTTCGGCGGCGGCGCGGGCGGGAATCCGTACGGAGCCGGCGGCATGGGCTTTGATTTCAGCGATATTTTCGACAGCTTCTTCGGCGGCGGTTTCGGTGGCGGCGGACGCCGTGCCAATCCGAATGCACCGCGCCGCGGTACCGACGTAGAAGCCAGCGTCGTGGTTTCCTTTGAGGAAGCGGCAAAGGGCTGCAAAAAGAATGTGTCGTATCATCAGATCGAGAACTGTCCGGATTGTTCCGGTACGGGTGCGGCTGCCGGTACAACACCGAAGACCTGCCCGAACTGTAACGGTTCCGGTCAGGTACGCATCAATCAGCGTACACCGTTCGGTGTGGTGCAGTCCGTAGGTACATGTGACCGCTGCGGCGGCAAGGGCAAGATTATCGAAACACCCTGTAAGACCTGTGACGGCAAGGGCAGGATCCGCCGTCAGAAGACGATCGAGATCACGGTCCCGGCCGGTATCGACGCTGAGCAGGTGCTGAATGGAGGCGGCAGAGGCAACGCGGGCAGCAACGGAGGCCCGACCGGCGATCTGCATGTCTATATTTCCGTGCGTCCGCATACGATCTTCCAGCGTCGCGGAAACGATGTCTGGTGTGAGATGCCCGTTACCTTTACGCAGGCAGCACTCGGTGCGGATGTGACCGTACCGACACTCGACGGCAAGGTGAGCTATCATATCCATGAGGGCACACAGCCCGGCGATGTCTTTAAGCTGAAGGGACGCGGTATCCAGAGCCTGCACGGCAGAGGCCGCGGAGACCAGTATGTTCAGGTTACGGTCGAGGTCCCGAAGAACCTTTCCAAACGGCAGAAGGAGATCCTTGCGGAATTCGATAAGGA
>JAGAOD010000200.1 GCA_017623855.1 Clostridia bacterium
GTCGAAAACGGGGTAAAATTAGCAGTAATTCCGTAACACAGTTTAACACTTAAAGTGCGAAAAAGCCTTGAAAATACGGGATTATCGGGTACAGGAAGTGACTCTACAACTGAGTTTCGAGGTCACTCCTAAGGGTTAGTTGTGAGTTCGATTCTCGCAGGGGGTGCCAGGAAAAGAAAACGTCTTTTGTCCACAGACAAAAGGCGTTTTCTTTTCAATGAAATAACGCTTTGCGTTATGAAATGCGCTGCGGCGCATGGAAATTTGTTTTTCACTTAATGTCAAAACCTGAAACGCTTCACGGGACCAAAGCTTTTGAGCGGCAATAAGGGTTTACTTCTGCTTTTTTATCCTGTATAATAAATGGCAGTACCAAGGATTTCCGTGAAACGGAGGCGATCGGTTGCAGCCGGCGAATTATATCCCAATCATCATGCTGTTCATCATTTTGTACATCATGTTCCGCAATCAAAATGCGGTGGCGGCAAGAAAGGTGATCGAAAAAAGAAACCCGGAGGAGAGAAACAAAATGATTGAGCTTGCAAAGAGATTTATCGGAAAAGAATGCATTGTTACCGCGTTCGACAGTAACCATCAGTTTGCGGGATTTATCAAAGAGGTCAGCGAAGGCGCGCTTTTGATCGAAAAGGACGGACAGCTTGAAGCGATCAATCTCGATTTTGTGATCCGCATCAGAGAATACCCGAGAAACAAAAAGGGAAAGAAAAAAGCGGTCATCATCGAATAAGCAATAATTAAGACCGCCGCCCGGCTCATCCCGGTGCGGCGGTCTTTTGCGCTTTTACTTTATTATTTATAGATCTTGACCTGTGTGATGCCGTAAGCCCTTGCAGGGAAGCACACCGTATCGCCGCAGATGGCCGCGCCGGAAAACTCGTTCTCGTTGAGGTCAACAAGGGTGGCTTTGCTCGGTGTGAACGGCAGGTGCAGTGTGATGCGGTCGTCTTCGCCCTCGGCTTCGTACAGGCGAACGGTCAGTGCGCCGTCCTTTGCGGTCTGTACGGCAGAAACAACGCTGTGTGCGGCGTCGACGGTCAGGAGCGTGTTCTTCGGCGGCAGTGTGCCTGTGTGGGAGGCGGTCGGCACGCAGGTCAGCGGGCGGATCAGCGTCTCGCCCTTCAGCTTGAGCGCTGCGGGGGCGCCGTCCGTCAGCGTGACGAACAGGTTGATCTTGTGGATGCCGCGCTCCGGGTACGGATCGGGCTCGACGGCGGTATTGATGAAGGTGGCAGAGAGCACGCCGTCCGCAAGGCGGTAGCCGTACTTGCAATCGCAGATGAGCGCGGCTGTCGTGCCTTCCGTATCACAGCAGATACCGGTCAGCGCGGGTACGTCCATATGGCGCGCGGGACGGCGGACAGCGCCGGCGGGCACGTCGTTTATGAGCGTATCGGAATATTTTTTAAGCGGCAGGCGGTAGGTGAGCACCGGGATGTAGTCCTGCGCGCGGCGGATCTCATGCCAATCGACCGTAAAATCGTAGTGCAGCGTGTCGGCGTCCGCATCGAGGGAGACGGTCATCGTCACGGTGGAGTGCATCACATTCTGCTTGAAGGTGACGCTCTGCCGCAGCTCGCCGTTTTCGATCTGCACGGATGCTGTGTCCGTAACCGGTTCCATGCCGAGATAGCGGCCGATGCGCCATGCACTCATGCCGCCGTCCTCCGTGCGGACAAGATGCAGGCCGGCCGGTGCGCCGAGCAGCTCCTCGCCGGTCGTCTTGTCCGTGAGAGAACAGAGCATACCGCTGCCCGTGTCGAAGCGGGCGCAGATCCGGCTGTTTTCGAGGACGATCGGGCCGCGCGGCAGCTCTTCACGCTCGGAGTGGAGCAGATGCGTCGGATAATCTTCCGGCGCTTTTTCGCGGATGGCGTATACCGCATAGCCCATCGGCGGCACATCGGCGTCGATGAGGAGGCGAATATACTTGTGATCCCAGTAGTGCTGCGGATCGCGGTCAAGGATCTGGAAGTGTAAGGGCTTTAACTCGTGATCGACGACCTCAATGCGGTCCTGATCGCCGGCGTAATCCCATACGGTCAGCTCGGCCGTCTGCCGGCGGGAGACGGGTGCGGTGTTGAATACAGTGTAAATACGTGTTTTGCCTGCGCCGCGTTCGGGGTTCGGCACACCGGCGTAATGGGAAATACCGAAACCGGCGCCCGCGCCCTCGGACAGGGAGCGCTTGATGCAGTCGTCCGCTGGGAACATGGAGGTATCGATCTTCTGAGAGAGCTTTTCAAAGGCCTTGCTCTGCTCGGTCTGTGCGTAGGCAATGGCCTCCGCCAGCTTGCCCATCGCGTATTCTCGGCTTTCCTGTACGCAGGAGCCGGTGAGGATATCATGGAAATGTGTGAACAGAACGTACTGCCACGCTTTTTCAAAGCGCTTTGCGGCGTACGGCGTGTTAAGTACGGCGTGGGAGAGCGCACTGATGCGCTCGGCATCGAGCAGGGCGGCTTCCGCGCGGCGGTTTGCGAGCTTGATGCGGCTCTGCGTTGTGTAGCAGCCGGTGAAGATCGCGTTGAGCTCGTGATCGATCACGGGCAGCGCTTCCCGAACGCTTTCGGCGATCTTAAAGAACTCATGCAGCGTACCGAAGCGCAGGGCGGGGAAAACCGGCCACTGCTGCATTTCGAGTACGGTTTCCACATCGCGCCTTGTGGGGCCGCCGCCGTGATCGCCTACGCCGTAGACGATGAGTGCTGTCTTCAAACCGGCGCAGCGGCGCTCCATTTCGAAAACGCCGGTGCCGTTGTCGGGATTAACGCCGCTGTTATACCAGTACGGTTCCTTGTATACGAGCACCTCGCTGCCGGATGGTGCGCGGAAGCGATAGAGCGTGAGCTCATCCTGCAGGCCGCGGCAGTGGTAGTAATACGGAACGCTGCCGAAGGTGTTGATCTCCGGCACGAAGCGGCTGTGCCCGAATGTATCGGGAGAAAAATCGACCTTGACGGAGTCGGGCGCGACGCCCCACGTCTCCTCCAAATAATCCCTCGTCACGCGGATATGGCGCAGCAGGGATTCGGTATCCGGCATATTTTTGTCCGTCTCGACCCACGCGTTTGCGGTGATCTCCCAGCGTCCCTCTTCAATGCGGCGGCGGATCTCCTGCATCATGTCGGGATCGTGCTCCTCGACGATCTTATAGACGGAAGCCTGCGACTGCGAAAAGGTGAAATCGGGGTATTCGTTCATGAGGTTCAAAATGGTGCGGAAGGTGGAAAGCGTTACGGCAACGGTTTCCTGCCAGCCCCACATCCAGTTCATGTCGATATGCACATGGGAAGCGTAGATGACCTCGTATTCTTTTGCGGCGGAGGAAAGGGGAAGGAGCTTTTCCTCGGCCTTGAATGCTGCGGTTTTTGTGATCACGCCCTCGTCCTGCATGCAGTTTTCGAGGATATCCAGCGCGGCGGAGATTTCCCCGTCGTAGAGACCGTCGTGACGCTTTGAAAGCTGCAGCGCAAACTGCACTTCGGACAAAATGCGGCGAATCGCCGGGGAAGGCTCCGTGATGCGGTTCAGCTCTGCCACGGAAACACCGAAGGTGAACTCGAAATTGCGCTTTTCGCGGTTGCCGCCAACCTGCTTTTTGAGATTTACAAATCTTTCGAATAAATTCATGAAAACGCCTCCGTTTCGGATCGGAATATACTGATATATTTTTATTGTATTTCAGTTTTTCGGTACCGTCAAGAAAAAAGCCCGCTGCAAAATGCAGCAGGCCGAAAAATTTTTCTTACAGACTCATGACGGTGATCGCGGCGATGGCGAGCAGGATACCGGCTGTTTTTACCGGACGGAGCTTTTCGCGGAAGAAAAGGACGGAATACAGTGCCGCAAGCACGAGCACGCCTCCGTTTTCCACCGTATAGAGAACGGCAGTGTTGACAAACGGCAGGACGAGCACGAGCAGGTTGATCGCGAGGCTCGCACTCAAAATGCAGACGGCGAGCGGCAGAATGCACTTTTTATTCAGACGGAATGCATTGAGTGTCTCCTTCTTTTCGGAGAAAAGCAGCTGCACGAAGGCGATGAGACCGGTCAGCGCGAACGTGAGCATGATCATTTCCTGCTTCTGGTCGTCCCTGTAAACGGACTGCATTTTGACAAAGGTGCCGTAGAGACCGTTTGCGACGAACAGGATGAGGCAGAAGACGTAGTAGGAGAAGGGCGTGTTCTTCAGCTTGATGTCCTCCAAATTCATCAGCAGGCAGGAAACAAGCACCGCGACGATCGCGAGGATCTTTATGGGGGAGATCGATTCGTTCAGGAAGATCGCGCTGTATACGGACGGGACGGAGAGACCGCCAAAGAGCATGATGACGTTCATAAACGCATAGGAGCCGCGGCTGCCCGCCTTGATGAGCGACATGTTATAGGTGAACAGCGCGAGTGCGTTGAGCACACCCATTAAGAGTGTGAACGGGGAAAGCGAGAAGCGAAATCCGCCGAAAGCGAAGGTGATCAGCGTGACGAAGATGCCCTCGAGCACACAGAAGACCGGGGACGCAAGCTCGGCTTTTCCGGGGTAGCGGTCGGTATAGAGCTTGCAGAACAGGGTCTGGAAGCTGTAAAGCAGAATAATGGCGGCAATCAGAAGAACGGACATACTGTACCTCTCTTATTTTTTCGGTCAGATTTTTTCTTTTTTTGCAAAACGGGTGATCAGTGCAACGCCCACGATGATGCAAAGCGGGAAGATCACGGAGAACAGCATACCGGCCTTTAAGCCGAGCTGATCCGGAAGAAATGCGGACTGCGCGAGCACGCGGGGACTGTTTGCAACAGCCGTGCTGACCGCGCCGAACAGCGCGGGGCCTGTCGAGCAGCCGACGTCGCCGAGGATCGCGAGGACACCGAACATCGCCGTGCCGCCCTTCGGGTATACGGCGGAAACGAGGGAGAACGTGCCCGGCCACATCAGGCTGACGGAAAGACCGCAGAGCGCACAGGAAATGAGGGAGAGGATCGCGCTGTCAAACAGACCGGCGCCGATATAGCAAAGGACGCAGAGCGCGGCGGTTGCCATCAAAGCGTGCGCGAGGTTGATCTTCTCACCCCAGATGCCGAAGATCGTACGCCCGATGCCCATGAGCACCGCAAAGAGGCACGGGCCCATGAGGTCGCCCATGACCTTCGTGACGCCGAGAGCGCGCTCGGCAAAGAGGGAGCTCCACTGACACATGGCAAGCTCGCTTGCGCCGGCGCAGAGCATGAGCAGCATGGCGACGAGGAAGATCTTCGAGCAAAACAGCGTTTTAAGCGGGGTCTTTTCATTTTCCGGGATCGCCGGCATCAGCGGCACTTTAAGGAAGCTGAACAGATTATAGAACGGGATGAGGGACCACAGCAGCGGGATGACGTACCACAGGTCTTCGCCGATGACGCGCAGCAGCAGGGTTGTGATGAGCACAACGCCGACCTGTCCCCAGCAGTAGAACGAATGCAGCAGGCTCATTGCGGAGGCCTTGGCTTCGCCCGGGCAGGAGTCGACGATCGGGCTGATGATGACCTCGATGAGTCCGCCGCCGATGCCGTTGATGACCGTCGCGATGACAAGGCCGATGTACGGCGCGGGCAGGATATTCGGCAGGATGCCCTGCATGGCAAGTCCCAAGAATGCCAGAACATGCGCGAGCACGGCGGCGCGGCGCATGCCCATGCGGTCAACATAGCGGACGGCGAGCGCGTCGGTGATGACCTGCGTGACAAAATTACAGAGGATCAGCGCGGAGATCAGTATGTAATCGATCCCGAAATGATCCTGAAAAATAACGAAGAACAGCGGCGAAAGATTATTCACGATGCCCTGCGTGATGTATCCGCGGTAGCAGGCAAAGATGGTTCTTTTGAAGTTTGGAGCCTGTGTCATAAAAAATACCGTCCTTAAATATAACGTCTTGCTATATTATAGTCGAAAGAAGGGCGGAATGCTACCGGATTTTAGATGGGATATCGAACGATTTTACGGCGTGAAACCGAAAATTCCTGTTGATTTCAGACAAGACATATTGTACAATATAAGTAACCGTGGACTGTTCCGCGGGTGAATTTGGTAATAATTTATTTATAAGGAGTGTTAAACATGAAATTAGGCGTATGCTCTAACCTCCTCGGCGACAAGCCGTTTGAGGAAGCTCTTGCTTACTTCCATTCCAAGGGCCTGCAGATGGTCGAGATCGGCACCGGCGGCTACCCGGGCAAGGATCACTGCGATCCGGACGTTCTTCTGAACGACGAAGAGAAGTATCAGGAATGGCTCGGCCTTCTGAAGAAGTATGATCTCGAAGTCAGCGCATTCTCCTGCCACGGCAACCCGGTTCATCCGAACAAGGAGCTGGCAGCAGAGTTCGACAAGGCTATGCGTGACGCAGTTCTCATGGCTGAGAAGTACGGCATCCATCAGATCAACTGCTTCTCCGGCTGCCCGGGCGACCACGAAGGCGCAAAGTTCCCGAACTGGGTAACCTGCCCGTGGCCGAACGATTTCGGCGAGATCCTTGAGTACCAGTGGAAGGTCCTCATCGATTACTGGAAGGAATTTGTTGAGTTTGCTAAGGCACACGGCGTTAATAAGATCGCTCTCGAGCTGCACCCGGGCTTCTGCGTATACAACACACAGACCCTGAAGAAGCTCCGTGACGCTGTCGGTCCGGAAATCGGCGCAAACTTCGACCCGTCCCACCTCATTTGGCAGGGTATGGATCCGATCACCGTTATCCGTGAAATGGGCGACGCGATCTTCCATGTTCACGCTAAGGATACCCGTATCGATCCGCGCAACACAGTTGTTAACGGCGTTCTCGACACCAAGAGCTATGCTGACGAGATCAACCGTTCCTGGATCTTCCGCAGCGTTGGCTACGGCAACGACGCTCTCTACTGGAAGGACATCATCAGCAACCTGCGTATGGTCGGCTATGACTATGCCATCAGCATCGAGCATGAGGACAGCCTCATGAGCAAGAACGAAGGCCTCACAAAGGCTATCGAGACGCTCAAGGAGTGCGTAGTCTTCGAGCCGAAGATGACAGACCTCCGTTGGGTGTAATGGCTTAAAACCTACATAAACACCGTGAGCCCGCTCCTTGGAGCGGGCTCTTTGCATATTCAGTAAAACCGAAAAACCTCCGCGTACCGGAAAAGGTACGGCGGAGATTTTGCATGTTATAGAACTTTGATTTACATATCGATCCAGTACGGATCCACCCAATAGCCCTGTGTCTCGTTCCAGCGGCGGTACTGGGGTACACCGTTAGATATGCGGTATTTTACAACAATGACGTCGGCGCGGGGCTCGATGACCGACCCGGACGATGATGCTTCGGGAGCTTCCGCTTCAGCGGCGTAAGCCGGGAGGCAGACGGTGAAAAGGGACAGAACGACAAGTAAAATTACGATCAGTTTACGCATTTTTTATTCCTTTCGGACCTCAAACATTTCAGAAAACACCTCAAGCGTTTTCGGGGTAAGCTTAAATTCAAGACCGGACTCATCTATAAAAATGTATGAGCCGTCTTTTTTCTCGAGTATGTAGCCGGACAGTGTTCCGGCTTCGTCTACGCCTGAGTGCGAATATATTTCCTCCTGCGGCGGCTGATACTGCGGCTGCAGAACGAAGGAATAGGAGAGAAGCATCAGGAGAGAGAAGCACAGAATTGAAACCGTTTGAAATCGTATGTAGTTTTTTTGTACGGGATAGGCGATCAGCTTGAAGCGTTCAAGCATCTCTTCCTTTTGGTTGTTTTTACGAACAAGCTGCGCGGAGACCGGGGGCGGGGCTAAACCTCTGCACTTTTTGGACTGCTCCAGACAGGAACGGAGCGTCCGCAGGTAATCCGTGCGCTGTGTCTCCGTTATATTCGTGATAACGGAGAGGTCACATTTAAGCTCCAGGATCCGGCGGATGTCCGCTTTCAGTATGTATATAAACGGGTTCCACCAAAAGATCCTTGTGAACAATTCGGTCAAAAGCAGGATCTGCAGATCCTTGTTTCGAAAGTGCATGTACTCGTGCATAACGATGTGCCGAAGCTCTTCGTCGGAATATTCGGCTTGCGGCATGAGGATGCATTTGTTCAGTATCCCCGTGCCCATCGGAATGCGAATGTCCGGACATTCGAATATGCGAATATGCAGTTTGCCGCCGAACTTCTCCTGCACGTCTTCGAGCGCGGACTGCAGTTGATCACTGGAAACGAACCGATAAGTACGAAGCTGTTTTCTTGCCAAAAGCTCCCGGATGAAAAAGACAGCGAGCAGTGCGACCGAAACCGTGCACCACAGAAAGAGAAAGAGCGAAACGAAGCTGACGCCGTGTTCTCCAAAGGAGAACGGGCTTGTTCGAATCGTATTATAGAAGCGGTTGTATATTTCCGGAACAGGAATTTCGTGTGTGAAGGGAAGCTCAACGGCGATCACCATTCTGCCTATGCTGAGTGCACAGAACAGGATCGCGGTCAGAAGTCCGAATCCGTTCAGAAAGAATTGCTTCTTTCTGAAAATATGGATCAGCAGAATGACAACAGAGCTCCAAACCACGGACATCAGAAATGAGAAAACCGTGATTTGCATTACGGTCAGCCCTTCTTATTCCGATCCAACTCGTCGATCAGCTCAGAAAGGGAAGAAATGAGGCTGTCCGTTTCTTCCGGCTCCATTTCGTTTGCAATGGACACCGCAAGCTGAATGAAATTCCGTCGGTTTACACCGCGCTTGTACGCGAGCTGAAGATAATACTCCTCTTTGTTAAGTGTGGGGGTCAGCACATACGCATACTGTGTGTTGTACAGAATGCGCCCGCATTCCTTAATGGCGCCCTTTTTCTTCAGCGAACGCAGCATGATCTGCAGATAGCTATCCTTCCAGGTGCGGTTAGTGCAAAGCTCAAGAATGTCATTGCTCGTTACGGGTCTGCCGTACTCCCACATGAAGTTCATGACTTCTTCTTCACGCTCGGTAAGCTGAATTGTCTTCTCCATTGGACTCACCTCTAACTTACTGTCACTGTATAGCGACATTTTTTGTAATTAGATAATATCATTTTGTTTTGAGTTTGTCAATATGCATTATGACATGATATTTGATACGGCGTAATGCAATGCTACGGTCAAACGTCACAGAGCAGTTCGGTTCGTATGTATGCAGTGTACTTTGTGTATTAACAAAAAGGAATGAATTGCCGAACAGGTGTGTTCTCTAAAATTGTTTCGAAGTCTTTGAAATAGCGAATGAAGGGTGTACTGTGCCGTATACCTCTTTTTATTTTATAAGTGACTATTTTTTATTCTTACCATTGACACACACAATGTATTGATATATAATATCATCAGAAGTTAAGCGTACCGCGCTTCTGTAAGACGCGAGAATGCTTTGACTCAACGAACAGTGATCACTAAACTCAGCATGTTCTGCTTTCAGCTGAAGCGAACATGCGCAAAATTTCGAAGGAAAGGGGATCTTTACTTATGCGTAAAGCAAAGAGAATTGTCGCGCTCGTTCTGGCGCTGACCATGATGTTTGCGCTTGTGGCTATGACAGCTTCGGCGGTTGTACCGAGAGCGGCATGTTCCAAATGCGGAAGCCTTGAATCCACGCATCATACGACATTGCTGCAATCCTACAATGAGTATGTCGGAGGCTGCGCGAAGATAAACACGCCGCACACGCATATACACAGACAGTTGCAAAACACTATTATATGTAAGAACTGTCGGGATACGTATAATTCAGATCCGTATTGGACTATAACTTGCGGATAATTAATCGAGAAAAGCGAGGTCGACAAATTCTCGTAATTTGAATGACCTCGCTTTTTGCCATGATTTGGAGAGACGCTGTAATGAGAAAAAAAGTGCGTGTTTTACTTGTGATTATAATGATCACCGCAATGTTCTCCGGCTGTGCCGGGGAACCCGGCCCGTTGCGCATTTGTGTTGATCTTGCATATATTGCGGGTGATACAACATCTATAGATCTTGCGATGTATGATTTTGAAGTTTCTCTGGAGAAGAATGCGGGGGTCACAAATTTCGCTGTTGAATATATACCGGAGACGGGCGCTGAGCGAGAGACCGCGCTGGACCGCATACGCACCGAGATCATGTCCGGCGGCGGGCCGGATGTATACATCATACACTGCGCAGGTGGCAGTTCGTTTCTTCCGAGGGGAGAGGCATTGTTTTTGCAGCCGGAAAAAGCCATGGAGACCGGTCTGTTTTTGCCGCTTGACGAATACATCGAAAATGCACGGTATGCCGAGTGGGATAAGTTCACGCCGTCCGTGATGAATGCCGGACGTACGGAGGAAGGGCAGATGCTCATTCCCATTACTTATTCCCTGCCGGCTGCAATGTACCGTGCCGCCGACTTTCAGCATACGCCGACCAAAATGACATGGGATGAAATGCTGAGCTCGGAACAGCTGTACGATTCGGCTGCGCGGTTGGGCGATGGCTTTGGAATGAAAGATATGGGCGGTGGATTTGGATTGGATTTTCCGCTTGACTATATTTTGGGTAAATTGGCCGACTACAAAAATGAAGAGCTGGCGTTTACAGAGGAAGAACTTTTGAATCATGTGAATACGATGTTTGAATTGCAGAAGCACACGGCAAAGACCGGCGCGTATGATACACTGTACTGGTCGGAGGGCAGCCTGGGTATTCTGTACAGCGACTCGTCGCGCGGCAATCGCGATCGGTTGACGCGAAATGGATTGGTTACAAGCGACGTGTTTTCTCTGGTGCCGTTTTATTCGGACGATGGCGGGGCTACTGCCATGGTGCAGATCTACGCCGCCGTGAACAGCAATACGAGGCGTCCGCAGGATGCGTTCGATGTCATCGATTATTTTCTTGCGACGAACAGAATGCAGAATTCCGAGCTTTTAGACAAGAATTTCTATATGGTCGGAAAGGACACAAGTATGTCGATCCATGAAGAGATGTGCAGCGAAGCCTATCCCTTGAACCGGGGTACCGAGTATACCTCAGAAGAAAATTTCGCCGCGATGAGCGCCGTGCGGGATCAGATCACAAACGTTCAGTTTGCGGGGCAGCTGAATATAGAGCTGCAAAACATGATGCTTGAGTGCTATGATGCTCATCGGTTCGGCGAGGACTACACCGGGATTGTCCACAGAGCCTACGAAACCATGGATCGTATATTGGGTGAATGATAGATCGCCTTTCGGCAAAATAAGTGAAAAATCCCCGACAGACTGCACGCAAAGGTCTGTCGGGGATATTTTTTGCACGAATGTATGTGGGCTATTGACAGATGAGACGAACTGTTGTAGACTTAAAATACGGAGAGCTACTCGAAGTAGACTGTTATCACAGATCGAGGAGGAAGTTGTTATGAAAAGAGCGCTATGTGTTTTACTCGCAGTTGTTTTGATCGTCTCAATGTTCTCCGGCTGTGCCGGGAAACCCGGCCCGTTGCGCATTTGTGTTGATTTGGAGTATATTTACGGCGGGGACAAGATTTCTGTTATCGAGACATATATGTATGATTTAGAGTCTTCCCTCATGAATAATATAGGTTTGTCCGATTACGTGATCGAATATATACCGCGAACCGGTTCAGAGCGTTCCAACGCGATCGACCGTATTCGAACGGAGATTATGTCCGGCGGTGGACCGGATGTGTTTATTGTGAATACTGCCGGGGGAGAATGGTTCACGCCTTCGGGTGAAGCGCTCTTTCTGCAGCCGGAAAAGGCAATGGAGGCGGGAATTTTCCTGCCGCTTGATTCGTATATAGAAAATGCGCAATATGCGGAATGGGACAAGCTTACGCCGGAAGTTATGGCAGGAGGAAAGAATCGGGAAGGACAGCAGTTGGTTCCTCTGACATATTCTGTGCCTACGGCAATATATCTGTCCTCTGATTTTAGTCATACACCTTCCAGAATGACGTGGTCGGACATGCTAAATGAGAAAGAGCTGTTTGACACGGCGGCGAGACTCGGCGATGCCCGAACCATGTCCGGAAGTTTTGATTTTCCCGCAGACTATATTTTGGGGGATTTGGCTGATTACCGGCAGGAGACGCTTGCTTTTTCGGAAGAAGATCTGCTGAAGCGTGTAAATGAAGTCATGGAGTTAACCGAATACACAACTCAAAACGAACTTTACGAGGTACCAAACTGGTCGGAAAGCAGTATCGGTGTGGGTTTTAACACGAGCGAAGGCGGATACCGTTACAGCGAGGTGATAAACGGGATCGGTGAGGAAGATACTTATTCTCTCGTTCCGCTGTATTCCGATGACGGCGGCTGTACAGCTATGGTGTTATCGTTTGCGGCTGTAAACCGAAACACACAAAGACCGCAGGATGCTTTTGCGGTTATTGATTGCCTGCTGTCCACGAGCAAGCAAATGAATGCAAAGCTGTATACCGATTTACTTTACCGGCGTGGGGTCAATGCCAGTATGCCTATGCACGAGGAGATTATGACCGAAGAAAAACGTGTGTATGCCGGTCTGTATCCTCTATCGGAAGAGAATTTCACAACTTTAAGCGCCGTGCGGGATCAGATCACAAACGTTCAGTTCGCGGGGCAGCTGAATATAGAGCTGCAAAACATGATGCTTGAGTGCTATGATGCTCATCGGTTCGGTGAGGGCTATACCGACATCGTCCACAGAGCCTATGAAACCATGGATCGTATATTGGGTGAATGATAGATCGCCTTTCGACAAATAAGTAAAAAATCCCCGACAGACTGCGCGCAAAGGTCTGTCGGGGATGCTGTTGTTTTTATAAGATCAATCCGTATATACCCGTGTGCCTTCCGGCTCCGGCGGCGGTGTGCCGTCCACCGTGTAGGTGTACAGCACTTCTGTAACGTAACCGTTTTCAAACGCTTCCTTGCGTTTGTGATCGTAGATGATGTAGCTCAGAATGCCCGCGAGCGCAATGGCACAGGCCAAAAGAACGCAGATGAGCATCGTGCGCTTTGCGGCGATCATCCTTTTGAGCTCGTGACGCGTGATCTGCCCGGCAAGTGTATCGGAAAGCTCGATGGGCGTACCGAAGCGGACGATGATATCGTCCATGGTGATCTGCTCGCCGTGCTCATCGGCGAAATCCTCAAGGCTGTTTTTGATCTGTCGTAAAAGCGTATTTTTCAGTTTTCTGCCGCAGGGCAGGTTTCTTTTTACCAATTGAAGGTAACGGTCACAGCTGTTCTTCATCATCGTCACCTCACCTTCTCATATGCGGAAAACAGTGTTGCAGGCTTCCGTGAAGGCCTTGTGCTCCATCAGCAGATCGTTCAGCCGCTTGTGGCCGGAGGGCTCCAAGTGATAAACAAACCGCATGCGGGCCGGACGCTTTACCTTGCTCGGTGTTTTGCGCTCCACGTAAACCTCTTTTCCGGAAATGTAGCCGTCTTCCATAAGGCGGTTCAGAACGGGATATTGGAAGGCAGCCTTCATGGTCAGCACACCGCCGCTGCGTTCTTCCAGCATCTGCACAAGCTGATAGCCGTGCGCGTCGTGATCCTTCAGTAAAAACAGAAGGAGCATTTCTACGTAGCCAAGTTTGAAAACATCGATCGTCATAAGCTTCACCTCTCTAAATATACTTTACTACAGACAAACAAGAAAATCAATAATATAATTTCACTAAAGAATAAATAATTAGTGAAATTACCACTAAAATATTGACGACGAGTTTCGGCTGTGTTATTTTGTTATTGGGAGAAAAATTTATAGTTGCTCCCGCACTTTTGGGCTTATGTGTAAAGGAGGAAGAAGCTATGTTAAAACACATCCGCAAAATATGCTCGGTCATCTTGTGTATCTGCATACTTGTGCTGTCCACAGCCGGCTGCTCCGGGAAAAACAGGACGCTAACGGTTCTTGTGGATATGGAATATCAGGTTTTGGAAACCTTCTACACTATAGAAAAAGCTATTGCAGACTTTGAAGGCGTGGTGGAACGCGCCGGCATAGAGAGTGTTGTGTTTGAATTCATGCCCAAGGAGGGCGTGGAGCGTGAAACAGCCATAGACCGAATTCGTACGGAGATCATGTCCGGCAAAGGCCCGGATGTTTTTCTCATTGCATGCGACGGATCGAGACTATACGGGAACTATACGGATATGGCGTTGTTTCAGATCCCCGAAAAAGCGCGGGAATCCGGACTGTTCCTGCCGCTCGATGAATACATAGAGACTGCCGAGCATGCAGAGTGGGATCGATTCCTGCCGCAGATCATGGAAGCCGGAAGAACGGACGAGGGGCAGGTATTTATACCGCTGAGCTACACAACCCGCGCGGCGCTCTACCGCAAATCTGAATTTGAACATACGCCTTCGAAGGATATGACCTGGCAGCAGATGCTTGAAGATGAAACGCTTCATGATACGGCGGCGGTCCTCAGCGACGGCGGGGAATTGATCGATTCGGGCAGAAAGGTATACACAACACAATTTCATCCGGATTTTACATTGGGAGATCTTGCGGACTATAAAAATGAAGAACTGCTTTTTACGGAAGAAGAGCTGCACCGGCGTGTAGAAGAGTGCTTGGAATTGTACGACTATAGTTTGAATGAAAAGCTGTATGAAGAAACCGGACGATCTGAGAGATACCTTGGCCTTAGGTTCAATGGACTCATTTTTGAGGACGACTTAGCAAACGGATTAACGCGGGAGGATACTTTTACAATGGTTCCTTTGTACTCGGACGACGGAGGCGTAACCGCGCAGATTATGGCGTATGCTGCCATAAACCGAAATACGAGGCGACCCGAGGATGCGTTTACTGTCATTGATCTGCTTTTGAAAACAAATTACCAGCAGGCTTCCATTATATTTGATTTTTGGATCTTGAGCGACGACGGCGGAGCGTCTATTCACGAAGGTCTGATGAGTAAGGACTATCCGATGTGGACGCCCGGATCGCGGCAGGTTCCCGGTATGGACTGGTATATGAGTGATGAAAACTTCGCTGCCTTCTGCAATGTGCGGAAGTCCATAACGAATGTGCAGTACTTAGGCGCGCTGAACAGCATTCTGCATGAAATGATGATGGATTGCTATATTGCCAAGTCCCTCGGAAATGATTACACCGATATCGTCTCCAAAGCGTACAACACGATGAAGTTCATGGTTTCCGAATAAAAATCATCCCCGACGGATCGCAGAAAATGCGTCTGTCGGGGATGTGCATTATGCTCTTACTTTTTCGGCATCAGGGGAGTCGGGACGTGACCGGTGGTGAGCTGCGGCATGTTGACCGGAGCTGCCCACTTGACGGCGTTTGTGATGACCTTCTGAATTTCCGGCATGTGGTAGATCGGGAAGCTCTCGTGACCGGGCTTGAAGTAGAAGATCTTGCCCTTGCCGCGGTTGAAGCAGCAGCCGCTGCGGAAGACTTCGCCGCCTTCGAACCAGCTGATGAAGACGAGGTCATCGGGAGCGGGGATATTGAAGTGCTCGCCGTAGGTCTCTTCCTCGGGGATGATAATCTTTTCGTCCAGACCGTCGACGATCGGGTGTGTCGGGTTGACGACCCAAACGATCTCCGTCTCGCCGTTTTCTCTCCACTTGAGGTCAAGGGAGGTCGTGCCGCAGATCTTGTGGAAGATCTTGGATGCGTGGCCGGAATGCAGGACGATGAGGCCCATGCCGTCCATAACACGCTTATGTACACGCTCGACGATCTCGTCGTCTACCATGTGGTGTGCCATGTGACCCCACCAGATGAGGACGTCTGTGTTGTTGAGGACTTCCTCCGTCAGGCCGTGCTCCGGCTCAGCGAGGGTAGCGGTCTTTGTTTCCATGCCGTTTGCGGTCAGGAAGTCGGCGATGCAGCCGTGAATGCCCTTCGGGTAGATCGCGCCGATCTCCGGGGATTCGATCTCATGCAGATATTCGTTCCATACGGTAACTTTAATAGCCATAGTGTATATCCTTTCTGCTGTATACAGCCTGTAGGTGGCCGGGTCGTGATCCGGCTTGTTACATCCATTATATAGTGATTTTTTTCGGAAGTCTACCTTTTGACGGAAAAAACATGTTTTTTATGTGTTTTTTCTAAAGAACTGCCGTTGCACCGGGGCGTAAAAAATGGTATGATAAATCAATCAAAGAGTGCCGCAGCCAGCGGTGCCAAAGAATGGAGAGTTATAACATGAACTGCACACTGAAACCCGAAGAAAAAAGCATGGAGAAAATCGTTGCGCTCTGCAAAACAAGAGGCTTCATTTTCCCCGGCAGTGATATTTACGGCGGTCTTGCAAACACATGGGACTACGGCCCGCTCGGCGCAAGACTGAAGAACAACGTTAAGGACACCTGGAGAAAGCGCTTCATCCAGGAGAGAAAGAACAGCTACGAGGTCGACGCAGACATCCTCATGCACCCGCGTGTATGGGAAGCCAGCGGTCATGTTGCTTCCTTCTCCGACCCGCTCCTCGACTGCAAGGAGTGCAAGATGCGCCACAGAGCCGATAACCTTATCGACGATTTCGATCCCGAAGCACATGCGGACGGCATGACAAAGGAAGAGATGTTCCAGTACATCAAGGACCATCACATTCCCTGCCCGAACTGCGGCAAGCACAACTTCACCGACATCCGCGAATTCAACCTGATGTTCCAGACCTTCCGCGGCGTCACAAATAACAGCAAGAGCACCATCTATCTCCGTCCGGAAAACGCACAGGGTGAGTACGTCAACTTCCTCAATGTTCAGCGTACCATGCGCGCAAAGCTGCCGTTCAGCATCGGCCAGATCGGTAAGGCTTTCCGTAATGAGATCACCCCGGGCAACTTCACCTTCCGTACCATCGAGTTCGAGCAGATGGAGTTCCAGACCTTCTGTAAGGAAGGCACCGACAACGAGCTGTATGATTTCTTCAAGGCATACGGCAAGCAGTACTACGAGGATCTCGGCATTCCGGCAGAGCACCTGCGCTACCATGACCACGAGAAGCTCGCACACTACGCAAAGGCTGCCTGCGACATCGAGTTCCTGTTCCCGTTCGGCTGGGGCGAGATCAACGGCACGCATAACCGTACAAACTTCGACCTGACCCGTCATCAGGAATACAGCGGTCAGAAGATGGAATATCTCGATCCGGAAACAAACGAGAAGTTCATTCCGTTCATCATCGAGTCCACCTACGGCCTTGACCGCACCGTTCTCGCTCTGCTCTGCGAGGCATACGACGAGGAAGTTCTCGACGCAGAGAAGAACGACACCCGTGTTGTTCTGCACCTCAGCCCGGCAATCGCTCCGTACAAGGCTGCTGTTCTGCCGCTGTCCAAGAAGCTTTCCGACAAGGCTCTCGAGGTCTACAACAAGCTCGCGAAGAAGTTCATGGTCGATTTCGACGAGACCGGTTCCATCGGCAAGCGTTATCGCCGCGAGGATGAGATCGGCACACCGTTCTGCATCACCTACGACTTTGACAGTGAGACGGACGGCTGCGTCACCATCCGTGACCGCGACACCATGGCTCAGGAGCGCATCAAGATCGAGGAGCTCGAGGCATATATCGCATCCCGCATCGAGTTCTGATTTTTGTAAGAATACGGTTTGCTTTAGTTTTTGAAGGAATGGGATAAATGAAAGGAAAGAAGGAGCTCCGGGTCATAGCTCTGGCTGTGTGCCTTGTGATCTCGCTGTGCTGCCTGCCCTTTTTGGCGCAGGGCACGGTATCCGCGTCGGGACTTTCGGGAGATATGCTCCGGTCCGGCGATGCAATAGAATATTTCGATGATCTCGAGGTGGGCAACCGCCTCAGAGATACGGTTTTTGTCGTCGGCGCAGGCTGTGTGATCGCCGGTGCGGCCGGTGTTCTCTGCATGCTGCTGTGGCGGCGCGCGGAGCTGCGGCGCGACCGCGTTCAGGAGGACCGCGAAGGTATCCTGATCGAGATCGAGCGGGCAGAAATGCGAAACCGTCAGATCGAAAATCAGCCGCCGA
>JAGAOD010000201.1 GCA_017623855.1 Clostridia bacterium
AGTATGCGGACGCGGAAAGCTGCCTGAATGCGTTAAATAAAATAGGGATCACCTCTCTTGCGGCTGTGCCGGACAGTTCGGCGACGCCGATCACAAGGATCCCGTTCGATACGGGCAACTGGGCGGTCTGGATCGGCAATGAGGGCAACGGCCTGACGGATTATGCGATCAAAAACTGTGCAGATCGCGTGACGATCCCGATGCTCGGGCGCGCGGAATCCTTCAATGCGTCGACGGCTGCGGCGATCGTGCTGTGGGAAATGATGCGCGGTGTCGGAAAGGACGGAAAGCATGGATAAGCGAGTTTATTGGATCTGGCTGCAGAATGCATTCGGCCCCGGCAGTGCAAAGCCGAAACAGATCATGGACAGGATGGGCGATCCCGTGGAGTTCTACCGCGGCGGCATCGGTCTGTGGAGCAGCTTCCGCTTCATTTCGGATAAGGAGCTGATGGCGCTCAATATGTACGGGCCCGAACAGGCTGCGGCAGCCCTTGAGTACTGCCTGCGCCTTGGCAGAAAGGTCATCACGCCGGACAGCAGTATGTATCCGGACCTCTTAAAGGAGATCTATAATCCGCCTGCCGTGCTTTATGTGGACGGCGATATGCCGGATTTTTCGAATACACTTTGGATCAGTGCGGTCGGTACGAGAAAAGCAAGCGACGTCGGTCTCAATGCGGCAAAGGACATTTGCTATCAGCTTGCAAAGCACGGTGCGGTCATTGTCAGCGGCGGCGCCTTGGGCGTCGATACGCAGGCGCATTACGGTGCACTCGCAGCGGGCGGTAAGACCGTCGCTGTTTTGCCGTGCGGGCTTGACTATCCGTATCTGATGGATAACGCACAGCTTCGCCGGGAGATCCTTGACACGGGCGGTGCGCTTATCTCCGAGTTTTCTTTGAGTACACCGGTGCAGCGCGGCGCGTTTCAGATCAGAAACCGCCTGCTTTCCGGTATGGCGCATGGCGTGCTCGTGACGGAAGCGCCGAAAAAGAGCGGTGCGCTGATCACGGCGAGACACGCTTTGGAGCAGGATCGCGAGGTCTTTGCGTTTGTCGGTCTGAATGAGGTCAAATTTGCGGGATGCATTGCGCTCACCGAGGACGGTGCGCATCGTGTAAGGACCGCGGAGGATATTTTAAGGAACTTTGAAGGTACGCTTCAAAAGCCGTCGGAACAGCCGGTTTTGGCACCGTATGAAGACTTTGAAGAGATCACCGAGGAAAAATCGGCCACGGAGCTTCGTGATAATCGGGAGACACAGAAGGAGGAAACGATCCCCGGTGTGTCCGGGTCCGCGCTTTCCGTGCTCTCCTGTCTTTCCGACAAGCCGAAGCATGTGTCGGAGATCGAAGCCGAGACGGATATGCCCGCCGGAGAGATCATGGCGGCACTGACGGAGCTTGAATTATTCGGTCTCGTACATACTTCTCCGGGACAAAGGTTTACAAAAGCCTGAATTAGGTGTATACTATATAAATTAAGGTTAATTCTAACGCTTATATTGCGAAACGATAGATGGAAGACGGGCGGTGCACATGCTGTGCACGGTCCACGTGTCTTTTCTTCTGAAAGAAAAGCAGCAAAAATTTATGCTTTTCGACACAAATTTAGAAAGAAAGGATAACCCCGTATTTCTCGGGGCAGGTATAAAGAAATGTCGAAGTTAGTTATCGTTGAGTCTCCCGCAAAGGCGAAAACGATCAAGAAATATTTAGGCAGCGGTTATGAGGTCATCGCATCCATGGGTCATGTTCGTGACCTGCCGCAGGCTCGCCTGTGCGTCGATGTCAAAAATGACTTCGCGCCGAAGTACGCGATCATCAAGGGCAAGGAGAAGCTCGTCTCCGAGCTTAAGGCAGCCGCGCAGGACGCAGATACGGTCTATCTCGCAACGGACCCTGACCGCGAGGGTGAAGCGATCTCCTGGCATTTGGCGTATATCCTCGGTCTCGATGCCGGTGATATGAACCGTGTGACCTTCAACGAGATCACAAAGACCGGCGTCACGGAAGGTATGGCAAATCCGCGTACGATCGACCTTGACCTTGTCAATGCACAGCAGGCGCGCCGTATTCTGGACCGCCTTGTCGGTTACTCCCTGAGCCCGTTCCTTGCAAAGACGATCCGCCGCGGTCTTTCCGCAGGCCGTGTGCAGTCCGTTGCACTGCGCATCATCGTTGACCGTGAGGCGGAGATCCGTGCATTTAAGCCGGAGGAATACTGGACGATCGACGCACGGTTGACCGCGGAAGGCTCCAAAAGTATTTTCGGTGCTTCCTTCTACGGCGACAGAAACGGCGAGATCAAGATCCGCAACGAAGAAGAAGCAAACGCCATTCTCGCAAAGCTCGAATCCGTTCCGTTTGCGGTCGAGTCCGTGAAGAAGGGCAAGAAGAATAAGCAGCCCGCACCGCCGTTTATCACGTCCACACTGCAGCAGGAGGCTTCCCGTAAGCTGGGCTTCCAGGCAAAGCGCACAATGAAGGTGGCGCAGGAGCTGTATGAAGGTGTCGAGATCCAGGGTATGGGCGCCGTAGGTCTTATCACCTACATGAGAACCGACTCCCTGCGCATTTCCGACGATGCGATCAACGAAGCGGTGCAGTATATCGGTGAGCGCTGGGGCAAGAGCTATCTGCCCTCGAAGCCGCGCCATTTCAAGACGCGCGCCAATGCTCAGGACGGTCACGAGGCGATCCGCCCGACCTCCGTTGCGCTGACACCGAAGGATGTGGAAAAGTCCCTGACAAAGGATCAGTATAAGCTCTATAAGCTGATCTGGGAGCGCTTTGTCGCATGTCAGATGGCAAACTGTGTACTGAATACAAGCCAGGCAGTCATTTCTGCCGGTGATTATATCTTTAAGGCCTCGGGCTACAACGTAGCCTTCGACGGTTACACCGTTCTCTATGAAGAGGGCCGTGATGTGGAGGAAGAAAAGGGAAAGGATCTGCCGAAGCTCGAAGCCGGCATGGCGGTCAAGGTTCGCGACCTGAAGGGCAGCCAGCACTTCACGCAGCCGCCGGCACGCTTTACAGAAGCTTCCCTCATCAAAACGCTCGAAGAAAACGGCATCGGCCGTCCGTCGACCTACGCCGCGACGATCACAACGCTCACGAGCCGTGAATACGTAACGCGCGAGGGCAAGTCCTTCAAGCCGACCGAGCTCGGTGAGGTCATCACAAAGCTGATGAAGGAAAAATTCCCGGAGATCGTGAACATTAAGTTTACGGCAGCCGTTGAGAAGGATCTGGATGAGGTGCAGAGCGGCAATGTGGACTGGGTCGAGACACTGCACGGCTTCTATGACGAATTCGACAAGAAGCTGAAAAAGGTCAAGAAAGAGATGGATGGTGTTAAGATCCAGCTCGAAGAAGACAAGACCGATTTTATCTGTCCGAACTGCGGTAAGCCGATGGTCGTGAAATTCGGCCGCTTCGGCAAGTTTATTGCCTGCTCCGGCTATCCGGAATGCAAGACCATCAAGAAGATCGTGAACGACACCGGCGCGGTCTGTCCGAAGTGCGGCGGTAAGATCATTGAGAAGAAATCAAAGCGCGGCCGCGTGTTCTACGGCTGTGACCAGTATCCGAAGTGTGATTTTGTTTCCTGGGATGCACCGTCCGGTCAGAATTGCCCGGTTTGCGGCAAGGTTTTGCTGCAGAAGAAGGATAAGGCGAAAACGCTCTACTGCGTAACGCCGGATTGTACCTATACGTTTACAAAAGATGATGAATGATAAAGTAATAACCGTGATCGGCGCGGGACTCGCCGGCGTGGAAGCGGCATGGCAGATCGCAAATGCCGGATATAAGGTTCGGCTGCATGAGATGAAGCCGATGAAGTTTTCCCCGGCTCATAAAAGTGCCGGTTTCGCGGAGCTGATCTGCTCGAACTCTCTGAAGGCTGCGCGCATCGACAGCTCTGCCGGTCTGTTAAAGGAAGAGATGCGGCGGCTCGGCTCGCTTCTGACGGAATGCGCGGAAAAGTCCAGGGTGCCCGCAGGCGGTGCGCTTGCCGTGGACCGCGACCTGTTTTCCGAGATGGCGACGGAGAAGATCCGCACGCATCCGAATATTGAGGTCATCGAGGGTGAAGTTACCGAAATTCCGGAAGAGGGCGTATGCGTCATCGCGAGCGGCCCGCTCACGAGCGATGCGCTTGCGGAGAAGATCGCAGCTCTCTGCGGCGGCGGACTCAGCTTTTTCGATGCCGCGGCGCCGATCGTCACGCGTGAAAGCCTTGACATGGAGCATTGCTTCACGGCATCGCGATACGATAAGGGCGACGATGACTACATCAACTGCCCGATGAACAAGGAAGAATACGAAGCGTTTTACGAAGCGCTCGTCACGGCGGAGCGTGCACCCGTGCATGAGTTCGACGTGATGAACCCGAAGGTCTACGAAGGCTGCATGCCGATCGAGGTCATGGCACAGCGCGGACACGACACCATCCGTTTCGGTCCGCTGAAGCCGGTCGGTCTTCGTGACCCGCGTACGGGGCACCGTCCCTGGGCGGTCGTCCAGCTCCGAACGGAAAATGCGGAAAAAACGCTTTATAATCTTGTCGGCTTCCAGACAAACCTGAAATTCCCGGAGCAGAAGCGTGTCTTCGGTCTGATCCCGGGACTTAAAAATGCGGAATATATGCGTTACGGTGTGATGCACCGGAATACATTCTTAAATTCACCGCAGCTTTTGAATGCGGATTTTTCCATGCGCGAAAGACCGGATCTGTTCTTTGCGGGACAGATGACGGGTGTGGAGGGCTACATGGAGTCTGCGGCCTCCGGCATGCTTGCCGGCATCAATGCCGTGCGCAGGCTGGAAGGCAGAAAACCGCTCATCCAGCCGGTCACGACGATGATGGGTGCACTATCCGAGCATGTGGCACACAGCCCGTCGAAGGATTTCCAGCCGATGGGCGCGAATTTTGGCATTTTTCCGCCGATCGAGCCGCATATCCGCGACAAGCGCGAGCGGTATTTGGCGTTTGCGGAGCGTGCACTGCACGACCTCGCCGAGTGCCTCGAAAAAGACAAAGAAAACCTGTGATGTTTCAACATGGATAAGGGGAAAAGATCATGGCAAAGAGAATCATTGTAGATGCTTTTGGCGGCGATAACGCGCCCGATGAGATCCTGAAGGGCTGCCGTATGGCGGCGGATGAGCTTGGGGTCGAGATCATTCTGACGGGACGTGAGGACGAGATCCGAAAGGCTGCGGCGCGTCTTGAAGTAAATATTTCCGATTTTGAGATCGTGGATTGTCCGGATATCGTGACGATGGATGACGAGGCGACCGATGTTGCCCGCCGTCTGAAAAACAGCTCCATGGCGGTCGGCATGCGTCTTCTGCGCGAGGGCAAGGGCGATGCATTTGCGTCCGCAGGCAACAGCGGTGCCATGGTAGCCGGTGCGACGCTTTTAGTCAAGCGTATCAAGGGCGTTAAGCGTGTCGGTTTTGCACCGATGCTTCCGAACATGAACGGCTTTTTCATGCTGTGCGACAGCGGCGCAAACGTCGAGTGTACGCCGGCAATGCTTGAGCAGTTCGGTCTGATGGGCTCCGTCTATATGAAGAAGGTCATGGACATCGAAAATCCGCGCGTCTGTCTTCTCAACAACGGTACGGAGGAGCACAAGGGCACAGAGGTACACCGCGAAGCTTACGAGCTGCTCAAGGCGAGAAAGGACATCAACTTTGTCGGCAACATGGAAGGCCGCGACATTCCGGTCGACGGCGCGGAGGTTGTCGTTTGTGACGGCTTCAGCGGCAATATTTTCCTTAAGACCTACGAAGGCGTTGCCATGGCACTGATGGATAAGATCAAGGGCGTCATGACGATGAACCTCAAAAATAAGCTCGCAGCAGCCGTTGTTTACAAGGACATGAAGGCGCTCAAAAAGTCCATGGACTATAACGAATACGGCGGTGCGCCGATCCTCGGCTGTGCAAAGCCCGTATTCAAGGTACACGGCAGCGCAAAGGCAAAGACCTTGAAGAGTGCGATCGCACTCTGTGCAAAATATGCAGAGACCAATATCATTGAGGAGATCGCTGCAGCGGTAGCGGTTCAGAATCAGGAAGAACAAGAGTAATTTCACGGGGACTTACATATATGAGACCTTACGACAAAACACTCAGCGAGTTTGAAAAAAAGCTCGGCTATCGGTTTAAGAATAAAGAATATCTTTTAACCGCTTTGACGCACTCCTCCTATGCGAACGAGAGCCGCGGGCGTGTGCAGAGCTATGAGCGTCTAGAATTTTTGGGCGACTCCATTTTAGGCTTTGTTACGGCGGAGTATCTTTACGCCGCATTTCCGGATCTCCCCGAGGGCAAGCTGACAAAGAAGCGTGCAGCGCTGGTCTGTGAAAAATCGCTCTGCGGCTTCACACGCAGCTTCGGCGCGGGCGAGCTTCTGCGTCTCAGCCACGGTGAGCAGCATTCCGGAGGCAGGGAACGTCCGAGTATTTTGGCGGATGTATTCGAGTCCATCACGGCAGCGATCTATCTTGACTCCGGGAGCCTCGAGGAAGCGAAAAAGTTCGTTCTGAGCTATATCATCCCGGCGGCAAAATCCGCAGGAGAGCGCCCGTTCAAGGATCACAAGACGATGCTGCAGGAGATCATTCAGCAGAATCCGGGCGAAAAGCTGGAATATGTGCTGATCGGCGAGCACGGCCCTGATCACGACAAGCATTTCACGGTGGAGGTACACCTGAACAGCAATGTGATCGGCAAGGGCGGCGGACGCAGCAAAAAGGAAGCGGAGCAGCAGGCTGCCCGCGAAGCATTGGAGCTGATGGGCTATTAAGCACGCGAATATTTCGATATTCATTCCGCATAACGGGTGTCCCGAGCAGTGCAGCTTCTGTAATCAGCGACGGATCACAGGCGTGCGGACACAGCCCACGGGGGAAGATGTGCTGGCGCTTTTGGAGAAAGCCGCAGCGAAGATGGGCGAACGAGTCAAATTTGCTGAGATCGCGTTTTTCGGCGGCAGCTTCACGGCGATCAACAGAGCGTATATGAAGGAGCTCTTAGGTGCGGCGCAGGAAGCCGTTGAGCGGTTTGGCTTTATGGGCATTCGATGCTCAACGCGTCCGGATGCGATCGACCGCGAGCGGCTCGATATCCTAAAGGCGCACGGCGTCACCGCTATTGAGCTCGGTGCGCAGTCCATGTCGGACGAGGTGCTCCTTATAAACCGCAGGGGGCATACCTCTAAGGATGTAGAAAATGCATCATTGTTGATCCGCGAATACGGCTTTGAGCTCGGGCTCCAGATGATGACGGGACTTCCCGGGGACACGGCGGAGGGTGCGGTCGAAACGGCCGAAAAGCTCATTGCGCTTAGTCCCGACACGATGCGCATCTACCCGACGATCGTTTTGGAAAACACGGAGATCTGCGATCGGTACCGCGCGGGCGATTATATCCCGCAGACCCTCGATGAGGCGGTCTCGCTCTGTGCAAAGCTGATCCCGATGATCGAAAATGCGGGTGTGCGGCTGATCCGTGTCGGTCTGCATGCGAGCGAAGAGCTCGATCACCGCGCAGCCGGCCCGTTCCATCCGGCGTTTATGGAGCTCTGCCGCAGCAGGATCTTTGTGGATGCTCTGACGGCTGACCTTAAAGCTAAAAAAATCTGTACGGCAGTTGTGGCGGTTCCGCCGCAGATGCTTTCGATCGCCCTCGGACAAAAGCGCAGCAATATGGAAGCGCTTTCGAAGATGGGCTATACAATCACGGTGAAGCCGGACAGCTCGCTTTCCGGCAGGACATACAGGATAGAAGAAACAGGCAGGTGAACCGATGCTATTAAAATCTCTCGAGCTGCAGGGCTTCAAAACCTTTCCTGACAAAACCGTTCTGAATTTTGAGGACGGCATAACGGCAGTTGTCGGCCCGAACGGCAGCGGTAAGAGTAACATTTCCGACGCGATGCGCTGGGTACTGGGTGAACAGTCCACGCGTGCTTTGCGCTGCACCAAAATGGAGGATGTCATTTTCAGCGGTACGCCGCAGAGAAAGGCACAGGGCTTTGCGGAGGTCACCATTACGATAGACAATACGGACCGCAGTCTGAATTTCGACGGCGATTCCGTTGCGATCACAAGACGCTTCTACCGTTCCGGTGAGAGCGAGTACCGCATCAACCGCACAATGGTGCGTCTGCGCGATATCCATGAGCTGTTTATGGACACCGGTCTCGGAAGAGACGGCTATTCCATCATCGGACAGGGTAAGATCGACAGCATCGTATCCGCAAGAAGCGAGGACAGAAGAGAGATCTTCGAGGAGGCTGCCGGCATTTCCCGTTTCCGTTACCGCAAGGAGGAGGCGGAGCGCCGTCTTTCCAAGGCGGAGGAAAATCTCGTTCGCCTGCGGGACATCCTTCTTGAGCTCGAAAACCGCATTGAACCGCTGCGTATTCAGGCGGACAAGGCGGAGAAATTCATCTCTTACAGTGAAGAGAAGAAAAATCTTGAGATCGGTTTGTGGCTTGAAACGCTGAACCGCTCCGGCCGCGTCGTCCGCGAGGCGGAGGAGAAGATCGGCATTGCGGAGAACAGCTATAACGAAGCGGAAGCCGAGCTGCAGAAGATCGCAGAAGAAATAGAAAGAAATTACACGGAGACAAATGCCTGTACGGCGCAGATGGAAGCCGTACGTTCCGAGGCGGCCCTCACGGATGAGCAGGCTGCGCGAAAAGAGGGCGAGGTTTCCGTTTCGGAAAATGATATCCGTCACGCAAAGGAGCAGATCGAGCGTTTGCGTGAGGAAATTGCGGAAGCATCCCGCTCCGAGTCGGAGATCGCAGCAGAGATCGCCGAAAAGGAAGCGGCAGTTCGCCTGAAGGATGCGGAAGCGGCTCGAAGCAATTCCGACTTCATTGCGTATACCGCAGAGCTCGAAGCCCTGCGCGGCGGTGCCGACAGTGCAACAAAGGAGATCGACGGGGTTTCCGCAGCGCTTGCGGCGCTCAATGCGGAGCTTTATGAGGAGCGCGTACGCCGTGCGGAGGCCGAGTCCTCCGTGCAGGAGATCCGCTCCCGTTCCGAGTCCGTGGATTCGGCGCTCAAGGTTTCCGAGGAGCAGATCAAAGCCTTTGAAAAGGAAGTCGAAGAGCTCGGCGCGATGGTGCGCGATACGGAAAATAAGATCCGCGCGGCGGAAAACGCGGTGCGCGGCTATGAAATGCGACTCGATTCCCGCAGAAAGAAAGCGGATGCCGCAAAGGCAGAAGCGGATAAGCTCCACCTCGATGCCGGCGAGCAGCTCAGAAGAGCAAAGCTTCTGCAGGATCTCGAACGCAATCTGGAAGGCTTTACACAGAGTGTTAAGACGGTCATGCGTGAACGCGAGCGCGGCAATCTGCGCGGCATTCACGGACCGGTCACGAAGCTCATACGCGTTCCGCGTGAATATGCCGTAGCACTTGAGACGGCACTCGGCGGTGCGATGCAGTATGTTGTCGTTGATTCGGAAGAGGCTGCAAAGGCGGCGATCCGCATGTTGAAGCAGAGAGATTCCGGCAGAGCGACTTTCCTGCCGCTCACAACGACAAACGGCAGAGTCATAAACAGCCGCGAGATCGAAGACGCACCCGGTTATGTGGGCATTGCGTCCGAGCTTTGCAGCTGCGATCCGCAGTATAACGGTGTTCGTGACTCTCTGCTTGGCAGAACCGTTGTTGCGGAAGATCTTGACAGCGCGGCGGCGATCGCAAAGCGTGCCGGATACCGCTACAAGGTCGTCAGCCTTGACGGTCAGGTCATCAACGCGGGCGGTTCGTTTACGGGCGGTTCCGCTGCAAGAAATTCCGGACTTTTGAGCCGTGCCGGTGAGATCGAACGGATCCGTGCGATCGCCGAAAAACTGCAGAAATCGGAAGCGGAGGCGGTTGAACGCCTGAAGCTTTTGCAGCAGGAAGCGGCGGGGGCCAATGCTCAGCTCGATATGGCGAGAAGCGAGCTTCGCGTTTTGAATGAGGATAAGATCCGCTTTTCGGCAGAGCTTACCCGTGCCGAGCGTGACGTCATCTCGCAGAAGAAGAATTACTCCGACCTTTTGGAGGAGCGTGAAAACGCTGCCGGTCGCATTGAAAAGCTGATGGCGTCGGTTGAACGCGCGGACGGCAATATCCGTGTTCTGGAAGATAAGGTCACGGAGACAATGAAAAAAATGGAGTCCATGGCGGAAAGCCGCGAAGAGCAGATGCGCCGCTGTGACGAAATGACACATAAGCTGCAGGAGATCCGTCTGTTGGGTCTTGCCGTGCAGAAGGATAAGGAAACGCTCACGGCGTCGATTGAAGCGCTGCAGATGCGCCGCGCCGACCGTTTCGACCGCGTGAAGCTGCTTGAAGGGCAGATCACATCCTATGAAGCGGAGATCGTGCAGAAGGAAATGCAGGCAGAAGAGCTGAAGCTTGAAACGGAAAAGCTCCGTGCTGAGGCGGCATCTCTGCGTGACAGCATTCAGACGATCGCCGAGAAGCGTACTGCACTCGAAAAGCAGGCGTCCGAGCTTCGCGTTCGCGAGCGCGAGACGGCTTCTCAGCGCGAGTCGATCGGCCATGAGGTCGCCCGTCTGCGTGAACGTCTCGAAAATCTCAACCGTGAGTACGACACGATCCTTGCTAAGCTCTGGGAAGAATATGAGCTTACCCGCCGTGAAGCGGAGGAGCTCGGTGTGACGATCGAAGATGTGCAGAAGGCACAGCGCAGACTGACGGAACTTAAGAATAAGATCCGTGCACTTGGTCCCGTCAATGTGGCGGCGGTCGTCGAATATAAGGAAGTCTCCGAGCGTTATACATTCATGAAAGCGCAGACGGATGACATCGAAAAGTCGAAAGCTGAGCTTTTGAAGCTGATCGATGATCTGACCAAGAAGATGCAGGCGCAGTTTACACAGCGCTTTGCCGTGATCAACGAAAACTTCGGCAAGATCTTTAAGGATCTGTTCGGAGGCGGTACGGCTGAGCTTGCGTTTACGGACGAGACGGATATACTGAATTCCGGCATTGAGATCAAGGTACATCCGCCGGGCAAGATCGTTTCGCATATCGAGCTGCTTTCGGGCGGTGAAAAGGCGCTTGTCGCGATATCCATTTATTTTGCGATCATGCGCGTGAGTCCGCCGCCGTTCTGTATGCTCGACGAGATCGAAGCGGCACTCGACGATGTCAACGTCGTACGTTTTGCAAATTACCTGCGCCGCATGAACGAGCGCACACAGTTTATCGCGATCACGCACCGACGCGGTACGATGGAAGAAGCCGATATGCTGTACGGCGTTACGATGCAGGATCAGGGCATTTCGAAGCTTTTGTCCCTCAGAACGCATGAGGTCGAAGAAAAGCTCGGTTTATAAAGAAGAGGTAAGTTATGGGCTTATTTGATAAAATCAAAGCCGGTCTGAAAAAGACCAGAGAAAATATCAGCAATCAGATCAACTCCATGCTCCATGCATTTACAAAGATCGACGAGGATCTTTTTGAGGAGCTGGAGGAGCTGCTCGTTATGGCTGACGTGGGCATCAATACTGCGACAAGCATCTGCGACACACTTCGCGAGCGCGTAAAGGAACGTGGTATTACGGACCCGAATCAGATCATGGATCTGCTGCGTGAAGTTGTAACGGAGATGATCGAGGGCGACAACGAGCTGCATCTCGACACACAGCCGGCTGTCATTCTTGTGATCGGCGTCAACGGCGTCGGCAAGACGACAACGATCGGAAAGATCGCATCCCGCCTGAAGAAAGAGGGCAAGTCCGTCATTCTGGGCGCTGCGGATACCTTCCGTGCGGCTGCGATCGAGCAGCTTGAGGTTTGGGCGGATCGCGCCGGTGTGCCGATCGTCAAACACAGCGAGGGCGCTGACCCGGCAGCGGTCGTATTCGATGCGATCGCCGCAGCGAAGGCACGCCATGCGGATGTCGTCATCTGCGATACCGCAGGCCGTCTGCACAATAAAAAGCATCTGATGGATGAGCTTTCGAAGATATCCCGCATCATCGACAAGGGTCTCCCGGGCTGCAGCAAGGAAGTGCTGCTCGTGCTCGACGCGACGACCGGTCAGAATGCCGTGAACCAGGCAAGAGAATTTAAGGAAGCCGCCGGACTTACCGGTATCGTGCTGACGAAGCTGGACGGCACCGCAAAGGGCGGCGTCGTACTGGCTATTCGTGAAGATCTCGGTCTGCCGGTCAAGTTTATCGGTGTCGGCGAACAGGTGGATGACCTGCAGCCGTTTGATGCAGAAGATTTTGCACGTGCGCTGTTTGAGCGCTCCGATGCATGAGAATAGCGATCTTTTCGGATATTCACAGCAACACTCCCGCATTGAAGGCATGCTTCCGTGAAGCGGAAAGGCAGAAGGCAGAGCTGTGGCTGTTCCTCGGAGACTATGTTTCCGACTGTGCGTATCCCGAACGTACGATGGAGCTCGTTTATAACGCCATGCGTGAGCATGACTGCAGGCTCATCAAGGGAAACCGCGAGGAATATCTTTTGAATCACAGAAAAAACGGCAGTGACTGGCAGTACGGCAGCACGACGGGCTCTCTGCTTTACACGTACGAGAATCTGACGGACGAGGATATGCTGTTTTTCGAAAAGCTTCCGATCACGGATGTGGTGGAAGTGGACGGCATGGACACGATCCGCATCTGTCACGGCTCGCCGTATAAGTCTCGCGAAAAGGTTGAGGCGAGAAACGGTATGGCGGAGAAGCTTCTCCGGCGTATTGAGGAATCGGTGCTGCTTGGCGGGCACAGTCATAAGCAGTTCTTTGAATATTTTGACGGCAAGCTCTATGTGAATCCCGGATCGGTCGGTGTACCGACTTCGGGTACCACTCAGGCGGAGATGGCGTTTTTGGAAAGCGACGGCTGTCATTGGAAACCGAAACTAGTTCATGTTCCGTATGCGGTGGAAGAAACGGTTCGTGAGATCGAGGAAGCCGATCTGCCGAAGCGCACGCTGGTATGGGCTTCCTGTGTGATCCAATGTCTGCGTACCGGTAAAAACTATCCGATAAAGTGCCTCGATCTTGCGGAAAAGCTTGCGGGCGGTGTGCCGCAGAACGAGCATTATGTGCAGGCGGCAAAAGAACTCGGAATTATAGAGTAAGGGGATTTTCAACATGGATATGATCATTGCGACACACAATAAGCATAAGGTCGAGGAGTTCAGCCGGATCTTAAAGCCGCTCGGTGTCAATATCCTGACGGCGGATCTGACAGAAGCCGAGGAAAACGGCACGACCTTTAGAGAAAATGCTTTCATTAAGGCGAAGGCTGCCTGCGATGAGACCGGTCTGCCGTGCATTGCGGACGACTCCGGTCTGGCGGTGGACTTTCTGAACGGCGAGCCGGGCGTATATTCCGCACGCTACGCCGAAGAGGGCAAGCGCAAGCTGACCGTTCTCGAAAAGCTCAAGGATGTTCCGGACGAGGAGCGCGGTGCGCATTTTACGAGTGCGATCGCCTGCGTGTTCCCGAACGGAGACGTTCTGGAGGCGGAGGGACATTGCTTCGGCCGCATTACCCGCGAACTGCGCGGCAGCAGCGGTTTCGGTTATGACCCGATCTTCCTCTGCACGGAAGAGGGCTGCATGAACAAGACGTTCGGCGAAGCTTCTCCCGAAGAGAAGGATGCCGTAAGCCACAGAGGCAAATCCCTCAGAGATTTTGTAATTAAACTTGAAAAATATCTTCAGACGAAAGAAGGATAAAATATGCTGACAAGTAAACAGAGAGCATACCTGCGCTCCCTTGCCGTAAACGAGGACACCATTCTCATGGTCGGTAAGGGCGGCATTGACGGTGACGTCATCAAGCAGGCTGCGGATGCGATCTTCAAAAGAGAGCTCATTAAGGGCAAGGTGCTCGAGACGGCACCGGTAAGTGCGCGTGAAGCCGCTGAGATGCTTGCAGAAGCAACGGAAAGTGACGTTGCGCAGGTCATCGGCAACAAGTTCTGCCTCTACAAGGCGAACCCGAAGGAGCCGAAGATCGTGCTGCCGAAGGCAAGAAAGTAAGGCGCAGACGTGAGGACCGGTATTTACGGCGGGACCTTTAACCCGATCCATTCGGCACATGTCCACCTCGTCCGTGAGTTTGCGGACAGACTTTCTCTTGACCGTGTGCTGCTGATCCCGACCGGACAGCCGCCGCATAAAGCTGCAAAGCAGCTCGCTTCCAACGAGGACAGGATGGCTATGCTGAAGCTCGCAGCCGAGGAGATCTCGGAATGCCCCGTGGAGATCTCGGAAATAGAGATGCAGCGTGAGGGAAAGAGCTATACGGCGGACACCCTGACGCAGCTCGGTGTATTGTACCCCGAGGACGAGCTTTTTCTTCTGATGGGTGAGGATATGTTCATGACGATCGACCGCTGGTATAAACCGGAGGTGATCTTCCGCCATGCCGTGATCTGCGGTGCACCGCGTGATTTCGGCAGCTTCAGACGGATGATCGAACACGGGGAAGACATGAAAAGGCGGTTTCCGGAGCTGACCTTCATTCTGCAGAATATCCCGTATGTGGAGGGATCCTCCACCGAGGTGCGGGAGCGTCTGACCGAAGGGGAAACGTCCGGCGGACTTTTGCCGGAAAAGGTGGAGCGGTATATCCGCGAAAGGGGTCTGTATGGCGCTCGATAAGAAAACAAGGCAGGCGTATATTAAGCGGTTAAAGCCGATGCTTTCCGAAAAACGCTTTGAGCATTCCCTGAATGTAGCTGCAGAAGCCGTGAAGCTTGCGAAAAAATGCGGTGCGGACGTGGAAAAGGCGGAAACAGCCGGTCTTCTGCACGATATTTTGAAGGATACACCTGCAGATAAACAGTTGAAAATCATTTCCGACTTTGGTATAATTATGACCGATGTCGAGCTTTCGGCCAAACGGTTCTTGCATGCCATCAGCGGTGCGGTGTATATCCGCACGGAGCTTGGCATTGACGACCCGGAGATCTTCGATGCCGTGCGCTATCACACGACGGGCCGAAAGAACATGTCGCTTCTCGAAAAAGTGATCTTCATTGCGGATTTTATCTCGAAGGACAGAGATTATCCCGGAGTGGAGGACATGCGGAAAGCGGCGTATAAAAATCTGGACAAGGCGATCGTCGAGGGCATCGCGTTCACGATCTCGGATCTCGCGAAGAACCGGGATGTGATCGTGACGGACTCGGTCGATGCGTATAATGATGCGGTATGGGCCGTCAAATACGGCAAATAAAACCGCACAGGAAAGGAAAGCTATGGAATCTTTAATGCTTGCAAAAACTGCAGCGGGCATTCTTGATGCGAAGAAGGCGGATCACCTCAATGTGGTCCGGATCACGAATATCTCGTCTCTCGGCGATTATTTCGTCATCGCGAGCGGTACGAGCAACACACACGTGCATGCTCTTGCCGATGAGGTGGAGGAGAAGCTGAAGGCACTCGGCACAGCGCCGTCCCGCGTGGAAGGCTACCGCTCCAATTCGTGGATCATTCTGGATTATGACGCAGTGGTCATTCATCTGTTCACACCGGAAGCACGCGAGTTTTATGATTTAGACAGACTGTGGGCCGACGGAGAAAAGGTCGACCTTAAGGATATACTCATCTGAAAGATGTAAGGAGGTATTTCGTAATGCCCAATTACGATTACAGCAATATTGAGAAAAAATGGCAAAAATACTGGGAAGACAATGATACCTTCCACACCGATGTCTGGGACTTCTCGATGCCCAAGTACTATGTACTGGACATGTTCCCGTATCCGTCCGGTGTAGGTCTGCACGCAGGTCATCCCGAGGGTTATACCGCAACCGATATCATGTCCCGTATGAAGCGCATGCAGGGCTACAACGTTCTGCATCCGATGGGTTACGACTCCTTCGGTCTTCCGGCGGAGCAGTATGCGGTTTCCACCGGCAACCACCCGAACGGCTTCACACAGAAGAACATTGAGACCTTCTCCGCACAGCTGAAGGAGCTCGGCTTTGACTACGACTGGTCCAAGGTCGTTGCGACTTCCGATCCGTCCTTCTACAAGTGGACGCAGTGGATCTTCAAGAAGCTGTGGGAAAAGGGCTATGCAAAGCGCATCGAAATGCCCGTTAACTGGTGCGAAGAGCTCGGCACCGTTCTGTCCAACGATGAGGTCATCGACGGCAAGAGTGAGCGCGGCGGCTATCCGGTCGTAAAGAAGAATATGATGCAGTGGGTCATCGATCAGCCGGCTTTCGCGGACAAGCTCCTCGAAGGTCTCGACGAGATCGACTGGCCGGAATCCACCAAGGAGATCCAGCGCAACTGGATCGGTAAGTCCACAGGCGTTGAGGTCGACTTCAAGCTTGTCGGCGGCGGCGAGTTCTCCATCTACACGACCTGCATCGAAACCATCTACGGTATTACATTTATGGTCCTTGCTCCGGACGGAAAGATCGTTCAGGATCTCATGGACCGTGTTGAAAATAAGGAAGAGGTCCTCTCTTATATCGCAGAGACAAACAAGAAGAGCGATATGGACCGCACCGACCTCAATAAGGGCAAGACAGGCTGTCCGCTCAAGGGCGTATATGCCATCAACCCCGTAAACGGCAAGGAAGTTCCGGTATTCATCGGTGACTTCGTTCTGGCTTCCTACGGCACAGGTGCCGTTATGGCTGTTCCGAGCCATGACCAGAGAGACTTCGAGTATGCCGTTGCACACAACATCCCGATGATCCAGGTCATCGACGGTGCGGATGTCAGCGAGCATGCATTTGAGAAGCAGGATTACCTCGGCAAGGGCTGCAAGCTCGTAAATTCCGAGGAGTTCACCGGTCTGACCGTTGAAGAAGCTAAGGAAGCGATCACAGTGAAGCTCGAAGAAGCAGGCGTTGCAAGAAGAAAGAGCAACTACCACTTCCGTGAGTGGATCTTCGCCCGTCAGCGTTACTGGGGCGAGCCCGTTCCGTGCGTATACACGGAGGACGGCGAGACCGTATTCCTCCCCGACGAAGAGCTGCCGCTCGTTCTGCCGGTACTCGAGGACTACAAGGGCCGCGGCGGTCAGGCACCGCTCGAGAACGCCGAAGAATGGAAGCACTATGACCACAACGGTCTCAAGGGCATGAGAGAAACCTCCACAATGCCCGGTTCCGCAGGTTCTTCCTGGTACTTCATGCGCTATATCGACCCGAACAACGAAAACGCGCTCTGTGATCCGGAGCTTTTGAAGCACTGGATGCCGGTCGACCTGTATGTCGGCGGTCCGGAGCACGCTGTCGGTCACCTCATTTATTCCAGAATCTGGAACCGCTTCCTCTATGACGAGGGCATTGCGCCGGTCAAGGAGCCGTTCAAGAAGCTCGTGCATCAGGGCATGATCCTCGGTGAAAACGGCATCAAGATGGGTAAGCGTTTCCCGGAATTCGTTGTTAACCCGAGTGATATCGTCCGTGAGTACGGTGCGGATACACTGCGTCTCTACGAGATGTTCATGGGCCCGCTGGAGGTCTCCAAGCCGTGGTCTGCGGCAGGTGTTGCCGGCACAAAGAAGTTCATCAACCGCGTTTGGAACTTCTTCACCGACGGAAACATGATCACCGAAGACAATGACGATAAGCTCACAAAGGTCTATCACCAGACCGTTAAGAAGGTCACGAATGACTTTGAGCGTCTGGCATTCAACACAGCGATCGCTCAGATGATGATCTTCGTCAACGAAGCATATAAGGTCGGTCACTGCCCGAAGGAATATGCGGAAGGCTTCATCAAGATGATCTCCTGCATCATCCCGCATGTCGGCGAAGAAATGTGGCAGATCCTCGGTCACGACAGCACCATCGCTTACGAAGCATGGCCGACTTATGACGAGGAGAAGTGCAAGGACGATATGATCGAGATCGTTGTTCAGCTGAACGGCAAGCTGCGCGCTAAGCTGCAGGTTCCGGCGGATATCCAGAAGGATGACGCTCTCGCACTGGCAAAGGCTGAGGAAAAGGTTGCTGCCGGTATGGAAGGCAAGACAATTGTCAAGGAAATTTATGTTCCGGGCAAGCTTGTCAATATCGTCGTTAAGGGCTAACATAAAGGGGGATGTCGTGTTTCGACATCCCCTTTATAACGTATTGTGTTCGGTTTTGCAGGGAGGGAAAATCAGATGAAAAAGGCATTGATCGTTTTTGCGTCGCTCCATAAAAACGGACCGACAAAGAAGCTGCTCGAGAGCTTTCTGTCCGGTCTGGATAAGAAGAATTGGGAGACGGAATTAATGGATGTCTGCAAAAAGCCGGTGCAGCCCTGTATTGCCTGCGGTGCGTGCAAAGCAAAAGACGGCTGCATATACGGTGATATGGACGCATTCGATGCAGCATTTCGTGCCTGTGACCTTTTGGTGATCGCGTCTCCTGTCTACAATCTCAGCTTTCCGGCACAGCTGAAGGCACTGCTTGACCGTTTTCAGCGATATTTTGAAGCAAGGTTTACACGCGGCGTGCGTCCGGTCATTGAAAAGCACAGAAGGGCAGTTTTGCTGCTCAGTATGGGTAAGGATGATGCATTTGCGGTTGAAGTCTGCGAAAAGACGCTGAAGCAGAGCTTTTCGATTTTGAACACAAAGCTGACGGACACGTTCTGTGTGCCGAACACGGATGAGCCCGAATGGGATCAGGCCTGTGTTTTTGAAAAAGCGCG
>JAGAOD010000202.1 GCA_017623855.1 Clostridia bacterium
CACAGGATCCGGTCCATCAGATCTCCATTATCCCGCGCGGCATGGCCGGCGGCTACACGATGCATCTGCCGAGTGAGGACAGATCGTACCAGAGCCGCAACGAGATGAAGGAAGAGCTGATCGTACTGCTCGGCGGCCGTGTCGCTGAGGCACTTGTCCTCGGTGATATTTCCACGGGCGCTTCCAACGACATCGAGCGCGCATCCAAGATCACACGCTCCATGGTCACGAAGTACGACATGAGCGATAACCTCGGTCCGATCACATACGGTACCGACGGCAGCAACCCGTTCCTCGGTAAGGAAATGGGTCATGTCAGCAACTATTCCGAAATTACGGCTTCCGCGATCGACAACGAGGTTCGTGAGATCATCACGGAAGCATATCGGAAGTCGGAGAAGATCCTCTCCGATCATATGGACCTGCTGCACCGTCTGGCTGCCGTGCTCTTTGAGCGCGAAAAGCTGGATGCGGACGAATTCGTCGGCGTGATCGAGGGCACACTGCTCCCGGCTGCTGCCGCACAGAGTGAGACCGCTGCGGATTTTGCCGCCGAGATGGCCGGTGAGACCGAAAAGCAGGAAACGGAAAATCAGGAATAACCTTTTATAAGCATAAGGGAATGTAGCGCGCATTCCCTTTATGTTTGTTTTTAGGGGAACTGAAGAAAGGACAAAATGCCATGGCAAAAAAGCAAAACTACGGCAATGAGAGCATCACAAGTCTCAAAGGTGCGGACAGAGTTCGTCTGCGTCCGGCGGTCATTTTCGGCTCCGACGGCTTGGACGGCTGTGAGCACGCGATCTTTGAGATCCTGTCGAACTCCATTGACGAAGCGCGTCAGGGCTACGGCCGGGAGATCACGATCACCCGCTTTGCGGATCATTCCGTTGAGATCGAGGACCACGGACGCGGTATTCCCGTTGATTTTAACAAGCGCGAGAACCGCTATAACTGGGAGCTTGTTTTCTGTGAGATGTACGCCGGCGGTAAATACGAAAACAATTCCGGCGGCAACTACGACTATTCTCTCGGCTTAAACGGTCTCGGTCTTTGTGCTACACAGTATGCTTCCGAATATATGGACGCCGATATCCGCTACGACGGGTACCGCTATACACTGCATTTTGAAAAGGGCGAGAATGTCGGCGGTCTGAATAAGGAGCCGTACGCAAAGCGCGGTACGGGCTCCATCATCCGCTGGAAGCCGGATCTTAAGGTCTTCACCGACATTGCCGTGCCGGCGGAGTATTATATCGATGTTCTGCGCAGACAGGCGATCGTCAACGAAGGCATCAAATTTGTTTTCAGGAACGAGGTCGCGCCGAAGAAGTTTGAAACGACCGAGTTTTGCTACGAGAACGGCATCCGCGATCACGTCAGTGAGCTGTGCGGGGACGATGCGCTGACCTCCATCCAGTTCTGGCAGGCGGAGAAGAAGGTTCGCGACAGAGAGGACCTGCCGCAGTACAACGTGAAGATCAACGCGGCGGTCGCTTTTTCGAACCGTCTGCATGTTACGGAATATTATCACAACTCGAGCTGGCTGGAGCACGGCGGTGCACCGGACAAGGCTGTGCAGAACGCCTTTGTTTACCAGATCGACTCGTATTTGAAGCAGAATAATAAATACAATAAAACCGAGAGCAAGATCAAATTCCAGGATGTTGAGGACTGTCTTGTGATCGTCATGTCGTCCTTCTCGACGATGACCTCGTATGAGAACCAGACGAAGAAGGCGATCAACAATAAGGGCATTCAGGAAGCTATGATCGAGATGCTCCGTCATAATCTCGAGGTCTATTTCATCGAGAATCCGATCGAAGCGGAGAAGATTGCCGGTCAGGTGCTCGTCAACAAGCGTTCCCGTGAGGATGCCGAAAAAACGAGACTCAACCTCAAGGGCAAGCTGACAGCCAAGATGGATATTACCGGTCGTGTTGCAAAATTCGTGGACTGCCGCAGCAAGGACGTCAGTGAGCGCGAGATCTTCATCGTTGAGGGTGACTCGGCTTTGGGCTCCGTCAAGCAGGCACGTGACCCGAATTTCCAGGCGGTCATGCCGATCCGCGGTAAGATCCTGAACTGCCTTAAGGCGGATTACGACAAGATATTCAAGAGCGAGATCATCACGGATCTCATCAAGGTGCTCGGCTGCGGTGTGCAGGTCAAGACGAAGGCGAATAAGTCCATCGGTGCGTTCGACATCAACGCGCTTCGCTGGAGCAAGATCATCCTGTGTACGGATGCCGACGTCGACGGCTTCCATATCCGCACGATGCTTCTTACAATGATCTACCGCCTTACGCCGGACCTCATCGACCTCGGCAAGGTGTTCATTGCGGAGTCCCCGCTGTATGAGATCACCGCGAAGGATAAGACGTATTTTGCATATAACGAGCGCGAGAAGGAACAGTTCCTTAAAGAGCTCGAGGGTCAGAAGTATACGATCCAGCGCTCGAAGGGTCTCGGCGAGAACGACCCCGACATGATGAACCTGACGACGATGAACCCGAAAACGCGCCGCCTTATTCAGGTGAATCCCGGTGACGTGGAGGAGACCGCCCGGATGTTTGACATCCTGCTCGGCGATAACCTCAACGGACGTAAGGACTACATTTCCGAGCACGGCGGCGAGTACATGGATGATCTGGATATTTCGTAACGGGAGAGGAGTGGAGAAACGATGGCAAGAAAAAAGCAGCAGCCGAATGCGGAGCGTGCGCCGAAGATGAAAGGCTTTATTGCCGGTGCCGGTGAGGTCGTCCAGCAAGACATTCACGACACCGTCCGACAGAATTTCATGCCCTACGCGATGAGCGTCATCATGTCGCGCGCGATCCCGGAGATCGACGGCTTCAAGCCCTCGCACCGTAAGCTGCTCTATACCATGTATAAGATGAAGCTCCTCGGCTCGGCGAGAACGAAGAGTGCGAACATCGTCGGTCAGACGATGAAGCTGAATCCCCACGGTGACAGCGCCATTTACGATACGATGGTGCGTCTGAGCCGCGGCTATGAGGCACTTCTGCACCCGTACGTCGACTCAAAGGGCAATTTCGGTAAATTCTATTCCCGCGATATGGCGTGGGCGGCTTCCCGATATACGGAGGCACGCCTTGACGATATCTGTCACGAGCTTTTCCGTGACATCGACAAGGACACGGTCGACTTTGTCGACAACTATGACAGCACGATGCTCGAGCCGACACTGCTTCCGGTGGCGTTCCCGTCCGTGCTCGTCAATGCAAATACCGGCATTGCGGTCGGTATGGCGTCTTCCATTTGCCCGTTCAACTTAGCGGAGGTATGCAATACGGCGATCGAGCTGATGCGCGACCCGAAGCATGATATCTTCACGACGATGCAGGCACCGGACTTCACCGGCGGCGGTCAGATCGTTTTCGACCGTGCGCAGATGGAGCAGGTCTATGAGACCGGACGCGGCAGCATCAAGGTGCGTGCACGATATACGTATGATAAATCCGAAAACTGCATCGACATTACGCAGATCCCGCCGACCACGACGATCGAAGCGATCGTTGAAAAGGTCATCGACCTTGTAAAACAGGGCAAGATCAAGGAGATCACCGATATCCGTGACGAAACGGGTCTCGACGGTCTGAAGATAACGATCGACTTAAAGCGCGGCATCGACCCGGACAAGCTGATGCAGCGCCTGTTTAAGATGACAACGCTCGAGGACAATTTCTCCTGCAACTTCAACGTACTCATCGCCGGTGTTCCGCGCGTTTTGGGTGTGCGTGAGCTCCTCGAAGAGTGGACGGCGTTCAGAATCGAGTGTGTACGCAGACGTACGCATTTCGATCTCACGAAAAAGCGCGAAAAGCTCCATTTGCTGCTCGGCCTGCAGGCGATCCTGCTCGACATCGACCGCGCGATCCGCATTGTTCGTGAGACCGAGGAGGAGAGTGAGGTCGTTCCGAACCTCATGATCGGCTTTGGCATCGACGAAATTCAGGCGGAATATGTAGCGGAGATCCGTCTGCGTCATTTGAACCGCGAGTTCATTTTGAAGCGCACGGCGGAGATCGAGTCTCTGGAGGAGGAGATCCGCGATCTGGAAGCGATCCTCGCGTCCAAGAGCCGCATTAAGACGATCATTATCCGTGAGCTCGCGGATATTGCGAGAAAATACGGTCAGCCGCGCCGCAGCCTGATCCTCTACGCGGATGAGATCGAAGAGGAGGAGCCGATCGAAGAGGTTCCGGATTACGCCGTCAACCTGTTCTTCACGAAGGAAGGCTACTTCAAGAAGATCACGCCGCTTTCGCTCAGAATGGGCGGTGAGCACAAGCTCAAGGAAGGCGATGTGATCGTAAAGCAGCTCGAGTCAACGAATGCAACGGATCTTTTGTTCTTCTCGGATAAGGCACAGGTCTATAAAATGAAGGCTGCGGATTTCGCGGATACAAAGGCGAGCGTCATGGGCGACTATATCCCGGCTAAGGCCCAGATGGACGAGGGTGAAAGCGCAGCCGCTATGGCAGTGACGAAGAAGTACGAAGGCTTTATGCTCTTTGTTTTCGAAAACGGCAAGGTCGCAAAGGTCGAGATGAGCGCATACAGCACGAAGACGAACCGAAGAAAGCTCATTAACGCATATTCGGACAAGTCCCCGCTTGTGGCGGCGCTCCAGCTCGATACCGACCGTGACGTTCTGCTCACGGCATCGAGCGGACGTATGCTCCTGTTCAATACCGGCCTTGTTGCACCGAAGACCACGAAGAACACGCAGGGTGTAGCGGCGATGACGCTGAAAAAGGGTCACCGTGTCATGAAAGCCGTTCTTTACAACGAAGGCGATCTTCTGAACCCGTCCCGATTCAAGAAGAAGCTGCCGGCACTCGGTGCACTTCCGAACGGGGAAGAGTACGGCGAGGAGCAGATCACACTGTAAAAAAACAAGCCCTTCGACAGAGCGTTGAGCACGCAGATGCCGAAGGGCGGGCGGCATACAGCCCCGAACAGAAATGTCTGATACAAAACGGCTGTATCCGCCCTTACGCTTTTGGCGTGTGGGCTGCGGCTTTCTGTGCGGACAAACGCTCGGCTGTGGCTGCCTGGGTGTAGTATGGTTTGAGATATGGCTTTTATTCGGCAAAAACCGAAAAATAGTGTTGCAAATTCAAATGCTTTGTGCTATGATAGAAAAGCTATAAGCGAAAAAGTTATCTCGTAGAGGAGGTTAAAATACATGGGTGTTCTTGAAGTAATTTTCGGTATCATTCTTCTCCTGTTCTCCATTGCGATCATTCTGGTCGTTCTTCTGCAGGAGGGTCATCAGCAGAATCTCGGTTCGATCACCGGCGGTGCGGATACATTCCTCGCAAAGAACCAGGCTCGTTCCATCGACGCATTCCTTGCTCGCTGGACTAAGTTCATTGCGCTGGGCTTCTTCGTACTCGTTATCGTGATCAACATGATTATGTACTTTACAAAGTAATCATTGCGAACCAAGCCTCGCTTTACAGCGGGGCTTTTTCATTTGTTATTAACGAATTGGAGGTCGTTGTAATGTATTCTGAAGTTGAACGCCTTACACGGGTACTGTGCGAACCGCACGGCACGCCCGGCTGTGAGGAAGAAGCTATTGCTGTCGCGGCGAAGGAGCTGTCCTTCTGCGACGAAGTGATCACAAATCCGCTTGGCGGTGCTGTCGGCATTCTCGGCAAGCGTGATGCAAAGCGCCGTATTCTGCTTGATGCGCATATCGACCAGATCGGTATGGTCATCACCAATATCGACGACGAAGGCTTTTTGCATGTAACACAGGTAGGCGGTGTCGACCGCCGTACCATGCCGGGCAGCATTGTGACGGTTTTCGGTAAGGAGACCGTACACGGTATCGTCTGCGTCCTGCCGCCGCATCTTGCACACGGGGACGATAAGATCGACGCTGTGGACCGCCAGGCGATCGACCTCGGCATGCCGAAGGAGGAAGTAGAAAAGATCGTTTCGATCGGCGACCGCGCCGTGCTTGCAAATCCCATCAAAAAGCTCATGGGAAACCGCGTTTCCGGCACGGCACTCGATGACCGCGGCGGCTGTGCATGCATCATCCGTGCGGCTCAGCTTATTAAGGATCAGGAGCTGGACTGCTGCGTTATGGTGCTTTGCTCCACACGCGAAGAGGTCGGCGGACAGGGTGCGCGCATCAGTACATACAGCCTTGAGCCCACCGAAGCACTTGCGGTCGATGTTTCGTTTGCGACACAGCCCGGCACATCCGGTCTCACCGCAACACTCGGCGGCGGCCCGATGATCGGTTACTCCGCATCCCTCGACAGAAAAATGAGCAAGCGTCTTATGGAGCTTGCAAAGGAACATGACATCCCGTATCAGCTCGAAGTGATGGGCGGCCGAACCGGCACAAACTGCGATTCCATCGGCATTTCCCGCGGCGGCGTTCGTACGGGTCTGCTCTCTCTGCCGCAGCGCAATATGCACACATCCGCAGAGGTCTGCGATCTTGCGGATATGGAAAATATCGCAAAGCTGATCGCGGCATATATTCTTGATAAGGAGGCTTGAGCAATATGAAAAACATGGAACTCCTTGAAAAGCTCTGTCTCGCAACCGGCGTTTCCGGTGAGGAAGACGCAGTGCGCGACATTATTTTGGAAGAGATCAAGCCGTATGCGGAGCGTGTGGAAGTCACGCCGCTCGGCAATGTGATCGCTTGGCGCAAGGGCAGAAACCGCGCAGAAAAGAAGCTGATGCTCTGTGCGCACATGGACGAGGTCGGCTTTATTATCAACAATATCACGGGTGAGGGCTTCCTCAAGTTCACTGCGGTCGGCAGTGTCCGTCCCGAGGTCCTGACCGGCAGAAGCGTGCTCGTAAACGGAAAGATTCCCGGCGTGATCTGCGCAAAGCCCGTTCATCTGATGGACGGCGGCGAGCGCGAGAAGGCCGTTCCGGTAGATCAGCTCGCAATCGATATCGGTGCATCCACAAAGGAAGAAGCCGAGCAGGTCGTTGCGATCGGTGACAATGCTTGCTTCGTTCCGTTCTTTGAAGCTGTGGGCGGCACTGTAAAGGGCAAGGCGCTCGACGACCGTGCAGGCTGCTTTGTTCTCCTCGAGCTCATGAAGGAAGAGCTGGAGTACGACACCTGCTTCGTGTTCTCCGTGCAGGAAGAGATCGGTATGCGCGGCGCAGGTACGGCGGCGTATGTCGTTGAGCCCGATGCGGCGATCATTCTCGAGGGCACAACGGCGGGCGATATTGCCGGCGTTTCTCCGCTTGAGTCCGTCTGCAAGATGGGCAGCGGTACGGCTGTTTCCTTTATGGATCGTTCCACGATCTACGACCGTGCTTTCTTTAAGCGCGCACTGGCGATCGGTAAGGAGAAGGAGATTCCCTGCCAGCCGAAGACCGCAAGCGCAGGCATGAACGATGCCGGTGTGATCCACACCGCGAAGGGCGGTGCACGTACACTGACCCTCTCCGTTCCGTGCCGCTATATCCACGGACCGGCAGCGATGACTGCGGAGAGTGACCTCGAAGCGACCGTTCGCCTGACCGGCGCTCTGATGGAAGAGATCGCAGGCGGTAAGCTGTAATGATCTGCCTCTCGGAGACTTTAGACGAAATTAAGATATTATGTGAAAATTCGCCCTTCGGCTGTCCGATCATTTCGGCAGCCGAGGCGTACGGCTTGGAGCAGCCGTTTGCCCGGTTCTGGACGGACGGGTCTGCGGCTTACAGCATGCTCGACGGCGTCATGCGCATCTCGGGAAAGATCACGGACGCAGAGGAAGTGTCGGCGTTTCTGTATGCCGTCGGCGCGGAGCAGGTCGTGTGTGATTTGGAGACGGCAGAAGTGCTTGGGCTGCATATCACGGACCGCGGCGCGGTGCTGTATAAGGATCTGCCGACGTCGTGTGCCGTGCCTCGGGAAGAGGTTTCCGTGCGGCAGGTGTACGACGTTCTTCACGAATGCGATATGGTCGGCGAGTTCGAGCCGTTCTATCTCGATGTTTCGCACCGCACGCGGCACAAAACGGCGCTCTGTACGGCGATGTACAGCGAAAGCGAAATGACCGCGGCGGCGGTGAGCGTTTTCGGCGCGAATTGTACGCTGATTACAGCGGTCGGTGTGCGTTCGGCATACCGCAGACGGGGACTCGGTTCGGCGGTGGTGAGAAAGACGGAAGAATATCTTTCCGGCAGAGTATATCTGTTCCGTGCAGAAAATGAAAACGAACGGTTCTATGCGTCCCTCGGCTATACACCGTGCGGCACATGGTGTGCCGGGACACTTAAATAATTAACAATCGGAGTTTTAGTCATGTACAGTTTTTTTAAGATAGATGACCGCATTCTGCGCGCAGCGGAGGAGGCGGAAGTGAAGGCCGCACCGTATCTCAAGAGAGTCGCAGATGTGCAGCGTTATAATCAGGAAAAGATGCAGGCAGCCTTTATGAATGCCGGCGTCAGCGAAAGCCATTTCGTCGCAACGACCGGTTACGGCTACGGTGACCGCGGCCGCGATGTGCTGGACGCGGTATATGCTTATGCGCTCGGCGCGGAGGATGCTCTCTGCCGTTATAATTTTGTCAGCGGCACGCATACGCTTACGGTCGCCCTGTTCGGCGTTCTGCGTCCGGGCGACACCATGCTCAGCGTGACCGGTATTCCGTACGATACCCTGCAAAGCGTCATCGGTCTGACCGGCGACGGCATCGGCTCTCTTAAGGAATACGGCATCAATTATGAGCAGGTGGATCTTCTGCCCGACGGTACGCCCGACTATGAGGCGATGGCGGAACGCATCACACCGCAGCACAAGATGGTCTATATTCAGCGTTCCCGCGGCTACAGCCTGCGCCCGTCTCTGACCGTGTCGCAGATCGGTAAGATCGTCGAGATCGCAAAGAAGAAAGCGCCGAAGTGCATCGTCATGGTCGACAACTGCTACGGCGAGTATGTTGAAAAAATTGAACCGACAGCGGTCGGTGCGGATCTCATGGCGGGTTCTCTCATTAAGAATCCCGGCGGCGGCATCGCTCCGACGGGCGGCTATATCGCCGGCAGACACGACCTTGTCGAGATGTGTGCATACCGTCTGACAACACCCGGTACGGGCAGAGAGATCGGTTGTACACTCGGCAACAACCGCGAGCTCTTCATGGGCACGTTCCACGCGCCGAATGTCACGGGTGAAGCGCTGAAAACGGCGGTCTTTACTGCAGCCCTCTTCGAAAGCTTTGGCTACGATGTAACACCGCGTTATGATGAGCCGCGTGCGGACATCATTCAGGCCGTCAAACTCAAGGAGCGCGATGCGCTGATCGCCTTCGTACAGGGCGTACAGCAGGGTGCACCGGTAGACTCCTTTGTTGTTCCCGAACCGTCCCCGATGCCGGGCTATGACTCGGATATCATCATGGCATCCGGCTCGTTCACATTCGGTTCTTCCATCGAGCTGTCCGCGGACGCTCCGCTGCGTGAGCCGTATGCGGCGTGGATGCAGGGCGGCGTGAACTTTAACTCCGGCCGTCTCGGTGCGATCCTCGCAGCCGAGTCCATGAGAAAAGCGGGCTTCATTCACTTCTAAAAAATTAACACCACCTGAGCACTTTTTCGGTGCCTTTCAGGTGGTGTTTTTTACTTTGTTCAGTTTTCCGTGTCCCAGTTTGAGCAGCGCTCGACCGCTTTGTGCCAGCGGTTCACGGCTGTGGCTTCTTCACCGGGTTCGATCTCCGGCATGTATTCCTTTTTGAGCTTCCAGATGGTCGAAAGCTCTTCGAGGGAATCCCACACGCCGACGGCAAGACCGGCAAGCATGGCGGAGCCGAGTGCCGTGGTCTCAAGACAGACCGGCTGACGTACGGTGCAGTGCAGGATGTCGGACTGGTACTGCATCAGGAAACGGCTTCTGGATGCGCCGCCGTCCACGCGAAGCTCCGTGATCGGCTGCCCACTGCCGCGCTCCATGGCGCGGAACAGGTCAAGGCTTTCGTAAGCGATGCTCTCCAAAACCGCGCGGCAGATATGTGCCTTGCCCGTGCCGCGGGTCACACCGAGCAGAGCGCCTCTGGCGTACATATCCCAGTACGGTGCGCCGAGACCGGTGAAGGCGGGGACGAAGACTGCGCCGCCCGTGTCGGAAACGGTTTCGGCGAGTGCGTCGGCTTCCTGCGGATTTTGGATCAGCTTCACTTCGTCGCGCAGCCACTGGATGGCGGAGCCGGCGTTAAATGCGCTGCCCTCAAGTGCGTAGGTGACATCAACGCCGATCTTCCATCCAATCGTCGTGAGCAGACCTTGCTCGGAATAGACCGGCGTGCTGCCGGTGTTCATCAAAACGAAGCAGCCCGTGCCGTAGGTGTTCTTTGCCATGCCCTTTGTAAAGCAGCACTGGCCGAACAGCGCAGCGTGCTGGTCACCGGCAATACCGGCGATCGGGATCGGACGACCGAAAACGGAGTCGGCACAGTCGCCGACGATCTCGGAGGAGCTGACGACCTTCGGCAGTGCACTCATCGGCACACCGAACAGATCGAGCAGCTTTTCGTCCCAGCAAAGCTTCTTGATATCGAAAAGCATGGTTCTCGACGCGTTCGTTACGTCGGTCACGTAGCTTGCGCCCTCGGTGAGACAGAAGATCAGCCATGTGTCGATCGTGCCGAAGCGCAGGCGACCCTGCTCGGCAAGCTCCTTTGCGCGCGGTTCGTTGTCAAGGATCCATTTCATCTTTGTGCCGGAGAAGTACGGGTCGATGATCAGACCGGTCGTTTCCTTGATGTAATCCTCCCAGCCCTCGGCCTTCAGCCATTCGCAGATCGGTGCGGTACGGCGGCACTGCCATACGATCGCGTTGCAGATCGGGATGCCGGTCACGCTGTCCCATGCGACGGTCGTTTCGCGCTGGTTCGTAATGCTGATCGCGGCGATGTCGTCCGCGGTGATTCCCGCGTCGGCGACCGCCTGACGCATCGCATAAAGCTGTGTCTGCAGAATTTCCACGGCATCATGCTCGACATAGCCGGGCTTCGGATAGATCTGTGTGAATTCACGCTGTCCCATACCCGCAATGCCGCCCATGGCGTCGAAGAGGACGGCGCGGGAGCTGGTCGTGCCCTGATCGAGAGAAAGGATATATTTGCCGATCTTCATGGTTTTCACCTGTCCTTTGTTTTATCTTCTGAAGCGGTTGAGGAAGCGCTCTTTGCGGTCTTCCTGCTCGCGGCTGTTCTGAATGGTCTTGAAGTGCACGACCCAGCGCGGATCGATGTATTCGAGGATCGCCTGCGGATATTTGTATTCCTTCAAGGGGCGCTGATCCTGCAGGTTTTCGATCAAACGCTTGTGGTCTGCGGAATTGATCTCCTCCGCCGCAATGATGATTGTCCTGTAATCATTCGGTTTTGTGTATTTGCAGTTTTCCATAAAGTCCGCCCAAACGCCGAATTCCGTCAGCTTGACGTACTCGTTCGGAACGTTCAGACGGATGCGCACCGCACCGGACACACGTCCGCCGGTGTTCTGTTTTCTGCCTGCGACCACGCCGAAAACCGGGCATTCGCAGTGCAGGTTCAGCATGTCGATCAGTGCGGCGTACTCTTTTTTGAAGGAAATACTCGGGTACGCGCGGTAGATCTCGCCCTTCTGCAAAATGCGCATAACAGCGCTCGACTGGTAGGTATCTATGATCATATAATCACCCTGTGTAAGTTTTCTGAAAGGTCTCCTTAGATGGTCGGCATGACACGGCCGCCGGAGACGGAAAGATATGCGCCTGTGATGTAGTCGGAAAGGGAGCTTGCGAAGAACAGTACAGCATCGGCAATGTCCTCGTCCGTGCCGCGGCGCTTCATAGGCACACTGTCGACGTACGGACCGGTCAGTGTCTCACCGCGTGCGCGTTCCGCTTCGGTGATCATCCAGCCCGGTGCGACCTGATTCACCGTGATGCCCCGAGGGCCGACTTCCTTTGCGAAGGAGCGGCACAGACCGTCCAGACCGCGTTTTGCGGAGGAATAAGCCGCTGCGCCGGGGTCACAGCGCATGGAGCATTCGGTGTTGATCACAACGAATTTACCGCTGCCCTTTTCGAGCATGGCGGGGGCAAAGGCCTTGAACATGTAGACATTGTGCATGACGGTGGATTCAAATTGGCTGTAAAAATCCTTGTCGTCCTGCTCCAAAACATCGACCCATTTGTACTGGATCACGGCGTTGTTGACGACGATGTCCGGGCTGCCGAAAGCGGCGGTCTCGGCCTGCATGCGGTATACGCTCTCCGCGTTTGTGACATCGGCCTGCACAGCCATGGCGCGAACGCCCTTCTGTGTCAGCTCCTCAACGAGTGCGTCAGCCTTTGCCTTGTTCTGATGGTAATGTATGATGATATCCGCACCGGCGTCTGCCAGACGGCGTGCCATAACACGGCCGAGCTGACCGGAGCCGCCGGTCACGAGTGCGATTTTTCCTTTAAGATCGATATTGATCATAATCAGTACCTCCGTTATGTATCTTTGCAGTGACCTGCGGGGGAGACAGCCAGGTCATAGAGAAATGTGTCGAACTGCCCGAGGTCATTCGGCTTGATCAAATACCGGCGCAGAACATCGTCCGCGTTCGGGATCGTACCCTTATAATATGCTTCCGCTATGCCTCCGGCGATACAGGCGACGGTATCGGTGTCGCATTTGACGCTGAATACATTGCGGATGCAGCCCTCCCAGCTTTCACTCTCAAAGAAGCATCGGAAGGCAAGCGGCATGCTGCCCTGTGCGGTCGCGTCGAATTTCCCGAACGGACGGTATGCCCAAAGCGGTTTTTCCGTGGTATAGCCGAAGTTTTTGTGAAAATAGCGCTTCATCGTTTTTTTGCTCTCGCCCTGACGCGCCAGCCAGATGAGTCCCGCCGTGCTGACGGCACCCTTGACGCCTTCGGGATGGTTGTGTGTGCACAGTGCGCTTTCTTTTGCGGCTGCCTCCACCTGTTCGAGCGTGTCAAAATGGTAGGGGATATAGCTCACGCGCATTGCGGCACCGTTTCCGAAGCTCCCGTAGCCCTTTTCACCGTGTCCGTCGAGCCACTTCTGAAACATCGTCCCGTAGCCGACGCGGCGGTACATGCGTCCGAATTTGCCGTATGCGCGCGCATAGGGGATGTCGTTTAAGAGGGCATACTTTGTGGCTAAGGTGAGGACGGTATCGTCCGTATATGTACAGCCTGCGCCGAACAGACGGACCGTCTGCGGGTCAAATCCGGTCGGCTTGCTGAATTCAAAGCGCGACCCGGCAATATCGCCCAATATAGAACCTATCATACGGACAAACCTCCCTGTTGTGATACGTTCAGTATAACACAGATCGCGTGGGTTTTCTACGATTTTTGGCGAATTTCTTTCTGTTTTTGACATTTCGGAAAAAGAGATTTATAATAAATAGCGGACAGATATGAATAGAGAATGGTGTTTTTATGAAATATAAATTTTTCACACTTTTTTTGGCTGTGTGCATGGTGCTGTGTGCCTGTGCCGCGCAGCCCCAAGCCGTGTCCGAGCTGCCGGAAGCTTCTCCTGCGGCGGAGGCGGTCGAGCGCACGGAAGGTGTTCTCATTTCAAAGAAAACGCTCGAGTGTCTTGATCTGAATATTTCCGTTATGAGCCGCAAGCTGCAGCTTTATAATGTCGCGGAGAATGCGGACGGGTCGTGCACCGTGTATATGACTCCTGAGGAGCAGGAAGCGATCATCTCGGCTCTTCGCACGGCACTCGAGGACGAAATGAATGCGCTTGTGAAGGATAAAATCTGGCCGTTTCTGAAACGTGTGGAGATCAGCGAGGACGGACAGTCTGCGCATTTATATACAAAAGCCGGTGAATATGATTCCGTTCGGGACAAAACCTGTGCCGATGCGATCTATTTGCCCACGCTTTTATACGTTGCTTTTGCGCAGCCCGACATGGCAGAGGATTTTGCCATGCAGTTTACGGTGATCGACGAAACGGACCGGATGCTCGATTATTTCAGATATCCGAAAAAAGAGGTACAGCCCTCCGAGGCACCGGAGGCAGGTTCGATTGACGCTGCGGAATAATGCTCAAAAAGGGATTTTGATACTACGGAAAGAAGGCGTGAATTTTGCGTTCCAACAGTGATTTTTCAAAGGGAAGCGTGTCAAAGATCATTCTGAGACAGGCGGCGCCGATGGTCTTGGCGCAGCTTGTTCATGTCCTATACAATGTTGTTGACCGTATGTTTATCGGCCGCATTCCGGATGCATCCGTACATGCGCTGACCGGTGTAGGCCTAACGTTCCCGATCCTGCTCATCATCAATGCCTTTGCAAACCTGTTCGGTTCGGGCGGTATGCCGCTGTTTTCGATGGCACGCGGTGCGGCAAAGAATGAAAAAGACGGCGCGCAGGCGAACCGCGCGGCAGATGTTATGAACAATACCTTTTTCATGCTGTGTGCGGTGGGCGCGGTGCTGTCGGTGCTCGTTCTGCTTGTGAAAAAGCCGTTCCTGTATTTGTTTGGCGCAAGCGATGTGACGTACAGATACGCGAATGAATACATACCGATCTACGTGATCGGCACGGTCTTTGTGATGATCTCCCTCGGCATGAACGGATTCATCAACGCGCAGGGCTTTGCGAATAAGGGAATGATGACCGTGCTGATCGGTGCGGTATTAAATCTGATCCTCGACCCGGTCTTCATTTTTGTTTTCAACATGGGCGTGCGCGGTGCGGCACTTGCAACGGTCGTTTCCCAGTTTGTGTCCGCCTTATGGGTCGTCCTGTTTCTGACAGGGAAGAAGACACTTTTCAGACTTGAGTTTCGGCGCATGCTGCCGCAGTGGAAGCTCATTCGTGAGATCGTCTCCCTCGGCATTGCGGGCTTTATCATGGGCTTTACGACAAGCGCCGTACAGATGGTCTGCAACGCGATGCTGTCGCAGTTCGGCGGCGATCTGTACGTCGGCGTCATGACCGTTATCAACTCGATCCGCGAGATCTCCTTTGCGCCGGTCGGCGGCGTAACGAGCGCTTCAAATCCGGTCATCGGCTTCAATTACGGCGCGCGGGAATATAAGCGTGTGCGCTCGGCGATCGTTTTTGTCAGCGTGGTTTGTGTGGTATACATGACGGTCGTTTGGCTGCTTTTGATGATCTTCCCGGAATTCTTTATCCGCATTTTCAACGATGATCCGGCGCTGCTTACAGCGTGCATCTCGTCCATGTTTATTTACTTCTTCGGCTGCTTCATGATGAGTCTGCAGATGGCGGGGCAGACGGTCGTGCAGGCACTCGGCAGGGCAAAGCAGGCGATTTTCTTCTCTCTGCTCAGAAAGGTCGTCATCGTCATTCCGCTGACACTGCTTTTGCCGCAGATCCCGGCACTCGGTGTAAACGGCGTGTTCCTCGCGGAGGCGATCTCCAATTTCATCGGCGGCGGTGCATGCTACATCACGATGCTCTGCACGGTGTGGAGACAAATGAAACGCCTTGAAAAAGAAAGCTGAATATATAAGAGGATGTCACATTTGCGACATCCTCTTTGTTTATTCTCCGATCGAAAAATGTGTTTTGATCTGTTTTGCGACTTCCTCGGGAGAGAGGTTCGTGTTGTCGATCTTGAGGTAATTTTCAAACGGAAGCACCTCACCGTCGTAGGAATTGAGACGGTATTGCTCGCTCGTCTTTCTCATCTCCGCTTCACTGCGTTCAAGGTTGCGTTTCGACTCCTTATTAAGAAGTCGGTTTTCACTCTTGTTCCGCTCGATGCGCACGTCGAAATCGGCACAGAGTTCGACGACGCAGCTTTTTGCGCCGTTCGACTCAAAAAGATCAATGAGCTTTTTGAGATATTCAAACTCCTCGGGATAATCAAACGCACACATGAAGGTGAAGATGAGACCCGGAAGATCGGACTTTGCAAACAGCTCAAAAACGGTGCTGCGAATGCTTTCGTTCAGCATGCCGAATTCCTTTTCGCCGAAATTAAAAAGCTTCAGTGCAAGCTCGATCGACATATGATTGTGAAACAGACGAAGGCCGGTGAGCTTTGCGAGCTCCTGCCCGACGGTCATTTTGCCGACAGCGTGCGGCCCTAAGATGATGACAAGATTTTTCTGCATGTTTATACATTCCTTTCTAAGTATCCGCTTGTAAACGGCAGGTGATCGAATTTTTTCAATCCGATCTCGATGAATCCGTTTTTGATGTACCAGTTTTTCAGTACCGTGTGCTCGTCGATGATACCGATCTTGATTTTTGTGCCGCCGAGCGACCGTACGGTTTCTGTGGCAAAGTCCAATAGCTGCTTTCCGAAGCCCTTATGGCGATATTCGGGCAGGACGGCGAGATTGTGAAGCTCAAAAGTGCCGTCGCTTTCTTTCGAAAGCGACATATACCCGATGATCTTTTTGCCGGCGTATAATCCGTACATATGCCATCCCCGGGCCATTTGTGTTTCAAGGTAACTGAGGGGGATGAAGCTTGTGTGCTTCGGGCAGTTTTCTTTTGTCAGCCCGAATTCATCTGCGACGGTTTCAAAGCTTCTGTGAATGACGGAAAGACATTCCGCGAGCTCGTCCTTTTCCGCTTCAAAGATCATCGGCATGGAAACATCGGCGGGTGTGTGGGATGCCGTTACTGTCTTTTTATATAAAGCGAGTGTCGGTGCGCCTTCTTCGCAGATCTTCTCGCCGGTATCGCGATACCCTGCGTTATAGTAGCACCTGCGGTTTTTCTCCATATCGTCGGGGAAATCAACGTAAAAGGCTTTGGCATCCGGAAACTCCTTTTCGCAAAGCAAAATCGCGTCCCGTGCGATACCCCTGCTTTGAAAGTCCGGGTGGATGTAGATCCGCCCGAGATAATACTCGCCGACCCCGAGCTCGTCCGTGGGATTCCATTTGCCGTGCATGCGGTAAAAGATGCCGCCGACGGTCTTTCCGTCATCCAGGATGGTAAAATGGCGATAGAGCTTATTCAGCCTGCAGAGCACATCCTCCGCGCCGCGCAGATACGGGTTACGCGCATCGTGATATTTGTCATACAGCGGCTTAAAAGCTGCCTTTTGGATCTGTGATAATTCCTCGGCTTCCGAGGGGGACGTGATCTTGATCGATATACCCATTGCCTATTCCTTTCTGAAAATATCCAGTATGTGATTTGTCATACCTACCATGTCAGCACGTTCACAGATGTATAGATGATATTTCATGTATTTTGAAAAAGTGTCATCATCCATCTCATCTATTGTATTCACAATGAAATGTGTCAGCATATCCGTTCCGATATAGTGTAATCTTTTAGTGTTAAACGCACTCATCAAATTATCAATGTCTTCTTTCCTGTAAAGGGAGAAAATTTCTTTTGGCGTGGAGTCGAGAACAAAGGTGTCTGGATCAATCAACGCCTTATACTGCTCGTTGTTGATTCCACCGCGCACAAAGCAAAACTGATACACCGTCATATCGCTTCCGCAGTACGCCGCAAAGACGATACCGCCCTTTTTGGTCACGCGGATAGCTTCACTCATGGCGGCATGTTTATCCTCGTCGGTATAGAGATGATACATTGGACCGAGCAGAAGCGTAATGTCATATGTATCGGATGCAATGTCGCGAAGATCGACAGCATCGCCCTGACGCACGCTTATAGTCTCACCGTCTTTCGTGTTGGTCATGAATTTCTCAATATTGCATTCCATCAGTTCTACTGCATCTACCGCATAGCCTTTTTGAGCAAAATAGTGGGAATATCTTCCGGTTCCTGCACCAATTTCAAGAATACGCATATCCGATGTCAAATACTTTTCGATATAATGAACGGTTGTCAGAAATTCAACCATACCGTGCTTTGAAGCAAAACGTGTATCTTCATTGTGCGCTGTGTAGTAGTTTGTTAGTGCTTCCATTCTTTCCATGAGATTTTACCTCCTAAAATAAAAACGGTGCTGATCGAATCTGCTTCGACCGGCACCGTCATTATCCAGACATCCTATGATCTGCAGCTTGTTTTGCAGCGGATCATAACGAATTTTGGGTACGACAATGCTGGCCCGACGGATACCAATAATGGTTAAACATGCCGTGCATCATAATAAAGTTATAAATTCGAGAGGAATTTACAGCCATTGTCGTAGTCCTTTCCGTGTGTTTTTCTCAATATAGCACGTTCATTTCGGGATGTCAATGCATAAAAATTATTTCTTCTTTTTCGATACAGCGAGAAGATGCCCGGATAATCCGATGATCTCCTCGTGCGTATCCAACATACGGACTGTTTTCATAAGCAGTGCATGTGTGTCTTCGTTTCTCAGCAGTTCATCCAAATTCGGCGCAAGCCATGCGCCGCCCATCACGCCGTGCACGGATTCAGTGTCAAACCCGCCGCAGTACAGCTCTTCGCGCAGTGCTTTTGCGGTGTGCAGATGCGAGCTTCCTAAACCGTTTGCCACTTTTCGTTCCGGGTTAACGTAGCAGCCGTCGGAAAGCGCACGCTCGATCGTGGAGATCAGAACAGGGTTATCGAGCTCTTTGCATTTCACGGTGTCATCCGCATGGTATATTGCAAGGCGGGAGACGAGGACACTGAAAGGGGTCAGTGCCGCCGAAAATAGACAGCCGTCGTCTTTCAGCAGGCGAAAGCTTTCCTTAATTGCAAGGATGCGTTCTTCGTATTCGGTGATCGAATACAGCGGACCCATGAGTAAAACGGCATCGGCACTTTTATCCGGACGAGGTACAGCGCGTGCGTCACATACCATTGCGGATTTTAATTCGATTCCGGGGTATTCGGCTGCAAGCTCATGACTCATCTCTATATTTGTCTCGGACAAGTCAAATAAATGGACTTCATATCCAAGTGACGACAACCACCAGGCGTACTCGCCGTATGCGCCGCCGATATCGTAGATCACAGCCGGCGGTTTCGGCAGCTTCTCGAGCAGGATCTCTTTTGTGCGTTCAAACTCGATGAGACCGATCCCGCTTCTCAAACGGTTTCTCTCGATTCCGGCGTTATATCCTGCCAGAACAGTTTTATCTATGGTTTTCATTTTGTTTCTCCTTTGTACGTGAAATTGTTTGTTACGTTGTTGGTCGGGTTCATTATCGCTGTGGCGGTGAGCGAGCTGTTCCGGCATGGGGATGACCTCCTTTCGGGAAAAATAAAAACGGTGCTGATCGAAATCCCTTCGACCTGCACCGTCATGTTCCAAAAACCTTCAGTTACTTTGAATTCGGAGTACGACAAATGAGGCCCGGCGAAATCTGCATGAAATCGACGCGCTGCATGATGACTGTTGTGTTGTTCAAAGAAACATAAACTGTCATTGTCGTAGTCCTTTCTAAGTGTTTTTCTCAATATAGCACGTTCATTTCGGGATGTCAATGTGCGGCGGAAAAAATTCCGGCAGGGTATTTCTCTGCCGGAATGGTGTTTATGCTATTATCGCCGTACGGGGATGCCGTTTGCGGCGAGGTAGTTTTTGAGGTCGGGGATCGCGATCTCCCTGAAGTGGAAGAGGGAAGCGGCGAGCACGGCGTCGGCTTTGCCGAGCGTGAATGCATCCGTGAAATGCTCTAATTTGCCGGCGCCGCCCGAAGCGATCACGGGAATGCCGACAGCCTCCGATACGGCACGCGTCAGCTCCAAGTCATATCCGGCTTTCGTGCCGTCACAGTCCATGCTGGTGAGCAGGATTTCACCGGCGCCTAATTTTTCCACGCGCTGTGCCCACTCGAGGGCGTCAATGCCGGTGTCCACGCGTCCGCCGTTCAGGTAGAGCGTCCAGCCGCCGTCCGGTCTGCGCTTTGCGTCTATTGCGACGACAACACACTGGCTGCCGAATTTATACGCGGCTTCTTCGATGATCCGTGGATTCTTAAGCGCTGCGGAATTGACGGATACCTTGTCCGCACCGGCGCGCAGAATGGCAGTGAAGTCCTCCACCGTGCGGATGCCGCCGCCGACCGTGAAGGGGATAAAGATATTATTTGCGAC
>JAGAOD010000203.1 GCA_017623855.1 Clostridia bacterium
AGATCCGTCAGCAGACGATCGATCAGATCGTGGATCGCGTCATGACGCTCCCGGAACGCACGAGAATTCAGGTGCTCGCACCGGTCGTGCGCGGGCGCAAGGGTGAGCATCAGAAGGAGTTTGAAGCGGCGCGCAAGGGCGGCTTTGTCCGTGTGCGTGCGGACGGCATCATCTATGACCTGTCCGAAAACATCAAATTAGAGAAGAATAAGAAGCATGACATAGAGATCATAGTCGACCGTCTTGTGATTCGCCCGGACATCGGTTCCCGTTTGGCGGACTCCATTGAAACGGCGACGGGACTGACGGACGGCATTGTCATCATCAACGTGATCGACGGCGAAGACATCCTGTTTTCGCAGAACTATGCCTGCCCGGAGCACGGCGTCAGCATTGAGGAGCTGACACCGCGCATGTTCTCGTTCAATAATCCCGCCGGTGCCTGTCCGAAATGTACGGGCCTCGGTGTGTTCATGCGTATCGATCCGGCGCTGATCATTCCCGACGATCGCCTTTCCATTCGAAAGGGTGGCCTTAAGGGCGGCGGCTGGGCGATGGAGGGCAGTACGATCGCTGCGATGTACATGGAAGCCCTCGCCGAGCATTATCATTTCTCTTTGGATACGCCGATCCGTGAGCTTCCGGAGAAAATTGTAGATATCCTGCTTTACGGAACGAAAGGGGAGAAAATCACTCTGCGCCGCAAGAGTGAGTACGGCAGAGGTACAACGGAAGCGGCGTTCGAGGGTATTATCAACAATCTTGAACGCAGATTCCGCGACACGCAGTCTTCATGGATCAAAGCGGAGATCGAATCATACATGAGCGCTGTCCCATGCGACGCCTGCGAAGGTAAGCGTCTGTCTCCCGAGAGCCTCGCGGTCACGGTTGGCGGTAAAAATATCAGCGAGTTCTGCGATATGTCCGTTGTGGATGCTCTCGATTTTATCGAAGGGCTGCAGCTGACGGCACGTGAGGCACAGATCGCGGACGCGATCCTCAAGGAGATCCGTTCCCGACTCGGTTTCCTCAGAAACGTCGGTCTCGAATATCTGACGCTTTCCCGCTCTGCGGCGACGCTTTCCGGCGGTGAAAGCCAGCGCATCCGTTTGGCGACGAATATCGGTTCCGCACTGATGGGTGTTCTATATATCCTCGACGAGCCGAGTATCGGCTTGCATCAGCGCGATAACCATAAGCTCTTAAAGACCTTGCAGCGTCTTCGCGATCTCGGCAATACGGTGATCGTCGTTGAGCACGATGAGGACACGATGCTTGCGGCGGATCATATTGTAGACATCGGTCCCGGTGCCGGTATTCACGGCGGCAATGTGATCTACAGCGGTGACGTGCAAGGGATCATGCGCTGCGAAAACTCCATTACCGGTCAGTATCTCAGCGGGCAGAGAAGCATCCCCGTGCCTGAGTCACGCAGACCCGGAAACGGCAAGACGCTGTCGATCATCGGCGCGAAGCAGAATAACCTGAAAGAGATCGATGTAAATATTCCGCTTGGAAAATTCGTCTGTATCACGGGCGTGTCCGGTTCGGGCAAGTCCTCACTCATCAACGAGGTGCTTTACAAGAAGCTTGCCGGTGAGCTGAACGGCGCGCGCACTGTCCCCGGGCTGCACCGCGAAATTCGCGGTCTTGAGCATCTCGACAAGGTCATTCAGATCAACCAGTCTCCGATCGGACGCACACCGCGCTCGAATCCCGCGACGTATACCGGCGTATTCACCGATATACGTGAGCTGTATGCGAATGTTCCGGAGGCGAAGATGCGCGGATTTAATTCCGGCCGCTTCTCCTTTAATATCAAGGGCGGACGCTGTGAAGCGTGTCAGGGCGACGGCATCATCAAGATCGAGATGCACTTCCTGCCGGACGTTTACGTGGCTTGTGATGTCTGTAAGGGCAGACGCTATAACCGCGAGACATTGGAGGTTAAGTACAAGGGCAAGAGTATTTACGATGTGCTCGAAATGACTGTGGAAGAGGGCGTTGAATTTTTTAAGGATCTGCCGAAGATCGAAAGAAAGCTGCGCACACTCTATGATGTCGGTCTCGGATATATCAAGATCGGTCAGCCCGCAACAACGCTTTCCGGCGGTGAGGCACAGCGTGTCAAGCTTGCAACGGAGCTCAGCCGCAGACCGACGGTCAGAACGGTCTATATTCTCGATGAACCGACGACGGGTCTTCATATTGCGGACGTGCACCGTCTGATCGAGGTGCTGCAGAAGCTCGTGGACGGCGGCAATACCGTGATCGTGATCGAGCACAATCTGGATCTCATCAAAACGGCGGACCATATCATCGACCTTGGTCCGGAAGGCGGCGATAAGGGCGGTACGGTGATCGCGGAGGGTACACCCGAAGAAGTGGCGAAGATCCCCGGCTCGTATACCGGCGAATTCATCAAACTCACATTGGAGCGTGACAAACAGCGCGGTTTGTGATATAATCGGAGCGTATCTTTTTATTTTAAGATACGCTCCTAATATTTATTTACAATCTGTTCAACACATTCTAAGAAGAATTCGATACAATACAGAGGAAAGGAGCGTTTGACGGGATGTTTGGCTATGTGCGTCCGTTCAAGGGCGAATTGCTCGTAAAAGAATATGACGCATACAAAGGCGTTTACTGTCAGGTTTGTAAGGCGCTTGGCGAACATTACGGCCCGCTTGCACGTTTGACGCTCACTTATGACTGTACATTTTATGCACTGCTCGCACTGAATCAGCGGGAAGCACAGGTGAAGGCGAGTAAAAGGCGCTGTACCTGCAATCCTCTGAAAAAATGCACATATGTGTGTCCGGCGAACGGAGACCGATATGCGGAGGAATGCTTCAAAAAAGCGGCAGCACTGTGTGTGATCATGACGGCGCATAAGCTGCGAGATACCGCGGATGACGAAAGTGCCTTAAAGGCGTTCGGTGCAAGGCTTTTGTACGGATTGAGCCGCAGAGCCTATAAGAAAGCGGCGGCTGATTTTCCTTTCATGGCGGAAGCGGCGCAGAAGATGATGGATGCGCAGTATGAAGCCGAACATGCCGAAAAGATCTCGATCGACGCCTGCAGCGCACCGACCGCAGAGCTTTTGGAAACGCTCTGTGCCGAGCTCGGGGAAACGGGCAGTGAAAAGACGGTTCTTAGTCAGCTCGGGTATTTTCTCGGCCGCTGGGTCTATATTATGGATGCGGCGGATGATCTGAAAGACGACCTCAAGGAAAAGAAATTCAATCCGTTTATCTCAAAGCTCGGTTTGACAGATCTCGCCGGCGGCGAAATGACGAAAGAACAGCGGGATGAAGCGGACAGAGAGTGCAATGCGATCCTGAACGGCTCCCTGGCACGGCTGCTGCCGGCAATGAACCTGCTGCCGCAGGGGCAGTTTTCGGGGATCATCACGAATGTCCTCGAAAAAGGACTTCCCGAAATGCAGCGTGAGATCCTGTTTTTGCATATAAAAGAAAAAAGCCGACGGGCCTCCAACCGGTCGGAGTCAATATAGGTTTTACGATTGGAAAGGAATTAAGGGTATGACCGATCCGTATAAGGTGCTGGGTGTTTCTTCCTCAGCGACAGATGACGAAATAAAAGAAGCATATAGGGCGATGGCGAAAAAGTATCATCCCGACCAGTACAGCGACAGCCCGCTGGCCGATCTCGCAAGCGAGAAGATGAAAGAGATCAACG
>JAGAOD010000204.1 GCA_017623855.1 Clostridia bacterium
CTGACGGATCTCACGGCCGCAGATCGGACAGTGCGGCACGCCGATACGAGCATACATCAGACGCAGGTAGTCGTAGATCTCCGTGACCGTACCGACCGTCGAACGCGGGTTCTTGGACGTCGTCTTCTGGTCGATGGAGATCGCCGGAGAAAGACCTTCAATATTGTCAACATCGGGCTTTTCCATCTGACCCAAGAACATGCGCGCGTAGCTGGAGAGAGACTCCATATAGCGGCGCTGACCCTCTGCGTAGATCGTATCAAATGCGAGTGAAGACTTACCCGAGCCGGACAGACCGGTCAGCACGACCAGCTTGTCACGGGGCAGCTCCACGTCGATATTCTTCAGATTATGTTCCCGCGCACCGGAAACAATGATATTTTTTGAGCTCATTTTGATTTGCTCCTTGTCTGAAACTTTGCTCACAGCTTATAGGTCACGGTTTCCGTCCAGGCGGGATAGAACCCGCAGCGTGCGGCGATGACCTGTGAGTGGATATTGGCAACCGCCGTACCGTAAAACGGCAGATGACCCATTTCCTCGATCCTCCGGCATAACGCCCCGACAAGCTTTGTGCCGAGTCCGCATCCGCGATAGCCGGGCAGCACGTCGATGCCGACCTGCCACATCTCCTTCGTGTCGGCAGAAGCACCGGCAACCGCAACGATCTTATCCCCGTCCAATGCCGCCAATGCGATCACATCCGGACGGTCGGGATTATATTCCGAACTCAGCGCCATTTGAAACTGCTCATTCGGATAAAACGCGGCAATTTCCGCCTCGGTCTCAAACCACCTGTAGGTAAATGCCTTAGGCAGTTCGACCTCCGGAAACGGTGTCCCGGGCAGTGTCATGTGCACCGTACCGCGAAGTGCATATCCGTGTTTTCTGAGCATGGCATCGATCTCCTGCAGCGATTGAAACTCGTACAGACGGTGCAGGTCTTCCACATCCTCGACCATTTCGCGGATCTCCTCATGCAGACATTCATGTGCGGTGATAACCACACTGTTGCCGGTCGTTGCCATGGCAAAGAACGGGATATCATGCGAGTAAAGACGCACGCCCTCCGGTTTTGCGGGCAGCGTCAGCGTGAGGCCTTCCTCCGTAAAGTTCTCAGGCTTTGCATTATATTCCAGCGCAAGCTGTTCGAAGGCACGCCTGCGATATGCCTGTTTCTGATTTACAGTTTCCATTTATTTCTGCAGCTCCTTGATGCGGTCGCGCAGATATGCCGCATGCTCGAACTCAAGCAGCTTCGCAGCCGCTTTCATTTCCTTCGTCAGCTTATCGATCATCATGCGCTTTTCCGCAGCAGTATACTTGTGTTTTTTCTTCGATTTTTTATCGTCGGCCTTACTGGATATCTCCAGAATCTCCGAGACGTCCTTGATGATCGTCTTCGGAACGATGCCGTTTTCTTCGTTGTACCGCTCCTGGATACCGCGGCGGCGCTCCGTCTCGCGGATCGCATATTCCATGGAGGGCGTAACGGAATCCGCATACATGATAACGGAGCCGTTCGCGTTACGCGCAGCACGGCCGATCGTCTGGATCAGGCTGCGGCTGCTGCGGAGAAAGCCTTCTTTATCCGCATCGAGGATCGCCACAAGCGAGACCTCGGGAATGTCAAGGCCCTCACGCAGAAGGTTGATGCCAACCAAGACGTCGAATTCGCCGAGACGGAGATCACGGATGATTTCCATACGCTCGACCGTGTCGATATCGTGGTGCATATAGCGCACCTTTATCCCGTAATTTTCAAGATAGGATGTCAGGTCCTCCGCCATCTTTTTTGTCAGCGTGGTGACAAGTACCCTCTCTTTACGGTCGGTTCGTTCATTGATCTCCGAGATCAGATCGTCGATCTGCCCGTCCGTCGGCTTTACGGTGATCATCGGATCCAGAAGTCCCGTCGGACGGATGACCTGTTCGGTGACAACAGCCGAGGTATTCAGCTCCATATCACCGGGCGTCGCACTGACGAATACCGCCTGATTCACTTTTTCATAGAACTCATCGAAGTTCAGCGGACGGTTATCATATGCGGACGGCAGACGGAAGCCGTAGTCTATAAGACTCTCCTTGCGCGCACGGTCACCGGCATACATGGAACGGACCTGCGGCAGTGTGACGTGGGACTCGTCCACAAACAAAAGGAAGTCCTCCGGGAAATAATTCAGCAGTGTGCAGGGCTGGCTGCCCGGTGCTCTGCCGGACATGATCCTCGAATAATTCTCAATGCCCTTACACATGCCGATCTCACTCAGCATTTCAATATCGTATCTCGTGCGCTGCTCGATGCGCTGTGCTTCGATCAGCTTGCCCTCTTCCTTGAAATACTTCACACGCTCGTTCATCTCTTCCTCGATCTCACGAAGCGCACGTTCCATTTTTTCACGCGGAACGATATAATGAGAAGCCGGGTAGATCGCAACATGCTTTAAGTCGGAAACGATCTCGCCCGTGAGCGGTACGACCTCGCTGATACGGTCGATCTCATCGCCGAAAAACTCAACACGGATCGCCTTTTCGCTCGACTCGGCCGGGAATATCTCCACAACGTCACCGCGCACACGAAACTTGTTTCTGACAAAGTTCACGTCGTTTCTCTCATACTGGATCTCGACCAGCTTGCGGATCAGATCGTCACGGCTCTTTTCCATGCCGGGACGCAGCGAGATGACCATCGTGCGGTAGTCGATCGGGTCGCCGAGGCTGTAAATGCATGAAACCGACGCAACGATGATCACGTCGCGCCGCTCGGATAGCGCACTCGTAGCGCTGTGGCGGAGCTTATCGATCTCCTCGTTGATCGCACTGTCTTTTTCAATATAGGTATCCGTCTGCGCAATATACGCTTCCGGCTGATAGTAATCATAATAGGAGACAAAATACTCGACGGCATTATTCGGGAAGAATTCCCTGAACTCCGAGCAAAGCTGCGCCGCAAGTGTTTTGTTGTGCGCGAGCACGAGCGTCGGGCGATTGAGCTCGGCGATCACATTCGCCATGGTGAATGTTTTGCCGCTGCCCGTTACGCCGAGCAGGGTCTGCTCGCGGTGACCGGAACGGATGGACTCGACAAGATCCTTGATCGCCTGCGGCTGATCTCCGGTCGGTTGATATTTGGATTGCAGCTGAAAGTCCATAAATACGCTCCTTTCGCCAACAGTACTGCCGAACCGTCCTGATGTCCGGTCGACCTTAATATTATACCAAATTAATTTTTAAATGTACAGAAGAAATTTGAACGATTGTTCGGTTTTTCAAAAAACAGCAAAAAGGATCGGAAGCCGACACTCCCGATCCTTCGGTGTTAATTCTTAAAGCGGTTTGACTGCCATCATGTATTTTCTGCAGATCGCATACCCTGCACGCCCGTACATGTTTACGATGTCCGTGTACGTATAGCCGAGAAAAGCCGTCGGCAAGCCGATATCATGCAGATATTTCGTGCCTACCTTGACCATCGTCGTAGCGATGCCCCTGCCCTGCCTGTCCGCACGCGTAGCCGTACAGCCCACACTGCCGACGCCCGGTGCCTCCGTCTCAGCGCTGACGATCAGTGTGCCGCAGATGAGGTCTCCGTCCTCAGCGACAAGCACACGCTGTGAGCCTTCACCACTGTACAGCGCTTCGTTTCTGTA
>JAGAOD010000205.1 GCA_017623855.1 Clostridia bacterium
ATCACGCGGCAGATCTCGTCAAGCGTATATTCGCCGAGCCGCGGGTCAAGCTCCGGTACGGTATACATCGCGAAATTGCGCAGCGTACGGCTTGGAAACAGGTTTCGAAGATTGACGGGGATCAGAACCTTGATGCGTTTTTGCCGCATCCTGTTCGGATTTTTCTCGTTCTGCAAATTGCAGAGCGCCTGCATCATGACCGCACTCAGAAACACGGTGACGGTCGCACCGAGCTTATGTGCCTGCGTCAAAACGTCTTTCACGGGCAGCTGAAAGCAAGTCAGATGCAAAAAGCCGTCCTCCTGCGGTTCGCCGTACATGTGCCACGCGTCCGTGTCCCTGCGGCTCGCAGCCACAGGTCCGGCATATTTTAGAAAAGCATCCTCTAACTCCTCTTCCATAGGCGCTTCCGTACGATCCACGATGCCGTGCTCGAAGGGAATGCGGATCCTATATTTCTGTTCAAGGTACTCGGCTGTGAGATTTTTCAGAAAAACAAGCGCGCCGGTGCCGTCTGTCAGCGAATGGAAAAACTCCACAGCGATCCGGTTTTCATAGACGATGACGCGAAACGCGCATCTGCGCATTTCCGCCTTGCTCATGTACGTCAGCGGATAACTGCATTCATCCATAATATCCGGTGCAAGAGCAACCTCCTGCAGATAGTACCAGAACATGCCGCGCCTTAGACGTGCGGCGATGGACGGAAAGCGCTTCACGGTCACACGCAGTGCGTCACGCAGGACGCCCGTGTCCACCGCTTCTTTGAGCGTCACGGACTGTCTGAAGACATTGCTCCAGTTCCTGCGCCGCGCCGCAGGATAGATCTTCGCGGCGTTATCGAGACGCATCCACCGAAGCAGATCATTCGATTTATGAGTCATAAGGGATACTCCCTCTCCGTTATTTTCTGAAGAATGCGACAACAACAGCGCCGGGGCCCACATGCGTGCCGATGACACTGCCGACGGTCGTGTAACGGACCTCGCTCAGATTTCCCTCCCAAATGGGGCGGCTGTCCTCGATGTATTTCCTGAGCAGTGCATCGGAAATGCCGCTGTAGCCGAGCAGAACGGGTTTCGTAAAGTCAATGCCGCCCGCTTTCTCGATCTGCTGCACGAGGAGGTTATTGCCCATCTTCGAGCCGCGCGCCTTGCCGAGCATGCTGATTTCGCCGCCCGCGACGGAAAGCACCGGCTTAATGTTCAGCATCGCACCGGCAAATGCTACGGTCTTCGAAATGCGCCCGCCCTTTTTGAGGTATTCGAGCGTATCGACGAGCGCGACAACGATGATCTTCTCCTTTTCGGTTTCGAGCGCTTTTGCGATCTCCTCCGCAGACCTGCCCTCGTCGAGCAATCTGCAGGCAAGCTCGACCAGAATACCGCTGCCCATGGCCGCAGAACCGCTGTCAACGACGTAGACGTTCTCATATTCCAAAGCAGCGATCTTCGCGCTCTGATACGTCCCGGAGAACTTCGACGCGACCGTAATGACAACCGCCGCTTCCCCCGCCGCCTTCGCCTTTTCGAATTCTCTCGCGAAATCGTCCGGCGTCGCCTGACTTGTGGTCGGCAGAACGTCGCTTTCGATCAGCTTTTCGTAAAAGATCTGATTATTGATCGTGACGCCGTCGATGAACTCCTCGTCGCCGAAGCGAACGGTCAGCGGCACGGTGTGCACGCGCTTTTCAAACTCGGGGACGAGATCCGCCGTGGAATCTACAATAATTCTTGTGTTCATGTTTTCCTCATTTCTCGCCGTTTTGAGACACGGCCTCCAAACTGTCACTGATGATGGAAAGGCTGCGGTAAAACGCGACCCTTTCCTCCTCTGTCAGACTTGTACCGATCGCATCCAGAACGCGGTTGATCCTTTCGGTGATCTTCTCCCCCGCTATGCGGCCTTTTTCCGTCAGCACAATGGGTGCTTTATACCGTTTTGCGCTTTTGGACTCACAAGTCAGATATCCGTTTGTCTCAAGGTAATCGAGCGCGCGGGAAATGGTTGCCTTATCCTCCTCACAGCGCTCACACAGGTCCGTCGCCGTCACGGCGTCCGTCGTGTACAGGTAATGAAGGCAGGAAATATGCGCACCTCTTAAGTTATAGTCCGCCATTTCCTGGTTTTTGATCTTTCTGATATTGCGGCTGATCCGGTTGATCAGCACGGTAAACGTTTCAAACCTGTCCTGCATGATATCCCTCCGACAAACTTGTTGAACTATCAACAAGTCAACTATAGCATAAACTTGTTGAGATGTCAACAAGTTTATTTTTCGCATGCGAAAAACATCAAAAAGGACCGCCGCAGTGCGGCAGTCCTAAATTTGAAATAACGATTTTATGCGCCGAGCAGTTCCAAAAGCTTATCGGTTGCCTTTTCCGCGTATTCGTCGAGCTTGCCCATATCGCGCAGGTAGAACAAAATGGTGTATCTGTCGCGCATGATGAGCGCACGCTTGATGCCCGCGAGGATCGTCTCTCTGTCCGTCACGGTGGGCGGCACCTGCATCTTGACGCAGAATTCCTCCACTGCATCGAAATACGGAATATACTTTTCGATGAGCGCCTTCAGATGTGCGTCCTCGGTCTCTTCGAGCAGCATTTTGTACATGATCGCGACAAGTCTCGTGCCCTCGCAGACCTCGAGGCCGTGGAAATGCGGATGGTTGCCTCTCTCGATGTCGAAAAGCTCCCATGCGTGTGCGACGATATGCTCCGAGCCGGACGCCGGACGGGAATTTCCCGTAAACGCCATGCCGAGGCCCGTGACAAGGAAGCCCTCCATCACGTTTTTCACGCATTCCGGGTCACGGTGCGCGAGATCATACCCGTTTTCAAGGCACTTATTGGTCGCGTCGATGACGTCCTGTGCGATCTTTTCGCAGTAATACTCACCCGCGTAGTCCCTTGCAAGCTCCCAGTCCAGAATACCGACATACTTGCCGAACATGTCGCCGATACCGGCCAGCATCATGTCGTACGGCGCTTCCTTCATCACGTCGAGGTCGGCGATGATATAGCGCGGTGTTGTACCCTGTACGGTGGATTTCGTTCCGTCATGCAGGAACGGGGAACCGGCGGACGCATAGCCGTCCATGGACGGTGCCGTTCCGACGATACCGTACGGGAGACCGAGACGGTAGCTTACGATTCGGCAGATATCGTTGATCGTACCCGAGCTGACAGCCAAAATAAAGTCCGGCATGGGCGGGAATTCGAAGATATTCGGCTTCGCATCAAGCCGATGAAAATGCGTCAGCACCTTGCCGACGCTCTCGAAGGTCGGCAGGACATAATCGTCCGGAAAAACGTAGACGTCATGGAGCATCCCGTTTTCTCTCAAAAGTGCTTCAACAGCCTTGCCCGCCGCCGCATATGTGTTCTTGTCGGCGACCACATAAATTCTTTTATAATCCTTCAGCATCTCCGGGATCTTCCGGATTGCACCCGACGAAATCTCATACTGCTCGAGGGGCGCGCGATGTATTTTCTTTTCACAAGTGCAATTTACTTCGATCATGGTCAGATCACCTCTTAGAATTATTATAGCTTGATCGTCCGTAAAGTGCAAGACAATAAACAGGCTTGACAACGTGATTTTGCAGGTATATAATCGCAGTAAATCATCGAAGGGAGATCTGACAATGTTCCGTTATTGCTTGAATAAAGCGAATAATCTGTCCGAAAACGGTATGAACAATCATCCGGTCGGGCTTACATTGTCTCACTCTTTTTTAGATTGATCCCGAAAAATCGATCATTAAAAGATTGCAGTGCAGGCCGAAATTCACGTTTCAGCCTGCACTGTTTTTTTATTATTAAGGAGGTAAGAACATGAACAAAACGATCGACATCACAAACACCGTGCTGACGACGGACCGTCTTACCTTGCGACCCTGGAGAGAATCGGATCTTGACGATTTCTACGAGTATGCAAGTGTGGACGGTGTCGGGCAGATGGCCGGCTGGAATCCGCACCGCAATAAGGAGGAGTCAAAGCGCATTCTCACGAGTTTCATTGAGCATAAAAAGACCTTCGCACTCGAGCTCGACGGAAAAGTCATCGGCTCTCTCGGCATTGAAAAATACCGTGAGGAAAACTACCCTGAACTCGACACTTTACAGGGCCGCGAGATCGGCTATGTCCTGTCCAAGACTTACTGGGGACAGGGGCTGATGCCCGAGGCGGTCAAGGCCGTGATCGAGTGGCTCTTTACGAAAGAGAAGCTGGACTTTATCCTTGTCGGTCACTTTGACCACAACAAGCAATCAAAGCGCGTCATCGAAAAGTGCGGCTTCCGGTATATCAAAACGACCGAATTCGAAACCCGCTTTAACACGGTCGAAACTTCGATGGAGTACATTCTGTACGCCGAAGAATATATACCACCCGAGGAACGGAAGCATTTCATGCAGGGGTATACGCCCGAAAACGACACGGAGCTCGTGCAGGAGATCTACCGCCGCTTTGACGAAGACAGCCGCCTGAATCATTCAAAGGCGGCGAGGGTGGAGTTTCTGACAACGGTCAGATACATCGAAAAATACCTCACGCCCGGCATGAAGATCCTCGACGTCGGTGCGGGTGCCGGAGAATACAGCCTGTACTTTGCGCGAAAAGGCTATGCCGTTTCTGCTTTGGAGCTTTCCGACGTCAACGTCGAGGCGTTTCGTGAAAAGTTAACCGCGGACGACCCGATCGATCTCGTTCAGGGCAACGCGCTGGATCTGAGCCGCTACGAGGACGATTCCTTTGACATTGTCCTTTTGTTCGGGCCGCTCTATCATCTGCACAGCGAGGACGATAAGCTCAGGTGCATCGAAGAAGCAAAGCGTGTCTGCAAAAAGGACGGCAGGATCTTCTTCGCCTTTATCTCGAACGATATCGTGATCCTCACGATGCAGCAGGCACACCCCGAATATTTACTCGAGGGCGCGTACGATAAAGAGACCTTCCGCCTGGACGATTTTCCCTTTGTATTCCACACCTTGGAACATTGCAGAGACCTGCTCAAAAAGGCCGGCATTCAGGTCGACCATGAAATCGCCTCCGACGGCGTCAGCGAGCTTTTGCAGGAGCTCGTCAACAGCATGGACGACAGGTCCTACGAGCAATATCTGCGCTATCATTTTTACATCTGCGAAAAGCCGGAATGTCTCGGCATGAGCAACCATTTGCTGTTCGTCGGTCACGCAGAGGATTGATGTGCAGACACACGAAAAGGGGTCGCTACATTTTCTGCAGCAACCCCTTTATTCGTTTCCGATTCATTTCGCAAGCTCTGCCGGTGTATCGCCTGTGATTCTGTACACCGTCCATAGGCACAGCGCCGAGAGACCTGAAAACCGATTATTTCTCCAATGCTGTTTTGATGAACTCGTCGATCGCTGCCTTTGACGCGGGATTGATGACAGAGCCCGCAGCCTTTCCGTATTTATAGAGGACCAATGTCGGGATGATCTCGATCTGCTCCTCGTCCGAAAGCTGCTCTTCGGCGTCGATGTCGATCTTCGCCGCGACGAGCACGTCACTGTATTCCTCCGCGATATGATTGTATACAGGTTCAAGCCTGCGGCAATATCCGCACCACGTCGCCGTGTAGTCGATGAGTACGGGCTTGTCTCCGCGGAGCAGTTCTTCAAACTGTTCTCTGTTTACTGTGTTGACTGCCATATCTTTCATTCCTTTCGATTTATACGATCTTCATTTCAAACGGCTTGAGTGTGCAGGGCTCACCGAACAGCGTGAACGTCTTTTCCTTGTCGTTGTTAAAGACGAAGCGGACGGTTCTGTCGCTTCCGGTGCGTGTCGTGATCTCCACTCTGGGCGGCAGGTCAGGAATATACTCGATCCCCTCCCTGTCCAAAACGGAGCGGATGAGGTGATCATACAGCGCCTGCGAACATAAATAAACTCCCTTCATGCTTCGGTTTCGGGCGCTTTGTCCTTCTGAATGATGAAGAACAGCAAAAGCGCGCCGACGCCGGAAACGGCTGTGCCGATGATGAGCATGAAATCGACACCGCGCAGGTCTAAGAATACGCCGCCCAAAACGCTGCCGATCACGGCTGCCAGAACCTGTGCCATATCGACAAGGCTCTGTCCCTTGACCTTGTCCTTTGACGCGATCATGCGGTTCACGTAATACACACAGGCGGGGATCAGCATGGCGTAAGCGAAAAACTGCAGTGCCTGCGCAAAATAGAACCAGCCGAGATTCGGCGCCATGAACGTAATGAGCGATTTCACCGTCATCGCGACGGCACTCATCTTGAGGATGGTGGAAACACTGCCGACCTTTTTCAATATGTACGGAAACAGCGCCATGGCGGGCAACTCCAGAAAGCCGCCGATCGCCGAAGCGAGACCCATCTCGGAGCCCGAGCCGCCGCGGCTCATGACGACCTGAATGGTAAAGCTGTTGATGAAAATATGGGAGAGGTAAATGAGTACGAGGCAGACCGCAAAGCCGACGAAACGCCCGTTTTCACGGATAAACTCCGGCAGTGAAGCCGGTTCCTCCGCCGCCTTTTCGCGCGCCGCACGTGCTGCCGGTTTCGGGAAGGCGAAAATAACGGCGATCGCTAAGACCGCACCGACGGCACAGATCGGGAAAACGATATCCGTGCTGACGCTGTCGATCAGATAACCGATGATCATGGAGGCGACCGCAAACGAGAACGAGCCGACACCGCGCGCCAAACTGAAATTCAGCTTACCGCCCGCCTGCACCTGCTCCGAAGAAAGGCTCGTGAGCAGAGAATTCTGCATGCGGGTCAGCGTGCTGAGCAGCACACAGAGCACCGCGGTCGGAAGAAAAACGGCGGGCATCAGCACGAGCACAACGCTGAGGATCGCGGTCAGCACCAGAAGCAGCGGAATGAGCCGATTTAATGTCAGCTTTTTCGAGCGATCCGCAAAGGCCGCAACAAACGGCTGCAGTAAAATAGTCAGGCAGCTGGCAAATGCCAGTGTCACGCCGATCTCCGTATTCGTAAAGCCGCGCGCCTGCAGAAAAGGCGTGGTATACGTCAGCGTACAGCAGCCGCTGATCCAGAACACACTTTGGATCAGGGCATATTGCGCCGTTAGATTCTTCGTTTTCATAGTACCCTCCGGAAAAATATATTAAGAAACAGATAAATTATAAATCCTGCCGCGCAAGGTGTCAAGAAAAGCCGCCGACTTGTTCTTTTCCGGCATCCGTGCTATACTTTTCAAAACGGAGGCGAGCATATGAAAAATACGGACTATGAAAAGCTGTACGGCAGGATCTTCAAAATACTCGGTGAGCTGACACCGCTTCGGGCGGATTGCGGTCAGCTTTGCGGCGGTGCGTGCTGCAAGGGCGACGCCGCTTTGGGCATGCGTCTTTTTCCGCACGAAGAAACTGCGCTTTCCGTGATCGTTTCGGAAAACGGCGGACGCCTTGCCGTTTGTGACGGCACCTGCGACCGCACGCAGAGGCCGCTCTCGTGCAGGATCTTCCCTTTCTTCCCAACCGTCGACGAAAAAGGGCGCGTATATATTGAACCCGATCACCGGGCAGGCAGACTCTATCCGCTCATCCCGCACAGTGACGAGATCGCCTTTGATCCGCGCTTCTTCCGCGCGCTGAAAAAAGTCGGAAAGCTGCTCTCTGCCGATCCCGAGTGTCGGGAGTTTCTCCGGCAGACGACCGAGGAGATCGACCTGTACCGTGCGCTCTTGCCGGAAAACACGGATAATGCAGAGTAACAGTATCAAAAAAAAGCCGGGCAGGACCCCCTTGTTCAGGGATCGCTGCCCGGCTTTTTGTACGTTGTTTTGCAGCGTACATATTTTGATTATCAAAGAGGAAAAACTCTATTCAGCATTTCAGCATATCCAGCGTACAGGTTTTCGCAATGCTCCGGCGGAGCTCCGCACGCAGCGGCAAAACAGCAGACGGTGTTACCGAAAGCTCATCGATCCCGATCGCAAGAAACGTGGGCAGCAGACCGATATCCGCAGCCAGCTCTCCGCAGATCCCGATCCATTTCCCGGCCCGGTGTGCCGCATCCGCCGCTATTTTCAGCGCCCGCAGTACTGCGGGATGGTGCGGATCATAAAATTTGCCGAGATCGTTTGATTGTCTGTCGCACGCCAAAGTATATTGGATCAGATCGTTTGTCCCCACAGAGAAGAAATCCACCTCTTCCGCCAACGCATCCGCAACAAGGACGGATGCCGGTGTTTCGATCATAATGCCAAGCTCCGTACTCCTGTCGAACGGGACACCCTCCTTCTCCAGCTCCGCCATGACGCGGTGGCAGGCACGCTTGCATTCCCTGACCTCCCATACCGAGGTGATCATCGGAAACATGATCGCGACCTTACCGTACGCCGAGGCTCTGTACAGGGCGCGAAGCTGTGTACGGAACACCTCCGGCCGATTCAGACAAATACGGATCGCACGCATCCCAAGCGCAGGATTTACTTCCTTTTCCATACGGAAGTAGTCCACCTGTTTATCCGCTCCGATATCCAAGGTGCGGATAATGACACGTTTTCCCTGCATAGCAGCCGCCACCGCCCGGTAAGCCAGAAACTGCTCCTCTTCCGTCGGATATGTTTTTGCACCGAGATACAGAAACTCCGAGCGAAACAGCCCGATGCCCTGTCCATCGTTCTCTTGCACGGCAGACACATCCTCCAAAGAACCGATGTTGCAGTAAAGCATGATTTCCCGGCCGTCCAGTGTGATATCTTTCTGCCCCTTCATGGTTTCCAGCAGCTGTTTTCTTTCCGCCTGCTTTCCAAGCTTTTCCGTCAGCGCCGCCAGTGAGATCGGATCCGGATCAATGATCAATTCACCTGTTTCACCGTCGATGTAGCACAGGCGGCCGGTATATCCCTCCTGCAGCGCATCGCCTGCAGCACACACAGCCGGGATTCCCATCGTCCGCGCCAAAATTGCCGTATGGGAATTATTTGAGCCTTTTTTTGTAACAAAGCCGAGAATTTTTGATTTGTCCAGCTGCAGTGTTTCGGACGGCGCCAAATCGTCCGCGCACAGGATCACGGGTTCATCCGTATCAAAGCCGCCGGAAACAGCACCCGTCAAATTATTGATTATGCGCCGTGCCACATCCTTGATGTCCGCCGCGCGCGCCTGCATATACGGATCATCCATTGCCGCCAGCATGACGGCGAACTGCTCTCCGGCCTGTTCCACCGCATATTCCGCGTTACAGGCTTCTTCCTCAAGCTGTTCCTCAATACAGGCTACAAAATCCTCGTCCTCAACAAACATCGCGTGCGTCTCGAACAAAACGGCTGCATCCTCGGCTTCATCGCGGCACTTTTCCGCCAGCTCCTCCAGCTGTCTGACAGATTCTGTCTGTGCCGCTGCCAGTCTCCTTTTTTCTGCTCCTGTATCCTCAACCGTCTGTTTTTCAATGCGGGTATTCGGGCGGCGAAGGAAGTACAGCGGCCCTTTCGCAACTCCCGCAGAAACGCCCTTTCCCTGAATTGTGATCACAACGTATCCCCCCACTATTCATCACAGATGATTTTCGAAAAACGATTGCAATGCCGCGATTGCAGCCTCTTCATCTTCACCCTCCGCGGCAACTGTCACCGTGTCTCCCTGCTTTACGCCCATGGACATCAGCATCATCAGCTGCGTCAGCTTCTTCGTCTGTCCTTCCTTCGTGATCGTACAGACGGAAGAAAATCTCTTTGCCTCTTTTGCCAAAAGACCCGCCGGCCGAGCATGGATGCCAAGGGGATCACTGACGGTATACGTAAACTGTTTCATAATGGAACCTCCGTAAAATATTCTAAAAAACTGTTTCTTTTTGCTTTCAGCTCTGCACATGCAGAATATCTTCGCCAACCTTTACCGTGCCGTCTGCTAATACCGAAATCTCGGTGTACTCATCCGAATTACACACGACCATCGGTGTAGTGACCGGGTAGCCTGCAGCGCTGATTTCATTCAGATCGAAAGAGATCAGCAGATCTCCCTGTTTTACATTCTGACCGTTCTCTACGTGCGGATAGAAGAATTTGCCCCCAAGCTTGATCGTATCCATACCGATATGCAGGAGGATCTCTGCGCCTTCTGCCGTTGTCATACTTAAGGCATGTCCGGTTTCAAACACAGCTTCCACCGTACCGTCCGCCGGCGCGAACAGCTTGCCTTCATAAGGTTCGATCGCTGCACCACCGCCGAGTGCGCCGGAAGAAAATGCCTCATCGGCTACCTCTGCAAGCGGAACAAGCGTACCGTTCATATGGGCACTCAGCCGTATGCTCTGCATGGATTTTGCAGCTTTAGGACTTTCCGGCTGAAGAACCTCTTCCGCTTCCCCTAAATCCGCACCGTCTGTTTCCATGAAGTCAACGAGATTGGACTTGATCACTGCTACCTGCGGACCGTAGATCACCTGAATACCGTTGCCTTTGCGGATCACACCGGATGCACCGGACTGCTTAAGCAGGGTATCGGATACCTTGCCGCCGTCGATCACCGTTACACGCAGACGCGTTGCACAGCAATCCACATCGGCAATATTTTGTTTGCCTCCGAGACCTCTGAGGATCAGTACAGAAACCGAATCGGAAACATTGGGTGCAGAGGAGCTGTCCGGACCGACACCGGTCTTCGCTTTGAAATCCGCACGGGTAAAGAGCTTTGTTTCCTCGTCATCTTCCTCACGCCCGGGCGTCTTCAGGTTCATTTTTCGGATCATCAGTGAGAACGTAAAGTAATACAGGAAGAAATATACGGCTCCGACCACAACGATCCAAATCCAATGGGTTTTTGCATTTCCCTGCAGAATACCGAACAGCGTCAGGTCGATCATTCCGCCGGAGAAGGTCATGCCGACGCCGACACGGAAAATATGCATCAGCATATAGGAAAGACCTGCATAAATGCAGTGAACAACGTACATTGCCGGTGCCACAAACAGGAATGTGAACTCTATTGGCTCCGTAATACCTGTCAGCATAGCGGTCAATGCCGCAGAGATCAAAAGACCACCCACCACTTTACGTTTTTCCGGACGCGCACAACGATACATGGCAAGTGCTGCACCGGGCAAACCGAAAATCATAAACGGGAATTTGCCGGACATGAACCGTGTAGCTGAAACAGAGAACACATCTGCATTTTTAGAGGCCAGTTCCGCAAAGAAAATGTTCTGCGCACCCTGTACTACCGTTCCGTCGATTACCGCACTGCCGCCGAGTGCCGTCTGCCAGAACGGCATATAGAAAACATGATGCAAGCCAAAGGGGATCAACGCGCGCTCGATGATACCGTATATCCATGTACCCGCATAACCGGAATTGACGACCAAATTCCCAAGCAGCGCGATGCCGTTTTGGACAACCGGCCAAATGTAAAACATCAAAACGCCGACAACAAGATATACTGCCGTGGAAATGATCGGCACAAACCGCGTACCGCCGAAAAAGGACAGCACCTGCGGCAGACGGATCTTATAGAATCGGTTATGGAGTGCCGCAACACCCAATCCAACGATGATGCCGCCGAACACACCCATCTGCAGCGTTGTGATACCCAGACTGCTCGTTGTGGAATTCGCCGCCATGGCCTCCACACCGCCCGCAGCATGGATCATCGCGCTGATCGCCGTGTTCATGACAAGATAGGCGATCGCGCCCGAAAGTGCCGCGACTTCCTTTTCCTTCTTCGCCATACCGATCGCAACACCCATAGCAAACAGCAGGGCGAGATTATTAAAGACCGCACTGCCGCACTGATTCATGATATCGAGAACCGTGTACAGAACACTTCCGGGATAGATAATCCCGGTCAGATTATACGTTTCCAGCATTGTCTGGTTCGTGAATGAACTGCCGATACCCAACAGCAAGCCCGCCACCGGCAGCAGCGCGATGGGAAGCATAAAGGAACGCCCGACACGCTGCAGCACGCCGAAAATTTTATCTTTCATTGTGTAATAATACCTCCTGATTTTTTACTCTGCGCAAACAAACGGAAACCGCTGTCTGCAGCCGCGTATCTGAAGACAGTTTATCCGAAATATAAAAACCCATACCCGGACACAGAACGTTACTTGCGTCCGAATATGGGTTTAGCCCGCCGAACGGTAACTATCCCATGCCGCACAGATCGATGCGGCCGGTTTTTAATTTATAGTGCCGGGATTGATTCGCTTGAGATGAATGGTCAAATACACCAGCTCATCCTCTGAAATCTCCTTGTGATATGTGTTTCTGATATACTCACCGATGCACTGTGCACATCTATAGTGCTCCCTGCAGCTTTTCATGATCAGTTGACGAAATGCCTCGTCCTGCTCGTCCTCACCGTCTTCCGTGATTCCCCCATGAAACAGCCGCTGCGCAAAATATCGCAGATGTACAACAAATCGGTTAAAATCCAATGACACGCGGTCGAATTCCTTTTGATAGAAGTATTCGACCACGGAAATAGCACCTTCAATGAGCTTTGTAATGTCATACATCTCACTCATTGTCGTGTTCAGTTCCGCGTTAACAATATGCAGCGCGATAAACGCCGCTTCATCCTCATGCAGCCGAACATGCAATTTCTCTTCGATCACAGCTAAGCTATGCTGCCCTAAGCGATATTCCGCAGGATAATAGCACATGATCGAATCTTTAAGCGGATTTGTGAACTCCAAGCCTTCATATTTCCGCTTGATCGCAAAGCTGATATGGTCCGCAAGGGTAATCAGGAGCGACTCATTCAAGGATTGTGGGATCTTCGCTTTGAAATCGGCAATCAGCTCTTCCGTCAAATGCAAATGTTCTATGGGGATCTGTTCTACGAGATCACGCAGTTTCTGCTGTTCACTCTTTTCTTCCATGCGGTATGTGCGCTCAATAAGAGCAGGATCAATGGTTTCACCCTTGTGCCGCTGAAATCCAATGCCTTTTCCGGTAACGATCAGCTCTCTGCCTTTTTCATCCACCGCACTTACAATACTGTTGTTGATGATCTTTTTGATCCGCACAACGCCGCTCCTTTGCAAAAAAATAACCAACGCCATCATAATATCTTAACCCAATAAAGATACGCAGATGTGTTGGTCAAGCCCGCATTACCGGTAACATTCCAAATTTACAAATAAATTTTAACACATGTGGAAGAAAATTGTCAATTATGAAAAATGCATTTCGTGTGTTTTCATCGCTTTGACTAAAAAATCCCATCTAAAATTTGTGAAAATGTCCTCTGCCTATCGGCACAGATTCCGATTGACAAAAAAGCGAAATAGGGGTATCGTTGAAACACAGGAACTATTTATATTCTTTCTAATCTATAAAAGTGAGAGATGCTGTTTATGTATAAAGATATGTTCGGGCAGACCCGCTATAAGCTCGGCCTGCACATCCACACAACGCGCTCCGACGGACGGGTCAGCCCCGAGGAGTCTGCGCGCATTTACAAAGAAGCCGGTTTTGATGCGATCGCGATCACCGACCACTGGAAATATCACGGTGCGGATAAGATTTCCGGCCTTACGATCCTGCCCGGCTGCGAATATAACCTCGGCGCATCCGACACCTCCGTCGACGTGATGCATATCGTCGGCGTCGGCATGGACACGGAACCCGCGCTCTCCAAGCAAAACAGCCGTCAGGAGGTCATCGACGCGATCAACGCGCACGGCGGCATCGCAATTTTGGCGCATCCCGCATGGTCTCTGAACACACCGGAGCATGCACTTGCCCTTTCCGGTTTCGCCGCGACCGAGATCTACAACACCGTCTCGAACGTCAACCAGAACAGCCGTCCGTATTCCGGTTATTTTGTCGACCTGCTCGCCAACATGGGTGTGGCTTACCCCCTCATTGCAACGGACGACACGCACTATTATATCGGCGAAGACGACACCAAATCCTGGATCATGGTCAAAGCAAAGAGTATGGATAAAAACGACCTGCTCGACGCCATTCGCCGCGGCGACTTCTACGCCACACAGGGACCCGAGCTGCATGTGCGCCGCGAAGGGGACAAAATGATCGCCGACTGTTCCCCCTGCGTGAAGATCGATTTTCTCTCGAATGCAGCATGGGGACCCGACCGCATTACACGCGGCGAAAACCTCACGCACGCTGAATATAAAATAAAGCCCCACGACAAGTGGGTGCGCGTCGAGGTCTGCGACAAGGACGGACAGTACGCGTGGAGCAATGTTCTGATGCTCTGAACCTCACAAAAACGGAGGAAATACTATGAAACTGACTTCCCATGAGCGCATCATGCGCATATTCAAAAACGAGGACATCGACCGCCCGGCACTGAAGCTGTGGGGCGCCGGTTTCCCGGACGAGCCGCAGCTGCATCCGGCATATCAGCCGGTCAGTGACCTGGCGTATGAACTGAGCGACCTGTTCGTCGGCGCCGGCTTCCGCTTTAATATTTACGGCGGCATGGAGCTTCCCGCATATCAGGAGGTTTGGCGCGAGGACACCGCACATCCCACTTGGAAGGACGAGCACACCGTCCTGCATACGCCGAAGGGCGACCTGCACATGATCGAGCGTGTTTCCACCGTGGGCGAACCGTCCTATACGACGGAGTATATGATCAAGGAGCCGGAGGACTTGGAGGCGCTTTTGTCCCTGCCGTATACCCCGTTCCCGATCGACACGAGTGATTACGAAAGAAAAGTCGCAAAATTAGGTGACCGCGGCGTTGTTATGGCGTCGCTCGATAACGCAAGCTATGCGTTTCACCGCATGATGGGCTCGGAGACCCTCGCTTATTTCAGCGTCGACGAACGCGAGCTTCTGACGGAGGCGATTTCCGTATACTCGAAGCGTCTCTACGACCACACAAAGGCCATATTGGATGCCGGTATCATCGCACCCTTCTCGTGGGTCGGCCCGGAGCTGTTCATCCCGCCGCTGATGGGTCCAAAGGATTTCGACGACTTCGTATTCAACTTTGACAAGCCCCTGTGTGATCTCATTCACGACCGCGGCGGCTACATCTGGGTGCACTGCCACGGCAAGACGGGAAAATTCATTGACCGGTTCACGGACATGGGCGTGGATATCCTGAACCCCCTGGAGCCGCCGAAGAACGGCGACATCTTCCTTCAGGAGACCGTCAAAAAGCACGGCAGACAGATCGGCTTGGAAGGCAACATCGAGATCCAGGAGCTTTTGCAGGCTTCGCCCGAACGCGTGAAAATGCTGATCGACGAATGCGTCGAAGCCGGCAGTAAGAGCGGCAGATTCATCCTCTGCCCGTCCGCAGGCTACATGGAATACCCGTTCCCCGAGCCCGCATACATCGAAAACCTGCTTCTTTACCTGCGTCACGGACGCGAAACCGTGGAGAAATATCATTATTAAGTTAAAAAAGGATTGTCCCGCAGGACAATCCTTTTTTGCTTTATTCAGCTGATATCCACTTGTATCCGCAGCCGCAGAGAAAATGCTCCACCGGCTGGGTGAGCACGGTTTTGAGGTGTTCGCACAGCATCTGCACGCCGGGCTCTTCCGACGTACCGTGATGGATCACGATCATCGGCAGACCGCTGTCCGTCGAATACGGCGCCTGTATCCACGTGCGGACTGTATCGTCGATCGCGATATACATATCCGCGCCGAGTTCCATCAACTCGATCGGATCACAGTAGCACCCTGTGCCGACCGCAACGCTCGACACCCTGCGCTCGGGGTCACCGTAGAACTGCACGCCGTCCTGACAGAGCGGCTTCAGCTGCTTCGCAAAGTACTTTGCCGCCTCAAGTGCCGTTCTTTCGGGCATGCGGTAAACGTTCACATAGCGTTCGCTGCAGAGCAGATCCGCATCCGTAAAGCCGAGCGCTTTGCCGAGTCCGAACGGGATGCCGAAGCCCTTGACGGCGTCGAGTGCGTCATGGCAGCGGATGATGACCATGCCATGCTCTAAGATCCACTGTTTTTTCTCCTCCACCATCTCTTCATATGCCTTGAATCCGGCTGTAAATCCGCGCCCGCGGTAACATCTTGCATATTCGCGCTGTGTGATCTCTTCCCCGAGATCATGGTGCGCATAAAATGTCGGTTCATGACAGATGAGCACGTTGACGCCGGCCTCATACGCCGCTTTGATCACGTCAAAATAGGACATCCAGCACGTGCCGACCTTCCTGATGACCGTGTCCGGGTCACCGATGATGATCTTGTCGACCGTGTCTTTTTCCTCCACATATCCGCCGCAGAGGTTTCTTAAGTATATGGCGAGCTCGCCTGCAGTACGGTACATAACTTTCCTCCGTTTACTTTACTTCATGTACGACCGGATAAACACTGAACGGTTCATCGTGAATGTCGCAGTACGGCCAATATTCGTGACATGCATCATCCTTGATGTACAGCTTTCCGCCCTGCGGTGTGAACCATGCTTCCGGCTTTTCGGGGTCCCAGCTGACCTCTACCGGTGACGGCGCACCCATCGCCGCATACAAAAGCGGGCCGTATTCGAGTGCGTAGCGCTCCTTGTCCGGAATGCGCTCGCCGCCCGTATATCTTGTTACGCGGTAGCCGAACGGGAACTCGACTTCAAAGACCGCACCCTTTGTCACCTCGGTGTGCACGTCGTAGAACGACTCGCCGTCCTCCGCCGCCCAGCGCGGCACGCGCAGATGCAGCGTGAACGGATGCTCCGCTTCGGTCACGGTAAGCTTAATATATCCGTTATCCGGCAAACCGGTCTCGCAGATGAGCGAAACACCGTTCGGAAGCTTTGCTTCGCTCTGCGCGTAGAGATCGACATACACGTCGTTTTCGCTGTAGGAATACAAAAACTGCGGCAGAAGACCGCACAGACGCGTTCCGAGACTTGCACAGCAGGTCGCGCGGTCGAGATAACGCCAATCCTTCGTGCGCTCAAGGAAATTGAGATAATGAAAGCCCGTGCTGCCGACCTGCGACGCAAGGAGCACGTTATATACGGAATTTTCGATCTCATCGGCATAATGCGCATTGTCGGGATCCAGTCTGTGCATGCGCTGATTTAAGAGGATCCAGAAATTCGTGGAGCAGAGCTCGTTGTAATTGTGCTTCGGGCTGAGCCACAGACAGCCCGGGTAATAGTCGTCATTTTCGCACATGGCGATGCCGCCGCCCACGTGCTGCCACTTGTCCTCGTACATCGAAAGCGCGGAGGTGACCGCGTCAAAATAACGCTTTTCGCCGGTCACGCGGTACAGGTCGAGGTAGCCCTCGAGCGTTGTCAGCAGCGTCGAGTGCGGATGATTGCCCGGATGCGCGTAGATCGCACGGTGATCTTTTTCGATCAGCTGCCGCAGCCACCAGTCTTCCTCATAATATTTTTGCGCGACCTCGATGTCCTCCGTTTTACCGCAGGGCGCGTCGTACATACGGGTCGAGGCAAGAATGCCCTGAAAACCGAGGTTCATGTCCTTGACGTACGGCAGGACCTCGCTTTTGTTAAAGTGGTCGGTCATTCTGCGCGCCATTGTAAATGCCGTGTCTTCTCCGGCATAACCGGCGTCCAAAAGGCCGAAGGTCACCCACGCGCGGGTATAGTTCGGGTACTCTTTCGTCTTGAAGGTCTCACGGTCGATCGGCAGCAGGAAGCCATCCTTCGCCTGATCCTCGGAAAGCTCCCTGAGAATATCGCGCAGCATCGTGCGCAGTGTTTCGTCCTCCTGCCATAAGAGCTCCGTGCCCGCACCCATCATGAACGCGCCGGCGGTCTGTCCGTGCAGATTATTTTCAAAATGTCCGTCACCGGCAGCGTACGGCACACCGGGTGCTTTCTTTCCGGCATGCACACGGTACCAATACAGCATGCGGTCCACGTCAAAGCCCTTGAGAAACTCCGCATTGTTGTCGAATGCCTTCTTAAGGCGACCGTCCGTCAGACGCACACCGCCCATCGGCACCTGCAGCTTATAGGGTACTGCATACTTTTCCATGATCAGCCCTCCCAATCGTTTTACAGAAAACGGATCTGCCGGAACGCGACCGTCCGGCGTTTCCATGTATACGTGATGAATATATCCCGCCCCTCAGTCAAAACCGCAGGGTAGGAAAACTCATGATCTGCGTCGTTCCTGTCGCACGGCTGATGGTCGAGGATCTGCGGCTCGCTCCATGTTTCGCCGTTGTCCTCCGACACGGAAAACGCGATGGGCGTTCTCGCTGCCCAGTTGCCGCGCACCGGATTATAAACGAGCACCAGACGCCCGTCTTCCATGCGCACAACGTCTATGCCGCAGTTATTGTTCGGAAGCCCGGTCTTTTCGGCGTCATCCCATGTTCTGCCGCCGTCTTCGGATCGGCTTTTATAAATATCACCCGTATTGCTGCGCAGAAGCATGTGGACAACGCCCTCGCCGTCCTGCCACAGGGTCGGCTGAATAATGCCGGCATTCTCGTTTTCCGTACGGTCGATCCGGACATTTTCACTGCGCGTCCACGTTTTACAGCCGTCCTCGGAGCGATCGACAAAAGCATTCCAACCGCCGAGCTCCGTGGAAGCCGGTGCCAAAACCGCACCGTCCGCGAGTTTTATGCATTTATTTTTAACCGGGCCGCGACCGCCGATATCGCCCGGCACAGCTTCCCGCTCTTCGCTCCACGTTTCGCCGCCGTCGAGTGAAATTTTCAGCATCGTCTGCCAGGTGGGGATCTCCTCTCCCACCTTGTAAAAGAGCAGAAGCCTGTCTTCATCCGTATATAAAACGGGGTTCCAGCACGGGATGCCTTCTCTGTCCGCAACCTTTACGGGATCGGTCCATTTTCCGTCCCGCGGGCATTTTGAAAACCATATGCCGACATTTGCCGCTTTTTCATGGTCGCCGCCGAACCACGCGGCAGCAAAGGACCCGTCGGCCAAAAGCGCAAGCGTCGACGCATGACACTGGCGAAACCACTTTTCCGGCGTAAAAATATGCTCGTGACGTATGACCTGAAAGCGCATGATCATCCCACCCCTTCGTTTTTTCTGTCTTCATTATAAAGTCTTTCTTTGATCGCTGTCAACGCAGAAGTCGGGATTTCGGCATTTACAGAAGAATTTCAAAGTGCTATACTGAAGGCAGAATTTTCGGGATGTGATACACATGAACTTAAGAGAAAATACACTGGCGATCCTGCGTTATCAGCCCTACGAAAAGCTGCCCGTCGTCTCGTTCGGTTACTGGAACGAGACCGTACAGAAATGGGCGGACGAGGGTCATATTACACAGGCGGAGGCCGACGATTACATCAAAAACGGAGACAACGGCGAGGGCGACCGCAGCATCATGCGAAGGCTCGGCTTTGACTTTAACTGGAATTCCTGCATCGGCGCGAACGTTCTTCTGTACCCCGCGTTCGAAAAGAAGGTCCTCGAAGAAAAGCCGGACGGCAGCCGCATTGTCCGCGACAGTCAGGGGCTCATCTGCGTCGAAAAGCCGGGCATCGTGAGCATCCCGTCCGAGATCGGCACATCCCTTACGGACAGAGAAGCGTGGGAAACGGAATATCTGCCGCGGTTCAAAATGGCTGCGGAGCGTCTGCCGCTCAAAGCACTCGGGAATCTGCCGCCGCCCGAAAAGCGCGACATTCCGATCGGTCTGCATCTCGGCTCCTTAATAGGCAATATGCGCAATATGCTCGGTGTGGAACAGCTCAGTTATCTTTATGCCGACGACGAGGACCTCTACAAAGAGATCATCGACACGATGTGCGGTCTGTGTTACGATTGCGCCGAGGCGATCCTCAAAACCGGTGCAAAATTCGACTACGCGCATTTTTGGGAGGACATCTGCTTCAAAAACGGCCCGCTTGTCGTGCCGTCCGTTTTCGAAGAGCTCGTCGGCCCGTGGTATAAAAAGCTCACCGACCTTGTTCACGGATACGGTATCGATATCGTTTCGCTCGACTGCGACGGCTGCATTGACACGCTTTTGCCGATCTGGCTCGAAAACGGCGTGAACACCATGTTCCCGATCGAGGTCGGCACATGGAACGCGAGCATCGCACCGTGGAGAGAAAAGCACGGCAAATCACTGCTCGGCGTCGGCGGCATGAATAAGACCGTCTTTTCGAAGGACCGTGCCGCTGTTGAAGCCGAGGTCGAGCGCTTAAAACCGCTCATCGCACTCGGCGGCTACATTCCCTGCCCCGACCACCGCATCGCACCCGACGCGAAATTCGAGCTCGTTCAGTATTATTGCGAGCTGATGCACAAAATATAAAGCAAGACAAAAGCCGGAAGAGGAACGCATCCCCTTCCGGCTCGTTTCATATTATGCTCAGTCCAAATGGAATACCGGCTTTAAGTCCACGCTGACGGGGCTGTTGTCCGGATTTGTTTCCATGATATCCGCCATGAAATCCCACCACTTGCGGTTGATGGGTGTGTCGGCGCTCTTTGCCCAAAGCTCGGGATCGTCGATCTCGATGTAGCCGTACAGCACATTCGTTTCCTCGTCGAGGTAGATGCTGTAATTATGGCCGCCGTGCGCGTGGATCATCTCCTTCATTTCCGGCCAAAGCAGATTGTGTCTGCGCTCGTATTCCTCCGCCATACCGGGGTACAGCTTCATCTTAAATCCTTTACGCATATCTGCCTCCTTATTTGCCGAACTCAGCGGCTGCCTTCTTCATCATTTCGCGGATCGGCAGACCGTACGGGCAGCGCGGTTCACAGGCGCCGCACTCCACACATGCGGAAGCCGTGACCGGCATGGAATCATAGCGGTCGCGCGCCCAGCCCTCAAGACCGTAACGGAGCAGATAGCCCTCAAAGAGGAATACGCCCGGGATATTGATGCCTACGGTGCACGGTGCACAGTAATTGCATCTGCGGCAGAACTGCGTACCGAGCATCTCGCGCACTTTCTGCACGCCGCAGAGCTCGTCTCCGGAAAGCGGTGCGGTGTTTTCCATGGCGGCAAGGTTCTCCTCGAGCTCCTTCTCCTCCGCCATGCCCGGAATGATGACCGTAACGTCGGGATTTGCGGCAATGAAGCGCATCGCGAGCTTTGCGTCTTCGATGGCGCCGCCTGCAAGCGGCTTCATGTCAACGAAGCCGATATTTTTCTCTGCGCACTTCCTGATGAGCGCCTCGCCGTGTGTTTCGACGATATTGTACGGGAACATGATCGTCTCGACCCAATCGAGCTCCAGCGCCTTCTCGAAAACCTCAATGGAATGTGCGGTCAGACCGATGTGGCCGATCTTGCCCGCCGCCTTTGCCTCAAAGAGCGCTTCGAGCGCACCGCCCTCGGCGATGACCTGCTCTAACTGCTGCACGGTGGGATTATGTACCTGATACAGCTCGATGTGATCCGTACGCAGGTTCTTAAGGCTCGTCTCAATGTCCGCTGCCATCGCGTCCTTTGTGCGCGCCATGCTCTTTGTGGCGAGAATGAAATGCTCGCGGATGCCCTCAAGTGCTTCACCGAGATAGCTCTCGCTGACAGTATAGCCGCGTGCGGTGTCGATATAGTTGACACCGGCCTCAAGAAGTCTCTGCATCAGCACCTTTGTGCCCGCCGCGTCAATGCGCTGGATCGGAATGCCGCCGAAGCCGAGACGGGAAATTTTCAGACCGGTCTTACCCAATACTCTGTATTCCATAATTTTTCCTCCGTTTTTCGCCCAAACTGGCTCACTGTATTTTCATTATACGATGCAGAAGAGTAAAAATCAAGCTTGAGGCAAAAGCTCGCGAAGAAGCGCTTTGAGTGCCGCGATAAATGTCAAACCAAGGGGCATAGAACGGATTGACTTTGCGGAAAACGCATTCTATAATAAATTCAGTACGGATATCTGAAAGGACGGAAAAGCATCATGAAAAAATCCGGTCGTGCCCGCTTCTTCCTCGCTCTCGTTATTTTCAGTTTGACGGGGCAGATCGCGTGGGTCGTTGAGAATATGTACTTCAATGTGTTCATCTACAAGATGTTCAACGCCTCGGCGTCTCAGATCTCCGCCATGGTCTCTGCGAGTGCCGTTGCCGCGACCGTCACAACGCTTTTGATCGGCGCGCTCTCCGACAAATTGGGCAAAAGAAAGCTCTTTATCTGCGGCGGCTACATACTTTGGGGCATTTCCATTTTGAGCTTTGCGCTCATCCGGCTGGATCTCATCTCTGCGCTTTTCCCGATGGCCGCGTCCGCCGCTGCGGTGTGTATCACACTCGTCATCGTAATGGACTGTGTCATGACCTTTTTCGGCTCCTCGGCAAACGACGCCTGCTTCAACGCCTGGCTCACCGACGTCACGGACGACTCCGACCGCGGTGCAGCGGAGGGCATCAATGCCATGATGCCGCTCGTCGCCATTTTGGCTGTCTTCGGCGGATTCATGTCGTTTGATCTCTCAAAAAGCGAGAGCTGGACCCTGATCTTTTTGATCATCGGCGGCGCCGTGATCGTAATCGGCATTCTGGGTCTGTTCCTCATCTCCGACCCGCAGATCACGGTCTCCGAAAACCGCAATTACTTCGGCAATATCGTCTACGGCTTCCGCCCGCGCGTCATGAAGCAGAACCCGAAGCTCTATTTCTGCCTCATCGCCTTTGCGCTTTTTAATATCTCCATTCAGATCTTCATGCCGTACCTCATCCTCTACTATACGGTTTCCCTCAAGATGGATGACTACGTGCTCATTATGGCACCCGCCATCATTCTGGCAGCTGTTTTCACGGCCTTTTGGGGTCGCATTTACGACCGCATCGGCTTTAAGAAGTCCGTCTATCCGTCCCTCGCACTGCTCTGTGCCGGATATATCACACTGTTCTTTTTCCGCTCCACACTGCCGGTATTTGTCGGCTCGCTCCTGATGATGTGCGGTTATCTTTCCGGCATGGCTGTGTTCGGTGCGGCGATCCGCAGCAATACGCCCGAAAACCGTTCGGGCATGTTCCAGGGACTGCGCATCGTGTCACAGGTGCTCATTCCCGGTGTGATCGGCCCCGGCATCGGCGCCATGATCCTAAAAAACGCCGAGACCGTTATGGGCGACGACGGCACACTCTCCTTCGTACCGAACGAAAACATTTTCCTCGCGGCACTCATCGCAGCTGCCGTACTTCTCGTTTTTCTTGTCCCCATGTTCCGCTCTGTCAGGAAAACGGATAATCTTTGATGAAAGGATAATGATTTATGGAAAACACAAACTTAGTCGATCTCTACACCGCTGAGGGGGAAGCGCTCACGGGACAGCCGTGGAATGTCTATCCCCGTCCGCAGATGCGCCGCGACTCCTTCTTCTGCCTGAACGGCGAATGGGAATTTTCCGAAGCACAGAACGACCATGAGACGATCCGCGTCCCGTTCCCGCCGGAGTCCCTGCTTTCCGGCATTCACCGCCGCCTCGGCCACCGCCCGCTCCTCACCTACAAAAAGACCTTTTCCCTCCCGGAGGGGTTTAATAAGGGACGTGTCCTGCTGCACTTCGGCGCGGTCGATCAGAGCGCAAGCGTCTCGCTGAACGGCAGAGTCGTCGGCAAGCATCGCGGCGGCTACGACCCGTTCTGCTTTGATATCACCGACTTTTTGAAGGACGAAAATGAGCTGACCGTCGTCGCGGCAGACGCACTCGACAGCTTCGTCTATCCCTACGGCAAGCAGTGTGAAAAGCGCGGCGGCATGTGGTACACACCGGTCACGGGCATCTGGCAGACCGTATGGCTTGAAAGCGTGCCGGAAACCTATGTAAAGAAACTGCGCATCGAGACCGGCGCCGACTTCGCTCAGATCACCGCCGAGGGCATTTCGGACGGCGAAGTCACCGTATATGCGCCGGAAAGCGAGCTCACGCTGGACATGAAGGACGGCAAGGTGCGCGTAGAGCTTTCGAAACCGCACCTGTGGTCCCCGGAAGACCCGTATCTCTATAAGTTCACGCTCCGCGCGGGCGATGACGAGATCGAGTCCTATTTCGCACTGCGCACACTGACGACGGAGGAGATCGACAGCACGCTCCGTCTGTGCCTCAACGGCAAGCCGTATTTCTTCCACGGTCTTTTGGACCAGGGCTACTGGAGCGACGGCCTTTTCCTGCCCGCCACGCCCGAGGGCTACGCGCAGGATATCCTCGCCATGAAGAAGCTCGGCTTCAACACACTCAGAAAGCACATCAAGATCGAGCCGGAGCAGTTCTATTACGATTGCGACCGCCTCGGCATGATCGTTTTCCAGGACATGGTCAATAACGGCGACTACAACTATGTCCGCGACACCGTGCTTCCCACCGCAGGTGTCCGCACACTGCCCGACACATTCATGCACACCGACAAGAAAACACGCCAGGTCTTTGAGGAAAGCATGGAGAAAACTGTCGAGCAGCTTTATAACCACCCCTGCATCTGCTATTGGACGATCTTCAACGAGGGTTGGGGTCAGTTCTGCAGCGCGAAGATGTACGAAAAGCTGAAAGCACTTGACACAACGCGCTTCATCGACACCGCCTCCGGCTGGTTCGCCGGTGCACCGAGCGACGTCACGAGCCCGCACATCTACTTCAAGCCCGTCAAGATCACAAAGGGCAAAAAGCCCGTGCTGCTCTCCGAGTTCGGCGGCTACTCCTGCAAGATCGAGGGACACGCGTTCAACCTCGACAAGACGTACGGCTACAAGCATTTCGAAACGATGACGGATTTTGAGGACGGCATCGAAAAGCTGTATCTCGAGGAGATCGTCCCGGCGATCGAAAACGGTCTCTGCGGCGCGATCCTCACACAGGTCTCCGACGTCGAAGACGAAGTGAACGGCCTTCTGACCTACGACCGCAAAGTCTGCAAAGTCACCGAAGACCGCATGTGCAAGATCGCCGAAAAGCTTGTCATCAATTAATTTTTCTTGATAAAATTGCTCAATTCGCTTGACAAAGCAGTACATATATGATATAAATAAATTGCACGAAGGAATCCCACCTTCATTACGGTAAAGCAGCCACTTTGGCTGCTTTTTGTTTTTTTCGGGATAAATTTGAGGAGGATATTTTATGAACGACATTATCAGCTATTACACAAACTATGCAGAGGAAGATCGACTCTTCTCAAGCCGCTGTCAGTACAGTGAGTTCTTAGTCACAATGCACTTACTGCGCAAGTATATCTCTCTTGAAAATTCCAATATTCTCGACTGCTGCGCCGGTACCGGCGCATATGCCTTTTCACTCGCAAAGGAAGGGGCTTCGGTTACAGCCGGTGATCTCGTTCCCGTCAACACAGAGAAAATGAAACAGCATCCGAATGCGTCTCTTCTCAAAGAGATATATACCGGCAGCGCACTTGATCTTTCCCGCTTCGCAGACGATTCTTTTGACGTCGTTCTATGCATGGGAGCACTTTATCACTTGCTTGACGCCAAAGACCGCGATATCTGTATTCGAGAGTGTCTGCGCGTACTGCGCCCCGACGGCATTCTCGTCTGTGCATGGGAAAGTCACCTCTCGCTCGCACTCGGCAGACACCTGATCGCCATCCGCCAGACGGACTCCGCCTTGCGCCGCAAAGTCCTTCAAGACCTTGATGACTGCTGTAAAACTCAAATCCGCGACATCTTCTACGGTATGACGCCGGAGGAAGTCGAGTCCATCGCCGAACATTACCCCGTCGAGCGTGTCACAAACGCATCCACATACGCCGCACTTTACCTCGTCTCTACCTTTGTGGACGACTACACCGACGATGAGTATAACGAATACATCCGCTGTCTCATCGAGACCTGTGAAGATGACCTCGCGGTCAAATACGCGATGCACGGTCTGTATATTTGCAGGAAGACAGTCTAATTTAAGATGCTTAAGAGCTTTGGATGAGCTCAGCTAAAATGCAATGAATCATACAGAAGTTCACGCGAAAGGATGCATACAAATGCTTTTTGTACTCGGGTTGCTCGACAGCGCCTCAAACAAAATACTGGAAGATGTACGAAATAAAGCAGACGCGTTAGGCGCACCGATTCAACCGCTTTACGCACATATCACATTTGCGACGTATGTCGGCGATGATGCCGCATTCGTTGCGTCCTGCAAGGAATTGCTTCAAAACTACAAGACTTTCTCGGTTCGCTTTGAAAAGATAGATCAGTTGCCGGGCACCTCGATTTTGGCGGCTTTTCCCATAAAGGAGAAAGAACTGACTGTAATCCATAGAGGTATTGTTGAAGCTTGGAAAGACTCTTTAACACCGTGGACGCAGGAAGATGTTTGGCGCCCACACACCACTCTTTTGAACAGCACAGAAATCGATCTGAACAGCGCCCTACGCATTATGCAGAGCGCATTCACGCCCTTTGATGCGAAAATCTCGCGAATAGAATTTTCCAACAAACGCGAAAACGGATTCGAGATCATCGATGCTGTAGAACTGATGTAAATCGCCGAAAAGCTTGTTATTTCTAAGAACTAAGATCACACGCAAAAAGGGCACCCGAAGCTGGGTGCCCTTTCAAATTTCTCTTTGATTACTTTGCGATCGGTGCGCTGAAGGGGTAGTCGATGACGATGCGGCCTTCGTGTACGTCTCCCATGCCGCCGTAGAGATCGACCTTGCCGTCCTCACGCATGACCATGCCGGAGGTGAAGGTGCAGTCCACGAGATTCGGCTTCTTTGCCGGGCCCTCCGGATAGCACGAACGGGTCGCGATGACGCGGTTGCTGACGACCTCGAAGGTCTCGGGGTCAAACTCAAACGCGGTGTTGACGTAAACCGAAAGATCAACGCCGTTTACATTCGGCTGAATGTAGCTCTGATGGCCGATGATGCCGATGCGTCCGTCCTCGAGCAGGATGGGCTGGTTGACGCCGCCCCATTCACCGTCGTCGAAAATACCCTCGATCGGTGTGGCGTTCAGAACGACCTCATCCGTGAGATCATCGAGCTTATCAATGATGGCAAAGCCGATCATGGCTTCGCTGCCGTATTTCTTCACGATCTCCTCGTTGCGCGGACGGGAGAAAACGCCGATGCGTCCGTCCTTCAGCTCAACGAGACGGATGTCCTTCATATGATCCGGACCGGTCGTGAAATAATACATATTTTCAAGATCGGTGCCGCGGTAGAAATAGCCGTAATAATTCTCGATCTCGCCGCTGCGCTTTCTGACGTGCGTGCCGCCGAGCACCAGCTCACCCTGTACGATGCTGACAAACGGGTCTTCAAGCTGGTAGATCATGCTGTCCGGCACGAGGGTGTAATCGTCCTCGCCGGTCTTCTCGAAAAGGCGCACCCAGGAACGCGCCCACTCGTCTCTGTACTCGATGCGGCCGTACATGTATGTTTTGCCTTTCCATTCAAACGGAACGGAGCAGTTGTATACGTCAAACGCCTCTACGCCGTGAAATGTGAGCTGACAGCTCTCATAAACCTTTTCCGCACGCTGCTGATCAAAAAGTTCTTTCTGCTGCTGAATTCCCATGGTAGTATCCTCCCCGATAGGCCGTATTTTCTTTATTGTAGCATACGGCATCGGGACGCGCAAGAACGATGACAGATTTTTGTCCTTCACACGGACATAATAAGTTTCATAAAAACACTATGCAATTTACCCTTGCCATGGTAGAATAGAGGCAGAAAGGCCCTTTGCCGGTCTTTCTGTACATCTCCAATAACGAAAGGACCTCATATGCAATATCTGATCTCTTTTCTTGAAGGCATCATCACATTCATTTCTCCGTGCCTTCTCCCGATGCTCCCGATCTATGCCTCGTATTTTGCGGGCGGCGGTGAGCGCAGTACAAAACGTACACTGACAAATTCGCTCGGCTTCGTGCTCGGGTTCACGGCAGTCTTCACGCTGTTGGGCGCGCTCGCCGGAACGCTTGGCGGTCTCCTGCGCGAATATCAGACACTTGTGAATATTCTGACCGGTCTGGTCGTTGTTTTCTTCGGCCTGAACTTTCTCGGCGTGTTTAAGCTGAATCTGTTCCGCGGTATGCGCGGCGGTGCACACAAGGACATGGGCTTTTTCTCCGCACTCCTTTTCGGCATCGTGTTTTCCGTCGGCTGGACGCCCTGTGTCGGCGCATTTTTAGGCTCTGCGCTGATGCTCGCTTCCCAGCAGGGCAGCATGACGACGGGCATCCTGATGCTCCTGTGCTACTCGCTCGGACTCGGCATCCCGTTTGTTCTGAGTGCCGTCCTGATCGACAGGCTGAAAAATGCATTCGGGGTGATCAAGCGCCATTACGATGTGATCAACAAGGTCTGCGGCGGTCTGCTCGTCCTCATCGGCGTTTTGATGATGACCGGACTTTTCAGCCGCCTGCTCTCCGTTTTAAGCTAAGGGGTAACACATATGAAAAAACAGGTCAAGTTTATACTCACACTCGTCGGCATCGCCGTATTTTTCCTTGGTGCGAGCTTTCTCTACCAGTATCTCACCGACCGTTATGACGCGCAGAATGTCAGCGTCACCGAAGAACAAGGCAGCGTGTCGGAGAACAGCGCGGACGAAAGCAGCGCGCAGCCCGTACCTGCACCGAATTTCACCGTATACACAAAGGACGGCACTGCCGTGCAGCTGACGGATTTTCGCGGTAAGCCGGTGATTCTGAACTTCTGGGCAAGCTGGTGTCCGCCCTGCAAGAGCGAAATGCCCGACTTTGAAGCCGTGTACAAGGAACGCGGTGACGAAATTCATTTCGTGATGGTCAACCTCACGGACGGCGACAGAGAGACCGTGGACACGGGCTCCGCTTATATAGAGGGTCAGGGCTACACCTTCCCTGTGTACTTTGATTCCGACCTGAGCGCCGCAAATAATTATCAGGTATACTCCGTCCCGACAACTTACTTTTTGGACGCCGACGGCTTCGCCGTGGCCCGTGCGAGCGGTGCGATCGACGCCGAAACGCTCGAATACGGCATCTCCATGATCACTCAATAAGCTTTTTTATACAGCCGTCAAAAGAAAAGAGGGAATTATGAATATGAAACCGCTTCGTCTTGGCACTGCTTACCACGGCAACCGCATGCCGCACCACGCACGGGAGGATCTTTTGGATATTGCCGTGCATGGCATGGATCTCGTTGTGCACACATTTTCGCACACGGATTGGGACAGACATAAGATGATCATGAAGGGCATTCTGGAAATGTCCCTCGAATTCGGTCTCGAGCCATGGGTGGATAACTGGGGACTCGGCGGCCCTCCGGGAGATAAATCCCATTTTCTCGCATATTATCCCGAGAGCCACATGATACTTTCAAACGGTGAAATGGATCCCGTTCGCGCCTGCGTGAACAGCCCGGATTTCCGCCGATTCACAAAGGAATGGATCGATACGGTATATTTCATCGGCTGGCGGACGATTTTCTGGGACGAACCGCACATGCCGCAGAAGAATATGGGCGGCAAAAAAATATACGGCTGCACCTGTGCGCGCTGCCGTAAGCTGTTCGAAGAGAAA
>JAGAOD010000206.1 GCA_017623855.1 Clostridia bacterium
CCCCGAGCGCATCGAGGTAATCCTGCGGATCCTGCAGCGCGGCGGACACCTCCGGTACCGCGCCGTCAAAATCCTCTGCGGTCAGCAGCGGGCGGCGGTATACATATTCAAAAGCCGCCGTCTCGTTTCCGTTCTCGAGATCGACAAGCAGCGCACGCGCAGACAGCGTGCCGTAATCTATTCCGATGACGTATTTTTTCATATACATCAGCTCCCTATCTTCCGTATCAAGTCAACTGTAAAGCAAATGAATATCTCTCAATCTTCCGATTGTATTCTGTATGCAGCCTCTATTGCAACCACGAGAATTCTTTCTCTCATATCCGACGGCATGTTCCCTAACATGCGCTTGTCCCAGCTGCTGTCATCCAGGCAATCTGCGGCATAAAGGAATTGATAGACCTCTTTCCCGCGATACTGTCCTACCGCCATCACGGAAGCGCATTCCATTTCCACAACGCCGCAGCCCTCTTGCTTTCGCAAAGCCAAATTGCGGTCTGTTTCCCGATAAAACGCATCCGTCGTCCAGGTTTTAGTCGTGTTATAGGGTACGGACATGCTTTCAAAAACTTTTCCCAGCTTTAAGGCGGTCCTGATCTCCAAATAGTCGGATGCCTCCGCGTAATGATAGCTTACGCCCTCGTCCCTGTACGCGGCAGTCGGCACCAACAAGTGACCTTCCGCGATCTCTTTGTCCAGCGCACCGCAGGAACCGAAATACAGGAATTTCTCCGCGCCCAATGCGATGAGTTCTTCCAAAAGGGCTGCGGAACCGGCACCGCCAAGAATGGTGTTGAAGAAGCCGAATTCTACCCCTTTATACGCAAAACGGTATATCGGGAATATGTGTCCGCCTGCGTTCAGACCTCCGATCTCCCGGGCGTCATATTTGCTGAGAAACAAGGAGCAAAACTTCGCAGAAAAGACAACAAGTATAGTTTTCGGAAAATTCTCGATCTTCCTCACGTTATTTTCAGCTTTGATCAATTCCTTCCCGGAAGGATCAAATGTATTTACGATACTCAATGCAGCGTCTCCTCTCCCTATAAATCAAATGGCGCATATCAGAAATATTCCGAGCAGTTCTCCGGGACAGGCTCGAAATCCGTACGGCGCTGTTTTAACAGCCAATCGATCAGCTCCGTGTGGCGATACGCATAGTCGATGCCGTCATTATGTCCCTGTCCGTCCAAAAGAAGCAGACGCGCCGTGCCGCCTGCGGCCAGAACACCGCCCACCATCAATTCGGAATACACCGGCAGAACGTCGTCGTCCGCCGCACCGTGAACCGTCAAAACCGGGGTCGTGCGCAGATTGCTCGTCCTCCATGCCATACCGCCGCCCGCAACCGGGCCGAGGGCGGAGAAGAAATTCGTATAGGTCTTGCCCATCATCCATGTGCCGTAGCCGCCCATGCTCGAACCGGTGATGCAGATGCGGTCGGGCTTAATGCTGAATTTATCAACAATATGGTCGATCACAGCCTTCAGGTCCCGCACGACATTATCCCACACCGCCCACTCGGGACACTGCGGACAGAGAACGACCGCGGGGATCTCCCTGCCTTCCAAAATCAGCTTCGGGACACCGTGACGCTCCACATGCTCCAAAACACCGCCGCGCTCACCTGCGCCGTGCAGATAAACGAGCAGCGGAAGATCTTCAAAATCATCCGGATAAAAAACTTCAAAATTCATGCTGAAAGAATTCTCACAGCTCAGCGAAATACTCTTATTCATAACAAAACCTCCGATCCGGTGTTTTCAGTATAACACTGTTGAGAAAACTTTTCAACCAAGCAAAAAAAGACCGATCCTCGCGTTACGGTGCGAAAATCGGTCTTGGGTATGAATTTATTCAGCAAACGGCTTTCTTGCAAGGCGCAGGATGCAGGTATCGTTGTACTCCACGCGGTCGCCGTTTTCCTTAACGGTCTTGTATAAGCCTTCAAAAAACGGCGTACGGTGCGGCTCGGGAATGACGATATGGTCGCTGTGCGTTTTCACGTAGTTTACATAATTTTCCGCATCAAACACCCGAACTAACGGAAAGGTGCGTTCTTCATAATCCACATAGCCATATTTCACGGCATTGGAATATTTGAAATTGCGGTGCGGATATTCGATAGCCGGGCGAAAATGTGCACGGTACACTTTCTGGATCTTCTCATACAGCTCCGGATTTGACGTGCGGTAATTTCCCTGCGTGGACATCATCGCGAGTACGCCGCCGGGCTTCAGAAGATCAAAGGTTTTTCGAAAGGCGACCTCCTCCGGGATCCACTGGATCGTCGCGGCGGAATAGATGAGGTCGAATTTCCGCTCTCCGAAGTCGTGTGTAATAAAGTCGCCGACCGTCAAATGGAAATTTTCACGGTCACCGTACTTTTCCACCATCTTTGCGGCCAAATTTTCACCGATCTCGATCGCGTTATAATCGCAGCCGGTGTTGAGGATCGGGTCGGTCGCCTGTCCGGTGCCGGGGCCCATCTCGAGCACTGTGGAATTTTCGGTGATGTTGGCGTATGCGATCAGGTCGTTGAATAATTCCGGCGTGTAGCGCGGGCGGTATTTATCAAACAACTCAGGGATACTGTCGAAAACTTTTCTAAATTCCAAAATGATCGAGACCTCCTTTAAGACATTGGATGAATATTCAGACGGCGCCATGCGATATGCGCGTGGTGAGCAGCCGAAGGCTTTTCTGAACGCGCAGGAGAGTGCCTGCTGAGAGGAAAAACCGCATTCCAGAGCGATATCAATGATCTGTCTGTCCGTTTCCCGCAAAAGCTCCGCCGCGCTGAATATTCTTCGCTTTGACATGTACGAGCGGATCGTAATTCCGGAAAGCTTATGAAACTGCTCCGAGCAATGCGACGGAGAATACCCGATCTGCGCTGCGATCTCGTCGAGCGACGGATTTTCCACAGCGTGTTCGTCAATGTAATTGATAAGCTTCTGTAAATCATTCGGCCAGCCGGTCATCACGATCACCTCCATGCAGTACAGTATAGCAGATCTATGTGGAAAAAACTTCACTTCAAGTGGGAAAAAGAAAAGCCCGAAGAAAAACTTCAGGCAAAAATGATTTATAATTCTGTGATATATCGCTCTTCCAAACGCTCCCCCAGTCCGCTCGGCTTCTTCGTGCCATCAAACTTAAAGCCGAACTTTTCATAAAACGTCTTAGCTCTGTAGTTTTGGTCGAGCACCCAAAGAACCATTGTGGAAAATCCTGCGGCTTTGAGGTCGGATTTGACAAACTCCATGACTTTCGTTCCAATACCGAGCCCGATATGTTCCGGATCAAGATAGAGTCCGACGAGCTCACCGGTTGTATCCGGCAAATCCTTATCCCTCGCTTTACCAAAGGTCAAAATGCCAACGGTCTCATCCTGCTCAATGACGACATAATTGTTGTGCGGCTCCTTTTCGAGCATTCTTTTCCAAATCATCGGACTTCTTTCGGTCAGCTTTTCGATCTCTTCATGCGGAACACAGCTGCTATATGCAAAATCCCACGATCTGCTGTGAATTTCTGCACAGCGCAAAGCATCTTCAAGCGTTGCTTTTCTGATATAGACGGACATGTACTATCCCCTCACCAAATATACGGTAACATATTTAATGAAAAAAAGCACTTCTTTCGAAGTGCTTTTTTGGCTCCCCCTGTTGGACTCGAACCAACGACC
>JAGAOD010000207.1 GCA_017623855.1 Clostridia bacterium
CCGCCAGGCGGGGGAATCTACCCTCATCAGAGGGAGCCTTAGCCCCTACGATAAGGTTTCCGGCCCGGAAATATAATAGCGACCGCAGGTCGCCACCACAACTTTCCACTTTCATCTTTCAACTTTCAACTCAGAAAGCTTTCCACTTTCATCTCTCAGCGCCAACGGCGTACCGACGGCTTGATAAATCCGCACGTATTTGGTACAATCGACTTAGTTAAACGAACGGAGGCGGCAGTATGAAAACGGAGAGGACGGCGCGGCTTGAGCGCGCTGCGGTAGAGCGCGGCAGACGGAACGTGCCCGTGTATTTCATAGACGATTATCACCGTGCGGCGCGGACGCTGCTTTCCCACCTTGAGCCGTGGGAACGGGCGGCGCGCGCGATGGAATATGCGTTTCGGCGGCTTGAGATCTACGTCGATCCGGAGGATCGCCTCGGCGGCAGGATGTACCACATGAACGAGCAGCCCGTGACGGCGTTCGATCCTGCGCTCGACTGTGAGACGGATGCCGCGGCGGCGTTTGCGGCGGCATTCCCCGAGGCCGCGGAGCTCGAAGCGTATCAGCTCATCGGCGGCACCGCGAAGGGGCACATCACGTGGTTTTTCCACCGTGTGCTCACCGAGGGCATCTCCGGCATGCGTCGGCGCTTCACGGACGCCCTCGAAACGGCGAAGGATGAGGCTGCGGCGCAGTTTTATAAGGGCGTGCTCATCATGCTCGACGTGCTCATGGAATTCAACGACCGCCATATCGAAGCGTACGAGAAGCTCGGCAATTTCGAGCTTGCGGACCGCATGCGGCGCGTGCCGCTCCACCCGGCGGAGACGTTCCGCGACGCCGTGCAGTCGTTTTATATGCAGCACATCGTCGTCATGCGCGAAAATCCGTACGGCGGCAACGGCCCCGGGCGGCTCGACTATTACCTCTGGCCGTATCTCGAGCGCGACCTCGAAGCCGGCCGCTGCACGCTTGAGGAAGCGCGGGAGATCATCGACGAGCTTTTTCTGCGCATCGACGAGCGGCTTTACGGCATAGACGCGTGGGTCGAGGCGATCGTCGTCGGCGGCACGCGCCCGGACGGCAGCTCCGCCGTCAATCCCCTCACATACATCATGGTCGAGTCCGTCATGGCGCTCGACACGGTGCATCCGGCGGTGTATATCCGCCTGCCCGAGGACCCACCCGAGGCGCTCGTTTCGCTCGCCGCGCGGTATATGGTCTCGGGCCGGAACCGCGCGCAGATCCTGTACGATCCGCCCATTCTCGCGGCGCTCATCGACCGCGGCACGCCGTTTGAGGATGCCGTGGAGTACGCCTGCGGCGGCTGCATGGAGGTCGGCGTGCAGGGCATGACCTCGGATTTTCTGTACATCGGCTGGCAGAACACGGCGAAGATGCTCGAGCTGATGATCACCGGCGGCGTGTGCCTCAGAACGGGCAAGCGTGTCCCGGCGTTCAGGGCGAACCGGGGGCTTGCATCGTACGGCGATTTCGAGAGCTTCTACGGCGACTTCATCGCGGAAGCCCGGCGGCTCACGGAGATCTATCTTAAAAAGCAGGATATCTACAGCGCATACGCCGAAAAGGCGCGCCCGTCCTACCTCATTTCGAGCATGATCGACGACTGCTTCGAAAAGGGGCGCAATATGCACGGCGGCGGCGCGCGGTATCACGACTACGGCGGCACGCATCTGGCGCTCCCGAACACCGCGGACGCGCTCTATGCGATCAAATACGCCGTCTTTGACAGAAAGCTCTGCACGGCGGAGACGCTCACGGCGGCGCTCAAGGCCGATTTCAAGGGTTACGAAGCGCTGCAGGCGAAGCTCCGCGCAATTCCGAAATACGGCGTTGACGACGAAAATGCGGACGCACTCGCCGCGCGCGTATTCGGCGATTTTGCAGACATGTATCTGAATTACACCACGCGCTGGGGCGGCAGGGGCAAGCCCGTGATCCTCACGTTCCAGTATGCCCCCGCGGCGGCGTCCGTGCTCGGCGCGACGGCGGACGGCAGAAATGCGGGAAAGCTCATCGCGCAGGGCGTCACGCCGCATTCCGCTTCGATGACGGAGGGCATCACGGCGGCGATGAACTCCTGCGGCAGGCTCCCGCACGGGAAATTTGCGGGCGGTGCGTCCACCATGTGGGATCTCGACAGCGCGTGGGCAAGCGAATCGCTCGTCACGGCGCTGATCCGTACCTTCTGCGACAAGAACTGCCAGATCTTTCAGGGCAATACGACCCCGCTCCGTGAGCTTTTGGACGCCGTGGAGCATCCCGAGGAGCACCAAAATCTGATCGTACGTGTCGGCGGCTATTCCGCGCGGTTTGTGAACCTGACAAAGGAGCTCCAGAACGACGTGATCTGCCGGCTCAGACATTCGAGTTGATAAATTATGACGGAAAATACAGGTATTATCTATAATATACAGCGGTTCTCGCTGAACGACGGGCCGGGCATCCGCACGACGGTGTTCCTGAAGGGCTGCATGCTCCGCTGCGTGTGGTGCCATAACCCCGAGTCGAGATCGATGAAAAAGCAGCTGATGCTGAACGCCTCGCGGTGCACCGGGTGCGGTCTGTGCCTGACGGCCTGCGAAAAGGGCCTGCATCGGTTTTTGGACGGCGTGCATGATATAGACAGGGCGCACTGTACTGCCTGCGGCGCGTGTGCCGCGGTCTGTGCCGGTGCGCTCGAGACCGTGGGCAGACCGGCGACGGTCGACGAGGTGCTCCGCGAGGTCATGAAGGACGCGCTCTTTTATAAGAATTCCGGCGGCGGGATGACGCTTTCGGGCGGCGAGCCCCTCATGCAGCCCGATTTTACGCTGGAGCTGTTGCGGGGCGCGAAGGAAAAAGGGCTCAATACCGCGGTCGAGACCTGCGGCTGTGCCGGGTGGGAGCAGATCGAAGCGCTCCTGCCGTATGTCGATCTCTTCCTCTGGGACGTCAAGGAGACGGACAGCAAGCGGCACAGGGCCTTTACGGGCGCCGGAAATGCGCTCATTTTGGAAAACCTCAGAAAGCTGAATGCGGCGGGCGCGCGGATCGTCCTGCGCTGTCCCGTGATCCCCGGCATGAACGACCGCGACGCGCATTTTAAGGCGATCGGGGAATTATCCATGCAGCTTAAAAATGTCGAGCGCATCGACGTCGAGCCGTACCACCCCCTCGGCAAGGGCAAAAGCGAAAGCCTCGGCGAGGAATACCCCCTCGCGCACCTTACCTTCCCCGAGGACGCGGCCGTCAGGCGCTGGATCGCGCAGATCGCCGCCCACACGGAGAAACCGGTGGAGAAGGCGTGATGCGCTGCACTGACGCTTTGCGTCAGTGCAATGATATCCGCTCCCATGTCGCGGATGATATATCCTGCGGATATGATAGCTGCAGAGCAGATGATATTATATCATGTTTTTCCGCAGGGAAAATATATCATGCAGCGCAAGCTGTAGATCATATTTCGTGAGAAATATATCATTTATTAGCGGCAAATCGCACGGCGATTGCCTTGTTAACTCGCGCGGAGCGCGAATAAAACTCTGCCGAAGGCAGAATAAAACTGCAAAGCAATAAAACTCGCCGAACGGCGAATAACACTTTGCGCCAACACCCCGCCGCCCTAAGTAACCCCGTTCTTAACCCTCAAAATTCGGGAATAAACGGTGATTTGTTAAAAGTTTAACAAATCACACAAAACCGGGTCGAGGTTAAGGGGGGAAGAGAAAGAGGGACGTGAAAGGGGGAGTAGGAATGGAGCGGGGGAGCGAGGGACGAGTTGAATGAATTGCGTCGGTGACGCATGAATTGGTTGACGCCATGAATTGTGATAGATCACATGATTTGCGCCTGCGGCGCATTGCGGGCGCAAATCGCTGAAGCGATTGATCGGTCTCCCGTCCCGTCAGATCGCAGTATTTCGGGACGGGTAACCCGTCCCCTACAGCACCACAGCCAAAGGCAAGGTTGTAGGGGAGACAAATGTCCTGCCGCCCTACGTAACCCCTCGGTTAACCCTTATAACCCGGGAATAAATGGTGGCTTGTTAAATATTTGACAAGCCGCAGAATATTACACCGCGGGGGTGGGAGATGCGGGGGGAGAGACTGAGGGATTGTAAGCTGAAGCGTATCGAGAAAGCTGCATAGAAAAAGAAGCTTTCTCCAAGACAACCCCTCAGTCATTTTCTTGCGAAAATGCCAGCCCCCTTCACAGGGGAGCCTTAGTCCCTACGATCCACCTCCGGCACGGAACATATAATAGCGAGCGAACGCGAGCCGCTGAAACTTTCATCTTTCCACTTTCCACTTTTCACTATTCTCTCCGCCGCCCCACCGCCGCCCTACGTAACCCCGTTCTTAACCCTCAAAATTCGGGAATAAACGGTAGATTGTTAAAAATTTAACAATCCACACAAAAACCGGGATGAGGGTAAGGAGACGTGAAGGGGGCGCGGGGGTGGGAGATGAGAGGGAGGCATTTGCTCGCATCCAACCTCGGCACATACAATAGCGAGCGATGCGAGCCACATTTTCACTGCGCAAAATTTCCGCTTAATCTTGCAAACGGTTACAAATTGTATTATAATATAAAGACTTATATGAATAGGAGTTGGTTTTTCTCGTGGACCCTGCCAGTTGTATACTTTATGTGCTGTTTTTGATGCTTTCTTCGTACTTTGCCGCGACCGAGACCGCGTATGCGGCCGTCAGCAAGGTGCGTATGCGTACGCTCGCCGACAAGGGCAATAAGCGTGCGGCGCGCGTTCTGTGGATCACGGATCGCTTTGACCGCACCCTGACGACGATCCTCATCGGCAATAACATCTTCCACGCCGCCTGTGCTTCGCTGTCCGCACTCCTCGTGATGCAGCAGTTCAGCCAGGAATACGTCATTTACGGCACACTGCTCACGACCTTCATCGTCTATCTCTTCGCTGAGATGATCCCGAAATCGTTCGCCAAGGCGCGCGCCGAAGAGCTCGCGCTGTTCCTTTCCGGCAGCATGATGCTGCTCGTCCGTCTGCTGACGCCCGTTTCCGCCGTTTTTTCCGTCATTTCCATGCTGCTTTCAAAGCTCCTTGCCGGAAAAGAGGAAAAGACCGTGACGGAGGAGGAGCTGCTCAGCATCATCGAGACCATCGAGGACGAGGGCGTACTCGAGCCCGAAAAGCAGGCGCTCGTCAATTCCGCCATCGAGTTCAGAGATAAGCTCGCGCGGGATATTATGATCCCGATGGAGCAGATCGTCTGCATCGACGCCGCCACGCCCATCGATCAGCTCGCGAAAATGCTGCAGTCGGAGAGCCACTCGAGACTCCCGGTCTTTGAAAGAAGCCGCGACAACATCGTCGGCATTCTGCCTGTGAACCTCTTTCTGAGCCAGTACGTCACGGGCAAGCGTGTGCCGCTTCGCAAGATCCTCTTAAAACCGTACATATTTGACAGCGAGATAGAGATATCCGTTCTGCTTCAGAGAATGCGTCTGAATAAGCTTCACATGGTCTTCCTTGTCGACAAGAACCGCAGAAAGGTCGGCATCATCACGATGGAGGACCTGCTCGAGGAGCTCGTCGGCGACATTCAGGACGAGAGCGACGCCGGCGAAGGCGTCGAGCTGCAGTAAGGAGGGCGGAACATGGAATATATACTGATCGTATTTTTGCTGATCGGCTCCGCGTTCTTCTCCGGCACCGAGATCGCCTACACATCCCTCAGTAAGCTCAAGGTCAAAAAGGAGGGCGAAAAGCAGACTCCGACCGAAAAGCTTGTTGGCTTCATTTATAATCATTACGACTTCGCACTTTCCACGGTGCTCGTCGGCAATAACCTCGTGAACATCGCCGCGACCTCGGTCGCGACCGTTCTGGCGGTCAATCTGGCGGCATCCTCCGCCATGAGCGACGAGGCTGCGTCCACGATCGTCACCGTCGTCATGACCGTGATCATTCTGATCGTCGGCGAGATCACCCCGAAGATGGTCGCGCGCCGCATCAATGAATCCTTCGCAAAAATGGCGGCATATCCGCTTCTCGTTCTGATGCTCGCGTTCTTTCCGGTCGTGCTCCTGACCTCCGGCATCGTGAAGCTCCTCGGCTTCATCTGGAGCCGCAAGGACGACAAGGACGTCACCATCACCGAGGAGGAGCTCGAAAATCTGCTCGACACCGCCGAGGACGAGGGCGTCCTCGACAAGGACGAGAGCGAGCTTCTGCAGTCCGCACTGGAATTCACCGACCTCGACGCGGGCGATATCTTAACCCCGCGCATCGACGTTGTCGGCTTCGATATCGACGACCCGATCGAGGAGATCTTAGAAGTCATCGCCGACTCGCAGTTCTCGCGCTATCCCGTCTATGAGCGCTCGGTCGACCACGTCATCGGCATCCTCTACGTCAAGCACCTCTTGAAGGAGCTCGCCGGGAACAAGACCGTTGACCTCCGCGAGCTGCTCCTGGAGCCCGTGTTCATCCCGAAATCCATGCGCCTGCATGAGATCATGAACAAGTTCCGCTCCCACCGCACGCAGATGGTCATGGTCGCGGACGAATACGGCGGCATCAAGGGCATCGTCACGATGGAGGACGTGCTCGAGGAGCTTGTCGGCGAGATCTGGGACGAAAACGACGACATCGTCAACGAATGGCAGGAGATCACCGAAAACCGCTTCGAGTGCTCCGGCGAAATGAACCTCAGCGACTTCATGGACAAGCTCGAATTAGATGAGGACGAGCTCGACACGGACTGCGCCACCGTCGGCGGCTGGGCCGTCGAGATGATCGGCGCCATGCCCGTGCCGTTCGACTCCTTCGATTACAAGGAGTATACGATCATGGCGATGCAGATCGACGAGGAAAACCACCTCAGGATCGCCCGCCTGCTGATCTTAAAGCACGAGCCGTTTGAGGATAAAAAGAAGAATTTCTGAACAAAAAGGAATGCTGTTTTTGCAGCGTTCCTTTTTTCATTCCGTGTTGTTTGACAAATCGCCCTTGCGGCAATACAATAGAGATGTCGGCGGGGGAGAGAATCCGCCGGGAATCGAGGTCTTTTTATGAACAGAAAAAAGCTTTTATGCATATTGATCGGCGTCTGCGTGCTGTGCTGCGGTGTGCTTGCGGCGGGCGGACTTATTAAGGACAGGCCGCACGAGCCGGTCGTCATCCTCTATGAGAACGACGTGCACTGCGCGGTGGAGGGGTATTCGAAGCTCTCGGCGCTCCAAAATGCGCTCAGCGAGGAATACGGCCGCGTCGGCGTTGTCTCGTGCGGAGACTTCGTGCAGGGCGGCACGCTCGGTGCGGTCTCCGAGGGCGGGTATATCGTCGAGCTGATGAACATGGTCGGCTACGATGCCGCGGTGCTCGGCAATCACGAATTCGACTATAGGCTTCTGCGCCTTAAGGAGCTCGAGGCGCTGCTCGACGCGGAGCTGCTCTGCTGCAATTTGTCGAAAACGGACGCGGATGAGCCCGTCTTCACGCCGTATACGCTCGTCCGGTACGGCACGGTCGACGTTGCCTATATCGGCATCACGACTCCGGAGACGATCAGCTCCTCCGTCCCGAGCCAGTTTATGAACGAGAGCGGCGAGGTTATCTATACGTTCAACGAGACGGCGCTCGGCGCGCGCGTGCAGAAATACATCGACAAGGCGGAAAATGACGGTGCGGATTATATCATCGCGCTGTCGCACATCGGCTACAGCGAGTCGGGCGAGCTTGACGATATCACCGACCTCATCGCGCAGACCGACGGGCTGGACGTCGTCCTCGACGCGCATTCCCATTCCGTCATCGAGGGCATCACCGTCGAGGATAAGAGCGGAGACGACGTACTGCTGTCCTCGACCGGCACGAAATTTCAGAATATCGGCAAGCTGACGCTGACGAGCGAGGGCATCGAGACCGAATTGCTCGACACGGCGAGCCTTGAAAGCACCGATGCGGCGATCGACACGCGCCTTGCCGCCATTCATGAGGAATACGCGAAGCTCGGCGACAGGAAGATCGGCGAGAGCGAGGTCGCGCTCTTCACGGACGACGCCGACGGCAACCGCCTTGTGCGCACGAGCGAGACGAACCTCGGCAATCTCTGTGCCGATGCGCTTTACACGGTCACCGGTGCGGATGTCGCATACGTCAACGGCGGCGGTATCCGCGCCCCGATGGACGCGGGCGACGTGACCTTTAACGATATTTTCTCGGTTTTCCCGTTCAATAATCAGGTCGTCACCGCGAAGGTCTCCGGGCAGACCCTGCTCGATCTTCTGGAGGTCGCCGTGATGCATTATCCCGAGGAGGACGGCTCCTTCCCGCACGTCGCGGGCATGCGCTTTGCGCTGAATGCCGCGGTCGAAAGCAGTGTTCAGCTCGACGAAAACGAGAGCTTTGTCGAGGTAACCGGCGCGCGCCGCGTGGAGGACGCGGAGATCCTCGACCGGGCGACGGGCGAATATCGTCCGCTCGACCCCGACGCCGTGTACACCTTCACGAGCTTTAATTACTTCATTCTCGACTTCGGCGGCGGTATGTCCATGTTCGCCGATGCCGAGATCCTCAGCGACGAGGGTATGCTCGACGTCGAATGTCTCGAGCAGTATATCACCGAGCACCTCGGCGGCGTCATCGGCGAGGAGTACAGGGAGACGGACAGAAGGATAGAGGTACGCTGAGCGCGAAGCGCAGTGATATTCCGGCTTGCGCCGGAGTGATATTTTTGCCTTGCGGCAAAAGTGATATTGCCCTTCGGGCAGTGATATATTTGCTTCGCAAATGTTGCGGTGGCTCGGCCTACGCCTCGCTATTATAGCGGCAAATCGCTTCGCTCTTGCCTTGTTAACTCGCGCGGAGCGCGAATAAAACTGCGCCGAAGGCAGAATAAAACTGCGAAGCAATAAAACTCGCTGCAAGGCGAATAACACTTTGAACCACAGGTAATACGTAGGGGCGCAAATCGCTAAAGCGATTGATCGGTTCCCCGTCCCGTCAGATCGCAGCATTTCGGGACGGGA
>JAGAOD010000208.1 GCA_017623855.1 Clostridia bacterium
CAACGAGACGGTTTCCGGCGTGATGAAGAGCGGGAAAAATATCCCGATCGGCTATATCCCCGCCGGCTCGACGAATGATTTCGCCGCGAGCCTGCACCTGAGCCACGACCTCCTCACAGCCGCGAAGGACAGCATCGAGGGAAAGGAAACTGCGCTTGACGTCGGTCAGTTCGGCTCGCGCATCTTCTCCTATGTCGCGTCGTTCGGCGTTTTCGCGCGCACGAGCTACACGACGCCGCAGAGCCTAAAAAACGTGCTCGGACACACCGCATACGTCCTCGGCGGCATTCAGGAGCTTTCGCAGATCCGCTCCTATCCGCTCCGGTTCACGCTGTCCGACGGGCGCGTGATCGAGGGAAAATTCCTGTTCGGCGCCGTCAGCAATTCCGTCAGCGTCGGCGGCACGCTCACCCTGAGCGCCGATCTCGTTGACATGGCGGACGGCAAGCTCGAGCTGCTTTTGATCCGCGAGCCGAAGGATCTGTTTGAGCTGAGCGACTGCGTCCGCGCGCTGCAGCAGAAAACGTACGACAGCGCGATGATCACGCTCCTCAGCACGGACGCCGTGAAGGTTTCGGCGCCGGAAGAAATGGAGTGGACGATCGACGGCGAGCAGGAGCCGGGCCACGATGAGATCGACATCCGCTGCCTGCACAGAGCGATCCGTGTTATCACAAAGTAAAATATTGAGGGCTGTCTCACAAAAAACGAGACAGCCCTCTTTTTTTATTCTCTGACCGTGAATTCGTATGTGCCGGGCAGGAGCTCGAAGCAGCGTCTGCCGTTCTCATAGCCCGTAGCTTTCACGCCACTCCCCTTACACGTCCGTTCTGCCGCTTTCTCTGAGCTTATCTAACTTTGTGTTTCTGAAATACAGCGCGACGTCGATGGAGATCGAAATGAAGTTCATGACGTAGAAGAAGAAGCTCAAGAAGAAAATGAAGCCGGAGCTGCCGAGCGCCGTGAGCTGAATGACCTTTCGCGCGATACCGAAGGCGTAGCCGACCAGGAGGAACACCTCAAAAAACAGGCTCTTGCCCTTTGCAGTGCGGGAAATGAGCGACTTTCGGATGGAGATCGGCCAGGAGAGACCGAAGCAGAAAATGGTGAGCGCTTCAAAAAGGTCTGTGAGCATTTCGATATTCATGGTATTTACCTCATTTCTTATGTCTTGTGTAATCGGGCAGGAGCTTCGGAGAGACGGCGTCGGTTTCGATGCCGGCACTTCTCAGCGCCTGTTCGAATTTTTCTACGTGGTCGAGTGTGAGCGCGCCGACCGTCGTCGTGTTCGCTCTTTCCGCGGCATTTCTGCCCGCCGTTCTGCCGAAAACGATGATGTCAAGGAGCGAATTTCCCATCAGGCGGTTTTTGCCGTGAATGCCGCCGACGACTTCGCCCGCGGCGAAAAGGTTTTTGACGTTTGTCGTCTCGCCCGTGACCTCAATGTCGAGTCCGCCGTTTTGATAGTGAAGCGTCGGATAGACGAGGATCGGCTCTTTGCGGATGTCGATGCCGAAGCTCTGATACATACGAAGCATCGCGGGGATGCGCTTTTCGATCGTGCCCGCGCCGTGGATCAGCTCGATCATCGGTGTGTCGAGCCACACGGCACTGCCGTTTCCCGTTTCGAGCCCGCCGTCACGGTCGCCGCATTCGCGGATGATGGACGCCGCCGTCACGTCACGGGTCTCCAGGGGATGCATGAAGACCTCGCCGTTACGGTTTACGAGCTTTGCGCCGAGCGAGCGCACCTTTTCGGTGACGAGCGCGCCGAAGATCTGCTCCGGGTGCGCCGCACCGGTCGGGTGATACTGCAAAGTTTCGGCATAGAGGAGCTTTGCGCCCGCTCTGTAGCCGAGCACGAGGCCGTCCGCCGTCGCGCCGTAATGGTTCGAGGTCGGAAAGCCCTGATAATGCATGCGCCCCGCGCCGCCGGTCGTAAGAACGACGGTCTTCGCCCTTGCGACGAGCAGCTCCTCCGTCTCCATGTTCATGAGCACCGCGCCCGCCGCTCTGCCGTTTTCGTCTAAAATGAGCTCGACGGCAGAAGTAAAATCAAGGATCGGGATCTCGCGGTTTAAGACCTCGTCGCGCAGCGTCCGCATGATCTCCGCACCGGTATAATCCTTTGCGGCGTGCATGCGTTTTCTGGACGTGCCGCCGCCGTGGGTCGTGATCATCGTGCCGTCGGACGCTTTGTCGAACTCGACGCCGAGGTCTGACAGCCAGCGGATCGCGTCCGGCGCGTCCATGACGAGCTTTGCGAGCAGCTCACGCTTTGCGGCAAAATGGCCGCCGCCGAAAGCATCCACAAAATGCACGGCGGGCGAATCGTTCGGCTTGTCCGCCGCCTGAATGCCGCCCTCTGCCATCATCGTGTTTGCGTCGCCCATGCGAAGCTTCGTGACGATGAGGACATCGG
>JAGAOD010000209.1 GCA_017623855.1 Clostridia bacterium
CCCCTTATGCAGTACCCGTCGGCATTTTGCTCACTCTCCTCGGCGGGCCGTTCTTCGTGTTTTTGCTGCTTTCGGGGAAGGGAGGCCAAAACGAATGAGCACACCCGTTCTGGAAACACGCTTGCTCTCCGTCACAATCGGCGGAAAGCCCGTTCTGAAAGACGTTTCCCTCACCTTCGAGCCGAATACGCTGTACGGCATCATCGGGCCGAACGGCAGCGGCAAAACGACGCTGCTGCGCTGTCTCTGCGGCATTCAGCCTCCCGGGCATGACACCGTCTTTCTGGACGGCGGCGGGGACGTCAGCCGCATGCCGAGAAGAGCGCTCGCAAAGCGCATCGCCTTTTTGCCCCAGCACCGCACCGTGCCGGATATCCCCGTCGGGATGCTCGTCCGTCACGGCCGTTACCCGCACCTCGGCTTCTCGAAAACACTGACGGAGAAGGACCGTCTTGCCGTCTCCCGCGCCATGGAGCTGACCGGCACGGCTTCTCTCTCCGAACGCATGCTGCCCACGCTTTCGGGCGGCGAGCGGCAGCGCGCCTACCTCGCGATGCTCCTTGCACAGAACGCGGACATCACGCTGCTCGACGAGCCGACCACGTACCTTGACGCGCGTTATAAATTCGAGACCGCCGCCCTGATGCGCACGCTGTGCGAAAACAGCAGGACCGCCGTCGCGGTGCTGCATGATCTCCCCCTCGCGTTTTCCTGCTGTGACCGGCTCATTCTGCTCGAAAACGGCACGGTCGCCGCCTGCGGGACACCGGCGGAAATTTATGACAGCGGCAGCGCGGAGCGCGTTTTCGGCATACGTCTTTACCGCACCGAGACCCCGGCCGGCACACTCTACGCGGAAAGTGCGCCGTGTATTTGAGGGTTTGTAACAACAACGCAGAATGAAACACGGATATTCTCGGCAGTTTTTCCCTGTTGACAAATGTCGAATGTGCATGTTACAATGAAACCACAATCCAATGTGCTTTTGTAACTGACGGAATACAAGATGGGCAACCATCGTGGAGCAAAAGCATTTTTCGCCGACCGTCTGGGCAGTGTTCTTTATGTAAGCACTGCCCTGTTTTTGTATTGTTTCGACATAAAGAACGGAAAGATCGCATGTGCAATGTACATAGCGCATGTACATTTGCACACACAGAGAAAGGAATGTATGATATGAACGCCTGGAGAGATTTTGCAACCGGCAAATGGACAAAGTCCATCGACATCCGCGACTTCATTCAGAAGAACTACACCCCCTACGAGGGCGACGAATCCTTCCTGCAGCCCGCAACAGAACGCACCAAGCACGTTCTCGAGAAATATGACGCACTCTGCCATGCAGAGCATCAGAACGGCGGTGTCCTGATGATCGACACAGAGAAGATCATCACGATCACCTCCTTTGAGCCCGGCTACCTTGACAAGGACAACGAGATCATCGTCGGCCTGCAGACCGACGTGCCCTTAAAGCGCGCCTGCAACCCGTTCGGCGGCATGCGCATGGTCCGCTCCTCCTGCGAGGCATACGGCTATAAGGTCTCCGAAAGCATCGAGGAAGAATTCAAATATCACAAGACCCACAACGACGGCGTCTTTTCCGCCTACACCGACGATGTCCGTGCGGCACGTCACGCAGGCATCATCACCGGTCTGCCGGACGCTTACGGCCGCGGACGCATCATCGGCGACTACCGCCGTGTCGCACTTTACGGTGTTGACCGTCTGATCGAGCAGAAGATCGCCGACCGCAAGGCACTTTCGAATCAGCCGCTCGACGCGGACTCCATCCGTCTTTCCGAGGAGGTCGCGGATCAGATCACCGCGCTGAAGGACATGAAGAGAATGGCCGCTTCCTACGGCTACGACATTTCCCGTCCGGCAGAAAACGCAAGAGAAGCCGTTCAGTGGCTGTATTTTGCATATCTCGCCGCCATCAAGGAACAGAACGGCGCCGCCATGAGCCTCGGCCGTGTCTCCACCTTCCTTGACATCTACTTTGAGCGCGACCTGAAGGAAGGCGTGCTCGACGAATCCGGCGCACAGGAGATCATGGACGATTTCGTTCTGAAGCTCCGCATGGCGCGTCATCTGCGCACACCGGAATACAACGAGCTCTTTGCCGGCGACCCGATGTGGATCACCGAAGCACTCGGCGGCATGGGTGAGGACGGACGCACACTCGTCACGAAGAACTCCTACCGCATGCTCCACACGCTCTACAATCTCAACTCCTCCCCGGAGCCGAACCTCACCGTCCTTTGGTCCCGTCACCTGCCGGAAAACTGGAAGCGCTACGTCGCGAAGGTATCCTGCGACACGGACGCCATCCAGTATGAGAACGACCGCGTCATGCGCCCGGTCTACGGCGACGACTACGCGATCGCCTGCTGCGTTTCCGCCATGCGCGTCGGCAAGGACATGCAGTTCTTCGGAGCCCGTGCCAACCTTGCAAAGCTCATCCTGCTCGCCATCAACGGCGGCATCGACGAGGTCAAGAAGGTTCGCGTCGCACCGGAAATGCCGATCTGGGAGGACGAATATCTCGACTACGAAAAGCTCATCGAGCGCATTGCATATTACCGCGACTGGCTGGCAAAGACCTATGTCGACGCCATGAACACCATTCACTACATGCACGACAAGTATGCCTATGAAAAGGCACAGATGGCACTGCACGACACAAAGGTGCGCCGTCTCATGGCCTTCGGCATTGCCGGCATGAGCTGCATGGCGGACTCCCTCTCCGCAGTAAAATACGCGAAGGTACGCTGCATCCGCGACGAGAACGGTCTCGTCACCGACTTTGAGACGATCGGCGAGTTCCCGTGCTTCGGCAACGACGACGAGCGCGTCGACGCGATCGCCTGCGAGCAGGTGCGCCGCTTCTACAGCGCACTGAAGGAATATCCGCTTTACAGAAACGCGGAGCACACCCTCTCCATTCTGACCATCACCTCGAACGTCATGTACGGCAAGAAGACCGGCAACACACCGGACGGCAGAAAATTCGGTGAACCGCTCGCACCGGGTGCAAACCCGATGAGCGGCCGCGACCGTTCCGGCGCACTGGCTGAGCTGAATTCCGTTGCAAAGCTCTCTTACAACTACTGCCGTGACGGCATCTCGAATACCTTCTCCATCATCCCGGAAGCACTCGGCAAGACCGAGGACGAGCGCATCACGAACCTCGTCAATCTCCTGACCGGCTATTTCATCCAGCATGCACATCATCTGAACGTCAACGTCCTGAACCGCGAGACGCTCGTCGATGCATATCATCACCCGGAGAATTACCCGAACCTTACGATCCGCGTTTCCGGCTACGCCGTACACTTCCACCGCCTCTCCAAGGAGCAGCAGCGTGAGGTCATCTCCCGTACGTTCCACGAGGCGATCTGATGGAAGGCAGGATCAGCTCCGTACAGTCGATGGGTGCGGTGGACGGACCCGGACTGCGCTATGTGGTCTTTATGCAGGGCTGCCCGCTGCGCTGCAAATACTGTCATAATCCCGAAACGTGGAGCACACAGGGCGGCACAACGCAAACGGCAGACGAGCTCTGCCGGACGGTTACACGCTATAAGCCCTATTTCGGCGAAAGCGGCGGCATCACCGTCTCGGGCGGCGAACCGCTCATGCAGGCGGATTTCGTCGCGGAGCTCTTCGAAAAGCTGCACCGCGAGCACATCCACACCGTGCTCGACACCTCCGGCGCCGGCAGTCTGAAGGACGCCGAAAAGGTGCTCCGGCACACGGATCTCGTGCTCTGTGATCTCAAATTCACGACGGAGGAATCGTACCGCGAAAACTGCGGCGGCTCGCTCCGGCATACGCTCGAATTTCTGAAGCTCACGGAAAAAATGGGCATCCCGGTCTGGATCCGCCATGTGGTCGCACCGGGACTTACGGACACGGCGGAAGGTCTTCTCGCGGTCAAAACGCTCTGCAAAGCGTTCTCGAACATCGAAAAGATCGAGTGGCTGCCGTTTAAGAACCTCTGCGTTCCGAAATACAAAAGCTTAGGGCTCCAATTCCAAATGGGAGACGCGCCGGCACTTTCAGCCGCACGGCTTGAAGCGCTTTTAAGCGAAACCGAATAATTCTGACGGGACAGCCGGATCTCCGTCTTGCGGAGCTAAAAACTCCGACGAGGACTGAATCAAAACATCAAAATGGGTTGCTGCAATTTTTGCAGCAACCCATTTTTTGCCCCTGAAACGATGCCGGGGGCAGGCGTTATTTGAATAAAGTCTCGGGGTCTATCTTTTTCCCGTGCTGTTCGGCTTCGAGGTGCAGATGCGGCTCCATGGCGGACTCAAACGGCGCCGCCGTAATGCTGCCGATGTCCTGCCCCTTTTTGACGACCTCGCCGGGCTTAACCAAAAAAGTCTCGCCGAGACCGCAGTAGGAGAGGATCGCGCTGCCGTGCTCTATAACGATCATATTCCCGAGCAGCATGTCCGTATGCGTACTTTTTACGATCCCGTTTGCAGCGGCATGCACGGTCTCGCCGCGCTCCGCCTTGTAATCCGCACCCGTATGCATGCGGTAATCGCGCATC
>JAGAOD010000025.1 GCA_017623855.1 Clostridia bacterium
ACAAAATTCCCGGCAAGCCAGACTCGCCGGGAATTTTGTATGTAAAGGAAAATCACCTTACAATGATATCAATTCATTTCTATGACGTTTGGAGCGTGGGATCATGCGTAGATCTCATCGATCAGGGACTGCAGATAATCTCTCGACTCCAGAATATCCTTCAGCTGCTCGCCGCCGGACAGCTCGTTTTCGATCGTAACGAAGGAATCATAGCCGAGCTCACGGAGCTTCTTAAATACCGTCGGGAAGTCCACGTCACCCTCGCCGATCCTTGTCTCCTGACCGAGGTCATGACCGTTTGTCGGGTACTTGCCATCCTTTGCGTGCAGGTTGCGTACGTATTTGCCGAAGACCTTCAGCGAATCGACCGGATTCGCCTTGCCGTACAGGATGAGGTTCGCCGTGTCAAGGTTGACGCCGAGGTTATCAAGGCCGACCTTCTCGAAGCAGCGCAGCATGGCGACCGGCGTTTCCTGACCGGTCTCAAACAGCAGGTACTGACCGTTTGCCTTAAGGTGAGCCGCGACCGTACGGATCGCGACACACATGCCGCCGAATGCCGGATCGTTCGGGTCTTCCGGGATGAAGCCCATATGCGTGACGACGTCCTCAATGCCGAGAAGCTTTGCAAAATCCGCACCGTCGCAGAGGTTCTTAACGCGCATCTGACGGTACTCTACCGGAAGCAGACCGAGTGTCAGCGGGCCGTCCACGAAGTTCCAGACACGCGGGCCATCCCAGCCGCACCAGAATGCGGAAACAGTCACGCCGTATTTTTCGAGCAGCGCCTTCAGAGCGACCGCATTCTCCTTTGTCCAGACGGACGGCTCCCAGCAGACGAGCTGGCAGGAGTCGAAACCGTTCTCCTTCAGTGTAACAAGCTTTTCCTCGATGGTCTCCATGGAGTTGAAGCCGACGCAGGTTCCGATTTTCATAAGCTATATCCTCCTAAAAAACACACATAATATTTTACAAAGTTTTTGCTAAAATCATCATAGACCCTGCGGTCGGATTTGTCAACGGCGTTTGTAAAGACTTTAATATATGTGATCAGGATAAAAAACAAACATTGTGCTAATCGGAGTCAATATCCTCACTTCAAATGCACATCGGAAAGCAATAGAATAGCTGTAACAGAATTCTACTGCATCATATTTATAAGGAGATCACTATGAAAACAGCTTTAATTACCGGCATTACCGGGCAGGACGGCTCATATCTCGCAGAATTTTTGTTTGAAAAGGGTTATAAGGTGCATGGCATCGTCCGACGTGCGTCTTTTTCGAACACAGGCCGCATCGATCATATTCTGGACAAGATCGTGCTGCATGACGGCGATCTCACCGACAGCAGCTCGTTGATCCGCATCATCGCGCTGACACAGCCGGATGAGATCTATAACCTCGCCGCACAGAGCCACGTGCAGGTGTCCTTCGATGTTCCGGAGTATTCCGGTGACGTGGACGCGCTCGGCGTTCTGCGCATTTTAGAGGCTGTCCGCATTTTAGGCCTTGCAAAGAAAACGCGCGTCTATCAGGCTTCCACCTCCGAGCTTTACGGCAAGGTCGAAGAGATCCCGCAGCGCGAAACAACGCCGTTTCACCCGTATTCCCCGTACGCCATCGCGAAGCAGTACGGCTTTTGGATGGTCAGGGAATACCGTGAAGCGTACGGCATGTTCGCCGTGAACGGCATCCTCTTTAACCATGAATCCGAGCGCCGCGGCGAGAATTTCGTCACACGCAAGATCACACTCGCCGCCGGCCGCATCGCCGAGGGCATTCAGGATCACCTCGAGCTCGGCAATATGGACTCCCTGCGCGACTGGGGCTACGCCAAGGACTATGTGGAATGCATGTGGCTCATGATGCAGCAGGAAAAGCCCGACGACTTTGTCATCGCGACCGGCGAGCAGCACACGGTGCGCGACTTTACGGAAAAAGCCTTTGCGGCAAACGGCATTACCGTGCGCTGGGAGGGCAGCGGTCTTGACGAGAAGGGCTATGACAGCGAAACCGGCAAAATGCTTGTCTGCGTCAATCCGCAGTGGTTCCGTCCGACGGATGTGGATAACCTGTGGGGTGACCCGACAAAGGCAAAAACCGTGCTCGGTTGGAACCCGCAGAAAACGTCCTATGCAGAGCTTGTCGAGATCATGGCAAAGCATGACCGCAAGCTTGCAAAGCGCGAAAAAGCACTTCTCAATGTCTGATCTCTCGAAGGGGTAAATGATTATGATGGAAAAAAGCGCAAAGATCTATGTTGCGGGACACCGCGGCATGGTCGGCTCGGCGATCGTCCGTGAGCTCACGCGCCGGGGCTACACAAATATTATCACACGCACGCACAAGGAGCTCGACCTCACACGGCAGGCGCAGGTGGAAGCTTTCTTTGCTGAGGAGAAGCCCGAATACGTTTTCTTAGCTGCCGCAAAGGTCGGCGGTATCATCGCAAATGCCTCCGCGCCCGCGGATTTCATGTATGAGAACATGCTTCTCGAAATGAACGTGATCCACGCCGCATGGCAGAACGGCTGCAAGAAGCTCGAATTTCTCGGCTCGTCCTGCATCTATCCGCGCATGGCGCCGCAGCCGATGCCGGAAAGCTGCCTGCTCACGAGTGAGCTCGAGAAAAGCAACGAAGCGTATGCGCTCGCAAAGATCAGCGGTCTCAAATACTGCGAATATCTGAACCGCCAGTACGGCACGGACTACATCAGTGTGATGCCGACGAATCTCTACGGCCCGAATGACAACTACCACCCGACACACAGCCACGTGCTCCCGGCGCTCATCCGCCGGTTCCACGAGGCAAAGGAAGCAGGTCTCCCCTCGGTCACCTGCTGGGGCGACGGCTCGCCGCTCAGAGAATTCCTATACGTGGATGATCTCGCAAATCTCTGCGTCTTCCTTATGAATAACTATTCCGGTAACGAGACCGTGAACGCGGGCACGGGCAAGGAGATCTCCATTAAGAGGCTCACCGAACTTGTCGCTAAGGTCGTAGGTTTCAGCGGTACGATCCTTTGGGACACCGAAAAACCGAACGGAACGCCGAGAAAGCTTTTGGATGTCAGCAAGGCTGCCGCACTCGGCTGGACGTACAAGACGGAGCTTGAGGACGGCATCCGTCTCGCGTATGAAGATTTTCTGACAAATCCGATGCGCGCAGAGCGATAAATCGGGATCGGAGGACTTAAATGATGAGCAATATGAATATCATCCTGCTGTCCGGCGGCTC
>JAGAOD010000210.1 GCA_017623855.1 Clostridia bacterium
CAATATTCATCATTCATCATTCATTGCGCCGCAGGCGCATAACTCCCGCTTTCCTGCGCACCATACAATAAAAAAGGATGTGTGCTGATGAAACAGAAATCGGCTTTGGCGTATGGGGAAATGGTCAAAAAGGCGTCGCCGCCGTCACCGGTCGTGAAGGATTGCCTCCTTGCATTTTTATTCGGCGGCGGCATCTGTACGCTCGCTCAGGCGCTTTTTAACCTTTATTCGACGCTCGGCCTCCCGGAAACGGATGCGAAGACGACCGTCTCCGTGACGCTCATCTTCCTCTCCGCGTGTCTCACGGCGAGCGGCAGATACGACGACGTCGCAAAGCACGCGGGCGCGGGAATGCTCGTGCCGATCACCGGCTTCGCGAACGCCGTCACCTCCCCCGCAATGGAGTTCAAAGCCGAGGGCTTCGTCACCGGCATGGGCGCAAAGCTCTTCACCGTCGCCGGGCCGGTTATTGTTTACGGTATATCTGCGAGTGTGGTGTACGGAGTAATCTACTGGCTTTTCACTTTGGTATAAAGGCCCGGCGGCTGAAATAGAACAGCCTGCTCCTCGGCAGAGGGAGTGTGAGGGAGACGGTCCGGAGTCTCCCTCGCGTATAATCCGAATATGTTGCAGGCACTGCAACATCGGCTCCAAAGTGCAAGGCACTTTGGAGCCGGGCCGGTGATCGTGTACGGGGTGAGCGCGAGCGTGGTGTATGGCTTGATTTATTGGATAACGACGTTGGTTTAATTGTAGGGGCGCAAATCGCTAAAGCGATTGATCGGGAACCCGTCCCATACAGCATCACAGCCAAAGGCAAGGTTGTAGGGGAGGCAACGCCCCGCCGCCCTACGCAGCCCCGTTCTTAACCCTCAAAATTCGGGAATAAATGATAGGTTGTTAAATATTTAACAATCCACGCAAAAACCGGGACGCGGTTAAGGGGGGCGGGACGGAGTGGGCGAGAGTGGGAGCTGCCGTGCGGCGCGCGATATTTTTGCCTTGCGGCAAAAGCGATATTCCGACTGCGTCGGAGTGATATTTGGCGCTGACGCGCAGCGATATATTTGCTTCGCAAATGTTGTGGATGGCGACCTGCGGTCGCTATTGTAGTAGGGGACGAGTTCCCGATCAATCGCTTTAGCGATTTGCGCCCAGAAATGCTGCAATCTGACGGGACGGGGAACCCGTCCCCTACAGCATCACAGCCAAAGGCAAGGTTGTAGGGGAGGCAACGCCCTGCCGCCCTACGTAATCCCCTCGGATAACCCTCAGGCTGACAGGAATAAATGATAGCTTGTTAAATATTTAACAAACTGCACAAAAAACCGGGACGAGGATAAGGGGGGCAGGAGAGCGGAGCCGTGCTTCATGTCGTCGAAGGCGATGCTTCATTTGCGAAACAACTGCTTTTCCGGTTGCCGTTCGGTGTGCTTTGGGTGTATAATGAAAACATACTTCCGGCACGGCCGGAAAATGCTTTGGGAGGAATTATCATGGAAAAAAGAAAGCCCATTCCGGCGCCTTTTACGAAGGGCGTCAACTTCACGAACTGGCTCGAGTACCGCCCTGCGGAGGAGATCGATGCCGATTATATGACCGAGCAGGATTTTAAGAACGCCGCGAAGTTCGGCTGTGACGTCATTCGCCTGCCGATCCACTTTGAAAAGCTCTGCAATAAGGCGGACGGGTATAAGATCCCCGAAAAGATCCTCAACATCCTCGACAACGCCGTCCGTTGGAGCGGCGCGGAGAAGATGTACCTCATTCTGGATTTTCACAACGACTGCACCGCGGACTCGAAGACGCCGGACGATATCGACACGATCCTCATCCCCGTGTGGACCGAGCTCGCGACCCGGTATAAGGATCAGGGCGAGTACATCGTCTATGAGATCATGAACGAGCCGCACGCGATCAAGATTTCGCTGTGGAATTCGATCATCGCGCGCGTATTCGAGACGATCCGCTCGATCGACAAAAACCACTGGATCATCGTCGGCGGCGCGGATTGGAACAGCACTGCCGCCATGAAGACCCTGCCCGATTTCAAGGACGACAAGGTCATTTATAATTTCCATTACTACGACCCGCACCTCTTTACGCATCAGGGCGCGTCGTGGACGCATGTCAGCCGCTTTAAGGACATCCCGTTCCCGTACGACAAAAAGAAGATGCCCCCGCTGCCGAAGCGCCCGAATATGGAAGAGCTTATGCGCTACTTAAAGTATCGGGTCGACGGCAGACTCGAGAGCGTCACGAATTATTTCGACCAGTACGCCGATTTCAGCTTAGAGCGCAATGCGCCTGTTTTCTGCGGTGAATTCGGCTGCTTCACGTCCGTCCCGAACGACGCGCGCGTCAACTGGTACCGCATCGTCGCAGGGCTTTTAGCCGAGCGCGGCATCGCGAGAACGAGCTGGGACTATTTCGGCTCCTTCGGCATTTTTAACCAAGTGGACTACGCCACCCGCCCACGCTTCCCCGAGGACCTCAATTTCGAGCTGATAGATGCGCTGGGCTTAGAGCTTCGCTGACGCGAAGCTCGGCGATATTTTTGCCTTGCGGCAAAAGCGATATTCCGACTTCGTCGGATCGATATTGCCCTTCGGGCAGTGATATATTTGCTCCGCAAATGTTGTGGATGGCGACCTGCGGTCGCTATTGTAGTAGGGGCGCAAATCGCTGAAGCGATTGGGTTGCCGCCCCTACGTCCCCGCCGCCCTACGGAGCCCCTCGGTAAACCCTCACAGTTACAGGAATAAACAATAGATTGTCAAATATTTAACAATCCACACAAAAACCGGGACGAGGGTAAGGGAACGGGGAAGGGGAACGGGAAAGAGGGGGACGGAGCGGGTGAGCCAAGGGGTACGCAGATATCCTCCGGCTCGGAAATACAATAGCGAGCAAAGCGAGCCACCGCAACTTTCCACTTTCATCTTTCAACTCATCTTCATGTCGTCGAAGACGACGCTTCATTTGCAAAGCGCCTGCACCGGCATTGCATTTCACGTCGGTTTGTGGTATCATAAATTTTGTGAAAATGCGTAAAATCAGTCTCACATATACGAAAGGAATGGGGAAAATGAGAAGAATTTCGAAACAGGTTTCGGCGGGCGGTGTTTTGATCGGCGGCGGTGCTCCGATCACGGTGCAGTCCATGCTGAACGTGCCCTCCACGGATATCGAAGGCAGCGTGCGTCAGGCGGTCGAGCTCGAAAAGGCGGGCTGTCAGATCCTCCGCGCGGCGATCCCCGACATGGACGCGGTGCGCCTCATTCCGGCGATCAAGGAGGCGGTCTCCATTCCGCTCGTCGCCGACATTCATTTCGACTATAAGCTCGCGCTCGAAGCCGCACATGCCGGCATCGACAAGATCCGCATCAACCCCGGCAACATCGGCGGGGATGACCGCGTCAAGGCGGTCGCGGATATCTGCAGGGAGAAGAAGATCCCGATCCGCATCGGCGTGAATTCCGGCTCGGTCGAGAAGTCGATCCTTGCAAAATACGGCGGCCCGACCGCGGAAGCCCTCTGCGAGAGCGGCCTGTATCACGCGTCCCTGCTCGAGAAATTCGACTTTACGGACATCGTCATTTCCTTGAAATCCTCCTCGGTCGACACGAACATCAAGGCGTATGAGATGATCGCCGACCGCTGCGAATACCCCCTGCACCTCGGCGTGACCGAGACGGGCACCGAGCGCATGGGCATCGTGAAATCCTCGATCGGCATCGGCTCCCTCCTGCAGCGCGGCATCGGCGATACCCTGCGTGTGTCGCTTACTGCCGACCCCGTCAGAGAGATCCGCGCCGGGAAAGACATTCTCCGCGCCCTCGGTATGCTCGGCGGCGTGCAGTTCGTTTCCTGCCCGACCTGCGGCAGAACGCGCATCGACCTCATCGGCCTTGCAAACCGCGTGGAAGCGGCGCTCGAGCATGTCGACAAGGACATCACGGTCGCCGTTATGGGCTGTGTCGTCAACGGTCCGGGCGAAGCGAGAGAAGCCGACCTCGGCGTGACGGGCGGCGACGGCGAAGGCCTCATTTTCAAGAAGGGCGTCGTCATCCGCAAGGTACCGGAAACCGAACTTCTTTCCGCCCTTTTGGAGGAAGTCGAAAAGCTCTGATACAGATATAAGGAGTAAGCATTGAAAACATTAGGTGATCTGCTGACAGCTGCCGGATTTGAGGCAGAAAAGGATCCGGCGGAGGGTCGGATCGAAAAAATCGAGATATACCGTGAGAGACAGACTGTGCGCCTTTGCACGGTCTTTCCGCGTTTCATTGAATATGAAAAGCTCAGAAAAATAAACGGACAGCTGCACGAGCGCATCCTGCCGGATATGCGCGTGGAGCTCATGCCGCGCTTTCCGAAGGATGCATGGAGCACGGCGTGTCTCTCGAGCGTCTTCGAGCGCGTCAGAGAGCTCGACGCGAGCGTCAACGGCACGTTCCGCGACAGCACTGCGGAAATCAGCGGCGATAAGCTCATCATCACGCTCGTACACGGCGGTGCCGATCTCATGCTGAACCGCAAGACCGACAAGAAGATCGCCGAAACCGTCCTTGACTGGTTCGGTGTGCACGTTGAAGTCAGCTTCACCGGCAAGACGAAGCTCGAAAGCGGCGACGAGTCGGTCATCGAGAAGCTGCATATCGAAGAAGAAAAGAAAATCAGGGCCGCCGTCGTCGAGGAGGTCGAGCGCTATGAGGCCGCCATGAAGGAGCAGGCCGCAAAGCGCCGCATCAGCATCCGCGAGGGTAAGAGCCTGATGCCGCAGATCATTCTGGAGACCGCGCGTCCCATTCTCGGCAATCTCCCGAGAAAGGAGCCCGTGCCGATCAGCGACGCGACGATCGAGGCCGGCAGAGTGACGGTCTGGGGCGAGGTCTTCGACATCGAATCGAAGGAGACCCGCGACGGCACGCGCAAGATCTATTCCATCGACATCACGGACTACACGAACTCCATCACCTTAAAGCTCATTCAGAACATAAACGAGTGCGCGTCGATCGACGGCATCAAGAAGGGCACGGCCCTGCTTGTCACGGGTTCCGTTGAGTACGACAAATACGACAGAGAAAACGTCATGCGTCCGAGTGCCATCGCGCGCGCCGACATGGTCGAGGTCGTCGACAGTGCCAAGGAAAAGCGCGTCGAGCTGCACCTGCACACGAACATGTCCTCGATGGACGGCATGACTCCTGCGGGCGACCTGATCAATCAGGCGTATAAATGGGGTCAGCGCGCGATCGCCATCACCGACCACGGCGTTGCGCAGGCATTCCCCGACGCGATGAACGCGTGGCTGAAGATCAAAAAGGGCGGCGGTGACTTCAAGGTCATTTACGGCGTGGAAGCCTATTTTGTAAACGACCTCGTCCCCGCGGCAAGCGGCGACAGCGAAGCGCCCTTAGACGGCGAATTCATCTGCTTTGACCTGGAGACCACCGGA
>JAGAOD010000026.1 GCA_017623855.1 Clostridia bacterium
AAAAGCGGGTTGTAGTTTTTGGCGGGTTCCTTTGCTACATAACGGCAGGCTGCGCAGGCAAATTTATTGGAGCTGCCTTCGATGAAGGTTTCGAAGGTGTACTCGTACTCGTCGTCCTCCCGCTCCTTTTCCTTCTCCTTTTTCTCCATCGGTGTGATCAGCTTGTATGTGATGGCGGGGCCGAATACACTCTGGATCGCGTCACTCAGATATTTGTGAAAACCGCGCTCGATGGTGGATTTGTGAAATTCGTTCGGTGCCTGAATGATCGCAACGCCCTCATCAAAGTCGAGTGCGATCGGCACTAATTTGCTGAACCAGGTGTCATAGCTGACATCGGTGATCTGGGACTTGCAGTAACCGCAGATCAGGTCCCATGCTTCCAGAAAAGATTCCATGTTTTGACTTCCCTTTCTCCCAATATAATTGCTGTCGACCCGCCGTGTAAAACAGATCCGTGTGCTGAAAATACAGATGAAAAACGGGTTCGGATCGAAAATTGACGCTAAAGACGCTAAAATACTAATATATAGTGTAGCACAAAACGAATGAGTTGTCCACAGAAAACACACGGTTTGTGGAAAATTAGGCATTATAGGCAAAAGGGAAAGCGGTGCCGAAAAAAGAGGGGAAAAGAAAATTAAAACAGGACCTATATTCTGTGGTCGAAAAAAATGAAAACGCAGAATATGGTAAACAAAAAAAGCTCTGCGTTTTTTTTAATGAAAAACAGGAAAAAAGGTTGACAGGGTCTGCTCTTTTAAGGTATAATGCTTAACTGTAACCGACTGTTATTCTGTGTAATGACAGTGGATTTTGTAAAGTAACCTCGCGAAAGGAGGGTTTTTAATATGCTGAGAACCTATCAGCCGAAGAAGCTCCACAGAAAGAAGGAGCATGGCTTCAGAAAGAGAATGTCTACACGCAACGGACGTAAGGTCCTGGCGCGTCGCAGAGCAAAGGGCAGAGCACGTTTAACTTATTGATGTATGCTTTGAGGGTCACCGACGTGTGACCTTTCTTTGTTTTACATGGATGCCGACACAAATTGTATGGGGATGCTATGGATATTATCGTACCGTTGACCGAGAACTATGAGTTCAAGCGCGTTTATGCCCGCGGCAAAAGTGTTGTCCGGCCGACTGTGGTCGTGTACTGCATGAAAAAAAGCGGACCGGCGCCGCGCGTCGGTATTACGGCCAGCAAGAAGATCGGAAATGCGGTGAAGCGCAACCGTGCGCGCAGAGTGCTTCGGGAAAGTACCCGTGAGCTGTATCCGCAGATCAAGCCCGGGATCGACCTTGTACTCGTGTCGCGCGGAAAAACACCATTTGTAAACTGCAGCATTGTAAAGACGGAACTTGCAAGCGCGCTTGAGGAACTCGGCGTGCTTGTTTCCGCACCACAAAATAAGAGGAAGAAGGAAGTATCGGTACAAAAAGCTTCCTTTGAAGAAAGATGAAACGGTTTGCGCCGAAAGAGGCGCTGCTCGCGTTGATCCGGCTGTACCAAAAAACGAGACCCAAAAGCACCGCGGGGTGCTGCAAGTATATTCCGACCTGCTCCGAGTACGGACTGGTCGCGATCGAGCGGTTCGGTGTACTGAAAGGCGGACTGCTGACATTGTGGCGTATTCTGCGCTGCAATCCTTTTTCCAAGGGCGGGTTTGATCCCGTGCCGGAAAAGAAAGACCGATAGAACAAACGCGTTCGGGAAGGACATAAAAAATGGCATTATTTAACTTTTTCGGTGGCTTACTCGGCTATTTGCTGTGGGGCCTGTATGCGATTTTTAAGAATTACGGCATTGCGATCATCCTGTTCACGGTGATCGTCCGTGCGCTGATGTTCCCCTTCACGCTGAAATCTCAGAAGAGCATGGCTGCACAGTCCAGGCTCGCGGGAAAGCAGAGGGAGCTGCAGGCACGCTACGCGAATAATCAGGCAAAATATCAGGAAGAGCTGCAGAAGCTGTATCAGAAAGAGGGCGTCAAGCCCGGCGGCGGCTGTCTGACAACGCTTCTTCCGTTCCCCATTATGCTCGGTATTTATTATTCGGTTATCTATCCGCTGACAAATACACTGCATATTGCAAAGGATACGATCGCCGAAGCAACAAGCTTCGTTTCCAGACTGCCGGGTGTTGTTACAACGACCAGCCAGTACGTGGAAATGGAGATCGTAAAGAATTTCCCCGCTCTGAAGGAGCATCTCACCATGTTCTCCGAGGCGGACGTAGAGAAGATCGAGTTCTTCACCGAAGGCTTCCGTTTCCTCGGTCTCGATCTTCTCGCTTCTCCGAGCACCTCCTCCTTCGGTTCCATGATGTGGCTCATTCCGGTGCTGGCTCTGGCTGCTTACTGGGCACAGACCTTCATCATGCAGAGACTGCAGCCGCAGCAGAATGAGCAGCAGGGCTGCATGAAGGTCATGCTGTACGGTATGCCGCTCCTGTCCGCATACTGGGCATTCATCATGCCGGGTGCCGTAGGCTTCTACTGGGTCGTTTCCGCAGTTGTCGGTATCGGTCAGTCCTTTGTTCAGCACAAGTATTTCTCTCCCGAGCAGTTCTCTGCGAACGATGAGGCAAGCCGCTATGAAGCACTGAAGCTCGATGACGAAAAGGTCCGTCCGCTCCCTGCAAATGTGCAGAAGCAGATCGCCGATAAGATCGAAGCAAAGAACCTTGCACAGCAGAACCGTCAGCAGGCGCAGCAGGCGAAGAAGAATGCCGCAAAGAAGTCCGGCGGCAATCAGCCGCAGAAGAATAAGGGTTCTTCCGCGGACTATATGGGCAGTAAGAAATAATCAAGACGATCTATCCCGTCTCCTTTCACTACTTATAAGGGATCGATTTATAGAATCAGTACGACGTGAAAAAGAAAGGAAGTACAAAAGCAATGGTCAAGGAAGCAATTGCAACAGGTACTACGATCGAAGAGGCACATGAAAAAGCATGTGCGATGCTCGGTGTAGAGACTACGGATGCAGAGTTTGAGATCCTGGAGCTGCCGGAGAAAAAGAAGCTCGGCATTTTCGGCGGCAAGCCGGCAAAGGTTCGCGTGTTCATTCGTGAGACACCGGCGGACGTAGCAGCAAATTACCTGCGTTCCATTCTCAAGGGCATGGGCCTTGAGAACATCGAAGTTGAGATCCGTGAGGAAGAGGCCGGCGCAGAGCTGGTTCTCACCGGCGATGACATCGGTTTCATCATCGGTCACCGCGGCGAAACACTCGACGCACTGCAGTACCTCGCATCTCTCGTAGCAAACCACGTAGAAGAGTCCTATTACAGAATCACACTGGATGTGGGCAATTACCGCGAAAAGCGTAAGGAAACACTCGAAAACCTCGGTAAGAAGATGGCTGCACGTGCCGTAAAGACCGGCAGAAATGCTTCTCTTGAGCCGATGAATCCGTATGAGAGACGCATCATCCACACAGCGGTTCAGTCCGTTGAGGGTGCAAAGTCCTGGAGCGAGGGCGAGGATATGGCTCGACACGTTGTGATCGGTCCCGAGGGCGGTGAGCGCTACGTAAAGCGTGACAACCGTCGCGGCGGCAATCGTAACGGTCAGCGCAGAGATAGCCGCAATGATCGCGGCGGCAACCGCGGCGGTCAGCGCAGAGACGGCGGCAGATCCAACTCCCGTCCGGCACCGGCACAGCCGGCAGCTCCGCGCGTTCTGGACGATGTCTCCACACCGTACGGCAAGATCACCAAGAAGTAATACATATGCTTTCAAAAAAAGAACCCTTTCGAGGGTTCTTTTTTATGTTCAAAATTGCCGCACGGGGTAGCGAAAACCGTTATAACGTGCTATAATGCATAATGAGTTTTTATATTCTAAAATAAGGGGGCAAATAAATGAAGGTTGTAAATTTATCGAAAGAAGCGCATATACTCGATAAGCTGTATGTTTATGAGAAGGTAGGAAAGCTCAATGGCCATATGCTCAGTGTGGTAAACGTAGAGAACCGTACGCTCGATTTTCATGTGCACGAAGCCTCCGATGAACTCTTTTATGTGATAGAGGGTGGGTTTGATTTGGAGACCGAGGAGGGCCTGACCCATGTGAATGCCGGTGAGTTCGTGATCGTCCCGAAGGGTGTAAAGCACCGTCCCGTCGTAAAGGCACTGTCGCGCTTTCTTATGATAGAACTCGAAGGCACACTTAACAAAGAAAACAGCGGCGATTTGTATGAAGAATAAATTTATATATAGATATATTCAATATAAGAGGTAAGAATGAAAACGATAGCAGCAATTTCGACGGCAACGGCGCCGGGCGGTATAGGGATCATCCGTATTTCGGGCGATATGGCACGTGAAGTCGGTGACCGCGTTTTTAGGGCACTTTCCGGTGAAAAGTTAATCGATGCGGCCGGATACACCTGCCGTTTCGGCCATGTATTCGATACGGACGGAAACCGTCTGGACGAATGCATTGCCACCGTGTTTGCTGCACCGAAGAGCTTCACGGGCGAGGATGTGATCGAGCTTTCCTGTCACGGCGGTCTGTATATTCTGAAGACCGTCCTCAAGGCGGTTTTTGCAGCCGGTGCATTTCCGGCGGAAGCAGGAGAATTTACACGCCGCGCCTTTATGAACGGAAAAATGGATCTCGCGCAGGCGGAGGCCGTGATGCAGCTGATCTCCGCACAGGGGCGCGAAGCGATGAAGGCGGCGCAGGCCGGACATGACGGTGCGCTTTCCCGCCGCATCGGTGCGATCCGCGATGACCTGACGGATATCGGTGCGCATCTTTCCGCCTGGGCGGATTATCCGGACGATGATATTCCACAGGTGGACGAAAACATGTTGAAAGAAAGGCTGTCTGCGGGACGGGATGCCTTACAAAAGCTGCTGAACAGTTTTGACGGCGGACGGATCCTTCGCGAAGGCGTTGTGACGGTCATTGCCGGTAAGCCGAATGCCGGCAAGTCCACGCTGATGAATCTTTTGGCGGGCTGCGAGCGGTCGATCGTGACGGAGCTTGCCGGAACGACGCGCGATGTTATTGAAGAGACGGTTTTGCTCGGAGATATTCCGCTTCGTTTGGCGGATACGGCGGGTATTCGTGAGACGGAGGATCGTGTTGAGCAGATCGGTGTGCGCATTGCGCTGGATCGCGTTAAGACCGCGCAGTTTGTTCTGGCTGTATTTGACGCAAGCGAAAGCCTCAACGAAGATGATCGTGCGATGATGGATGCGATCGGTAACACGCCCTGCGTTGCGGTCGTAAACAAGTCGGATTTAGAGGCGAAGATCGATATGTCCGAGCTCAGAGACCGGTTTACGCATATTGTGACGATATCCGCAATTTCCGGTGACGGGCTTACGGCTCTTTCGGATGCTGCGGCAAAGGCACTCAACACTGCGCAGCTGAATCCGAACGACGGCATTCTCTACACGGAACGCCAGCGTGCGGATGTACAGAACGCACTCAGCTGCATGGAAGAAGCACAGGGCGCATTGCTTTTGGGCATGACATGGGATGCGGTGACAGTCTCTCTTGAGGGGGTGATCGCAGCGCTCAACGAGCTGACCGGCGAACGTGTTTCCGACGCAGTCGTTGACAAAGTATTCTCCAAATTCTGCGTCGGCAAGTGAGCACGGCTCACAGCGAGTTCGCGGAATTGTTCGTTTCACTCACTTCGCCGCGGTGGGAAAATAGTTTAGAGGTCGCGGCGTTGGCTGGATAAAGGTTTTGATCAAACTTTTTCAAAAGTTTGCGGTCCGTGCGACGGACGGCGAGTTCGCGGACTCACTTGCATAAGCATTTGATAGCTGTGCGAAGCACAGGTTTTGTTCTGTTTCACTCACTTCGCCGCGGTGGGAAAATAGTTTAGAGGTCGCGGCGTTGGCCGGATAAAGGTTTTGATCAAACTTTTTCAAAAGTTTGCGGTCCGTGCGACGGACGGCGAGTTCGCGGAATTGTTCGTTTCACTCACTTCGCCGCGGTGGGAAAATAGTTTAGAGGTCGCGGCGTTGGCTGGATAAAGGTTTTGATCAAACTTTTTCAAAAGTT
>JAGAOD010000211.1 GCA_017623855.1 Clostridia bacterium
ATCCGCAGCGCAACCTGATCACGCGTGTGGTCGGTGTGCACGAGGAGCTTGAGTGTGATTACGGATGCTATAATTTTGCGCCCGGAGATACGGCGTTGTCCTGCTCGGACGGGTTGAGCTCTTATTTGGAATCGGATACGCTTCAGTTCTTTACGGAGAATTACGATGGCGAAAAGCTGGCACAGGAGCTCGTTAACTTTGCCAACGACAACGGCGGCAGAGATAACATCACGGTTGCTTTGATCGAGAACCGCTGAAAAGGGAGAAAGGAAGAAGATACAGATGGATAAATATATAGGTAAGCGTCTGGACGGGCGCTATGAGATCCATGATCTGCTCGGCGTTGGCGGTATGGCGAATGTATACCGCGCTTATGACAAGATCGAAAACCGCTGGGTCGCGATCAAGATCTTAAAGGAGGAGCTCTCCGATAACAGTGAATTCCTGCGTCGTTTCCGCAATGAGTCTAAGGCGATTGCCGTGCTGTCCCATCCGAATATCGTTAAGGTTTTCGATGTCAGCTTCGGTGACCGTATCCAGTACATTGTCATGGAGTTTATCGACGGCATTACCTTAAAGCGCTATATCGAACAGCAGGGTGAGATCAAATGGCGTGAGGCGCTGTACTTTACCGTGCAGATTCTGCGTGCGCTGCAGCATGCACATGAAAAGGGAATTATTCACAGAGATATCAAGCCGCAGAACATCATGCTTTTGGAGGACGGCACGATCAAGGTGACGGACTTCGGCATTGCACGCTTCTCGCAGGCTGAAACACAGACGATGACCGATAAGGCGATCGGCTCCGTGCACTACATTGCACCGGAACAGGCACGCGGCGGTTATATCAACGATAAGGCAGACATCTACTCTGTCGGCGTCATGCTTTACGAAATGCTGACCGGTCAGCTGCCGTTCGTGGCGGACAATGCCGTTTCGGTCGCGATCATGCAGATGCAGGCGGAGCCCACACCACCGACACAGATCAATCCCGCGATCCCGAAGGGGCTCGAGGAGATCACCATGCATGCAATGGAAAAGAATCCGGCGCAGCGCTTCCCGTCCGCAGCCGATATGCTTGAGGATGTCGAACGCTTCCGCCGTAACCCGGAGATGCTTTTCCGCTTCGGCGAGCAGATGGATCATGCGTATGCGAGCGGTACGGCCGGAATCTACGGCAATGTCCGCCCGACGCAGTCTGCGAAGTACAATGACAGCTACGAATACGAGGAGGAATACGTCCGTTCCAGAAACGGTGCGCGTGCTTCCATGATCATAACCGGTATTTTGGCGGCGTTGATCGTTGTCGGACTCGTCGTGGGTGGTGTATTTGCATGGAAGTTCTTCCAGAATCAGAACATTGCCGAAGAAGCTTCGGATGAGATCGTTCTGCCTGATTTTGTCGGAAAGATCTGGGAGACCGAGATTAAGAATAATCCCGAATATTCGGATATCGAGTTTGAGATCACCGAGGGCAACAAGCCTTCCCGCAAGCCCGGTGAGGTGCTTGACCAGTCCCCGGCGGGCGGCATGACTGTTAAGAAGGGTAAGGTCGTTAAGCTTTCCGTTAACGGTGCGCTCGAAAAGGTCATGATCGAAGACGTAACCGGAAAGGATCAGACGGAAGCTTATAATATCCTGCTTGATCAGGGGCTCGATCCGCAGATCCAGGCGGTCGCGGACGAAGAGACGGCGGTCGGCTATGTCGTAAAAACCGATCCGCCGGCGAACTTTACGGTCTCCTCCGGCACAGCCGTCACGATCTTTGTCAGCACCGGCCCTGCGGAGGAATTTGCAGAGGTTCCGAACATCGTCGGCTATGATCTTGCCGAAGCGAAGGATGAGCTTGAGCTGATCGGCTTTGTGCCCGGCAGTATCGAGTACGACGATGAAAGTGACAAGGAAGAGGGAACCGTCCTGTCCACCGTCCCGACGGCCGGTGAGGAAGCGCCGAAGGGCTCTGCCGTAAATGTGGTCGTCAGCTCCGGCAAGGGCGTGATCAAGGAAGTAAATTACAATATTCCGCTTCCGACGGAAGTAAACGCCGATGTCGAAATGAAGATCTACGTGGACGGCGAGCTGTATGATACCCGTACCATCAACCCGTCCGTGTCGCCGTACGCAAAGGTCATTCTCCGCGGCAACGGTCACGCAAGTCTCGTGATCCGTCTCGACGATCAGGAATATATTTCCGCAGAGGTCAATTATACCGCGGAATCGATCGACGTTGTTTCGCAGAAGCCGTTCGCCACACCGACACCGGAACCGACGGCTACACCGGAACCGACAGCAGCGCCGACACCGGCTCCGGCCGATGATGCGCCGATCGACGAAGGGGATGCGGGAACCGGCGGCGGTGTGACCGCACACTGAGCATTTTTGTCAGGAAGGATTAAATTGTATGAGTGAGAACCTGACCGGCCTTGTGCTCAAGTGTATAGGTGGATTCTATTATGTGCTTTGCGGTGACACGGTCTATACCTGCCGTGCGCGCGGCAAATTCCGAAAAGAACGTATATCGCCGTGTGCGGGAGACCATGTTTCCATCACGGCGGATGAGAATGATGAAGGTTATGTGCTCGAGATCCTGCCGCGCAGGAACGTGCTTGTCCGACCGCCGTTGGCAAATCTTGATAAGCTCTTTATCGTTTCCTCGGTCAGCGATCCGCTCCCGAGCACACTGATCATCGATAAGACAATCGCGGCGGCAGAGATCAAGGGAATAGAACCGGTATTGGTCTTTACGAAGACCGATCTGGACGATCCCACCCCGCTGCGTGAGATCTACGGCTCTATCGGCATTCGCTGTTACTTCGTCTCTTCCGTGGACGGCGTCGGCATAGAGGAGCTTCGCCCGGAGCTGAACGGCTGTATATCGGCATTTACGGGTAACTCCGGTGTCGGAAAATCGACGCTCCTGAATGCTTTGATACCGGAATTGGTGCTCGAGACGGGAGAGATCAGCCGCAAGCTTGGCCGCGGACGCCACACGACCCGTCACGTTGAGCTTTTTGAAGTCGACGGTGGCTATGTGGCGGATACGCCCGGATTTTCCACAATGGATATTGAGCGGTATGAGCTGTTCCGCAAAGAGGAGCTCCCTGAGGGCTTCCGTGAATTTGAGCCGTATCTCGATATGTGCCGATTTACGTCCTGTTCCCACACCTGTGAAAAGGGCTGTGCGGTACTTGAAGCGGTCAATGAGGGCAAGATCCCGCGTTCGAGGATCGAAAGCTATATTGCCATGTACAATGAAGTGAAGGATATAAAGGAGTGGCAGTTATCAAAGACAAAAAATGCATGATCATCGGTGCTGCACCGGTGATCTCGAAAAAGGTTTTTGAAGAGTTTGATCCGGCTGCGTATTTTGTGATCTGCGCGGATGCCGGATATGACACGGCAGTGCAATACGGAATCCGTCCGGACCTGATCATCGGCGATTTCGATTCCAGCCGTGAGAAGCTGCCGCGCGATATCCGTACCTTTAAGCTGCCGGTCCAGAAGGACGAAACGGATACGATGGCCGCCGTTATGGTCGGCTTTAAGCTCGGATATACCTCGTTTGTTCTGGTCGGCTGTCTGGGCGGCACGCGCTTCGATCATTCGATCGCGAATATCAATGTCCTTTTGTACATTGCAAATAAGGGCGGCAGCGGCGTTATCTGCGAAGAGGACACAAAGATCTTTGTGCTTCACGGCGGCAGACTTGTGCTGACCGAGCTGAAGGGCGCAACGGTGTCCGTATTTCCTTTTGACGGCACGTCCTGCAATCTCACATACGACGGACTCGAATATCCGCTGTA
>JAGAOD010000212.1 GCA_017623855.1 Clostridia bacterium
CATGATCCGCGAGGTGGAGGACTCCTACAGGGAGCACATCAAAAACATCGCGCGCAATATCGTCACGCATTATGAGGACGCGAAGATCTGCATGCTGGCGGGCCCCTCCGCGAGCGGCAAAACGACGACCGCGCATTTTCTGAGGGATTACCTGAAGGAATTCGGCGTCAACGCGGCGATCGTCTCGATGGATGATTTCTATCTCGCCACGGAGGACACCCCGACGCTGCCCGACGGCACAAAGGACTTCGAGACCGTCAACGCGCTCGACATCGAGCTTCTGAAGAGCTGCCTGAAATCGGTCATCGAGAGCGGCTCGTGCATGCTTCCGCGCTATTATTTCGGCGAGGGACGCCGCGAGCTCAACGTCCGCGAGCTGAATGTCAGGGATCACGGCTTCGTCATCGTCGAGGGCATCCATGCATTAAATCCCGTTTTCACAAAGGAGCTGCCCGAGGGCAGTGCCATAAAGCTCTACGTCAGCGTAAAGCAGCAGATCAAGGACGTGAACGGGGAGGTCATCTCGCCGATGGACATCCGCCTCGTCCGCCGCATCTGCCGCGACGTGCAGTTCAGAGCGACGCCCGTCGAGCGCACGCTTTCCATGTGGCCGAATGTCGTTCACGGCGAGGATATGTACATCCGCCCGTACCGCTTGTCGGCGGATTACACCGTGAATTCCGTGCATATCTACGAGCCCTGCGTGCTGCGCGGTGCGGTCATCCCGCAGCTGCGTGCCGTCCCCGAGGACAGCCCGCATTACAGAAAGGCGAGGGAGCTTGACGCGCGGCTGATGCGCTTTGAGCCCGTCGACCCCGCACTCGTGCCCGAAAACTCGATGCTGCGTGAATTTTTAGGGGCAAAAGCCTGAAAATTTGCAGAAAATTCAGAGTTTCTTAATGTTTTAGGCCGCTTTCCCGTTTGATTTTTCGGGACGCAGCCTGTATAATAAGTACAGAGGATCGAAAAGATCCATATGAATTATAAAAGGAGAATGTCTCATGGGTATTTTTGATGATGTCATCACCAATGCAAAATCCGCTGCACAGGCAGTCGGTAAGGTCGCCGGTCAGTTTGTTGACATGTCGAAGCTCCGCCTCAATCTCGCAGAGCTGAATGCGGAGATCAATAAGCAGTACCAGGCACTCGGCCAGTTCGTTTATGAGTCCAGAAAAGCAGGCAACATCGACGAGACCGGTCTCGCCGAGAAGTATGCTGCGCTCGATGAGCTCTACGCACAGTTCTCCGCTGTTTCCGCACAGCTCGCGTCCCTGCAGAATAAGGTCACATGCCCGGCATGCGGCAAGCAGGTCGACACCGACTCCATGTTCTGCAGCCACTGCGGCATGAAGCTCAGCGACGTGCAGGTACCGGTCGAAGAGCCGGCCGTCGAAGAAGCTCCCGTCGAGGAAGCATGCACCTGCGAAGAACCGGTCGTCGAAGAAGCACCGGCAGAAGCAGCTGCTGAGGAATAAGCTATAGGTGAATATCCGAACCGGAGGGAAAGGGGAAAATCTTCCTCTTTCCCTTTCTTGCGCAATATTTTTGCCTTGCGGCAAAAGCGATATTCCGACTGCGTCGGAGCGATATTTGACGCTGGCGCGTCAAGCGATATTGCGCTTCGCGCAGCGATATATTTGCTTCGCAAATGTTGTGGTGGCTCGGCTACGCCTCGCTATTATAGCGGCAAATCGCTTCGCTCTTGCCGCGGGGTACGGTGTGCCTTGTAGGGCGCAAATCGCTGAAGCGATTGTACGGGCTCGGCTCCCGCCGCAAACGTAGCGAGCCGGAGGTGATACGCCCCGCCGCCCTACGCAATCCCTCAGCTAACCCTCAGACTGACAGGAATAAGTGGTACTTTGTTAAATATTTAACAAAGTACCGAATATTACACCGCAGAGATGGGAGATGAGAGGGAGGCAACGCACCGCCGTCCTAAATAACCCCGTTCTTAACCCTCAAAATTCGGGAATAAATGATGGTTTGTTAAATATTTAACAAGCCACGCAAAAACCGGGTCGAGGGTAAGGGGAAGGGAAAGAGAGGGGGACGGCGCACCTTTTAGGGCGAAAATCGCTAAAGCGATTGGGTTGCCGCCCCTACAACGACGCCGGAGGCAATACGTAGGGACACCCGTCCTCGGGTGTCCGTTTGGCGGCAGGGTAGCGATCCTTGCGGACACCTCGGA
>JAGAOD010000027.1 GCA_017623855.1 Clostridia bacterium
CAGCGATTTGCGCCCCTACAGCGATTTGCGCCCTACAAGGCGCGCCGTCCCCCTCTCTTTCCCGTCCCCCTTACCCTCGACCCGGATTTTGTGTAGTTTGATAAATAATTGACAAACTATCATTTATTCCCGAATTTTGAGGGTCAACTGAGGGGCTGCGTAGGGCGGCGGGGCATTGCCTCCCTTGTGTAAAGGACGAGGTAAATTCCGCCTGCGGCGTAATACGGAGGGATTGTAAGCCGAAGCGTATCGTGGAAGCAACATAGACAAGAAAGCTTTCTCCATGACAACCCCTCAGTCACCTTCGGTGCCAGCTCCCCTTACACAGGGGAGCCTAATGACGCGCCGTAACTACCGCGGCAAGAGCGCCAGCGATTTGCCGCTATAATAGCGAGGCGCAGCCGAGCCACCACAACATTTGCGAAGCAAATATATCGCTCCGACGAAGTCGGAATATCGCTTTTGCCGTCAGGCAAAAATATCGCTGCGCGAAGCGCAATATCGCTGCGCTGCACAGTAGCGCTAAATCACCTCTATCGGCTCGCCGTAATCCTCGCCGCCGCTTTCCTCCTCCTGTGCCGCGTGAAAATCGATCACGACCTGCTCGCGGATCTGATGGGCGATGGCGAGGGACATCATCTGGTCGTCGTGTCCGCCGACGGGCGCCTCGATGCGGCCCTTTTCGTTCCTTACGACGGTGAGGAGCTCCTCGAGGGTGTCGGCGTCGTTGATCGTCTCCACGTGCTCGCGGACGATCTCGATGAGCCGGGAAATGACGGTCGGGCGCGTGAGGCTCGTCGTCTTGAAGCCGAAGCGCTTTTCGGTCTGCCCGGTGTAGGTATCGACCGCCTCGCGGACGTACTGGTTCATGTAGCCGAGACGCTGCAGCTCCATGATCGGATAGCTGTCGAAATTTGCCTCGATGCCGATGAGGGCGTCGCCGTAAAAGCGGCCAAGGCAGTACATCTGCTTCGAGTAGAGGTCGGCGTCGAATTTATGGCGGAGCTTTGCGACCTGCTCGCCGGTCTTCGCGTCGAGGACGTCGGCGACGAAATAGTCGCTGCCGTCGCCCGCAGTGTCGCCGCCGATGCAGTACGCGGAGCCCGGGTCGGGCATTTTGTAGAGCTTTATGTACCCGCCCGGGTCGTCCACCCAGCGCATACTGCGGATTGCGAGCCCGTCGTAGCTGTAGACGAAATAGCCGGTTTTGAGCGGCTCGGGGACGAGATCGAGTCTCGAGCCGATCGCCCGTGCGTCGAAAACGGTCCTGCCAAGCACGCCCCACTTGCCGAGACAGTAGACATTGTAGGTGTATTCGTCCGAGTCCTTCAGCTCCTCGAGCGCCTTTTTGTCCTCGTCGGTCAGGAATTTGTTGTCCTTGTACGTCGAAAAACAGACGTCGGCGAGCCCGCTGTCGATGAAATGCCGCTTGATCCAGTGGCGTATGTTCACAGGGTTGAAGGAGAGCACCATCTGCTTCTCCGACTTGCCGCCGCGCATACGCACCTTCAGCTGATTGATGTCCTTTTCGCGGCATTCCGTCGCCTCCTCCACCCAGATGTCGGTCAGCTCGCCGTTCGAGAAGGTGATCGATTTGATCTTCTCGACGTCATCGAGCCCCGCAAAGGTGATTTCATTCCCCGTCAGACGGCAGACAACATGCATGTCGGTCTCGTTCACCTTGAAATACTCCGAAAGACGCCAGTTCGAAATGACCTGCTTTATAAGCGGGAAGGTCGAGCGGCGGTTCGATTCGGCGGTCTGGCGCACGACAAGGAGATTGCAGCGCTCCGCCCGCAGGAGCTTATAGATGTACCTTTGGGCGATAAAATAGCTTTTCCCGGAGGAGCCGCCGCCGTAAAAGACGAGATAACGCCTGCGGTTTTCCAAATAGGGCAGATAGATGCGGTTAAAAACCGCTTTTGATAGATTAATTTTTACGTTCATGTGTCCTCATCCGTCAGTTCAATGTTGACAACGACCTCGCGCTTCACGTCCGCTTCAACACGCTGGATGTACGCACCGTCCATCCGGTTGAGCTGATCGCACGCGCGCAGCCGCTCGCCGGGCGTTGCGTCATCGCCTTGAATGACCGAGGAAAGCCACACCTGTCGCTCATGGAGACTCATGACCGCACCCTGCGTCTCTGTATTCATAAAATCACTCCTTTCGTCACGGATATCCCATATTACCCCACCGCGCAGGGCGATTTCCATACACACATAGGGTGAAAGTTTTTTACCACGTTCCGTGTAGATGAAAGTGGAAAGCTTTTTGAGTTGAAAGTTGAAAGATGAAAGTGGAAAGTTGCGGTGGCTCGCGTTGCTCGCTATTGTATGTGCCGTACCGGAAACCTTATCGTAGGGGACGGGTTTCCCGTCCCGAAATGCTGCGATCTGACGGGACGGGAGACCCGTCCCCTACAACGATTTGCGCCCCTACCCCTTTTTTCTCCCCCACTCCATCCCCCCTTAACCTCGACCCGGTTTTTGTGCAGCTTGTTAAATATTTAACAAGCTATCACTTATTCCCGAATTTTGAGGGTTAAGAACGGGGTTACGCAGTGCGGCGGGACATTGCCTCCCTTACAACCTTGCCTTTGGCTGTGGTGCTGTAG
>JAGAOD010000213.1 GCA_017623855.1 Clostridia bacterium
CAGGCGGAGCAACCGCAGCAGCACGTATACGAAGACTTGATGAACAAGCAGAGATCGTTGTTTTTGAACGTTCCGGTTTTATGATGCAGTAATAAACGACCGGGCGTTGATAGAAAAATCTAGTCCATGCGGGATGGATAAATAATTTATAACCAGGGCGTCGCAGAAATGCGGCGCCTTATGTTATTTCATAAAATTCCAAATCTTTTATATGGTTTGTGCAAATTGAACTGGGATACAGTTGATTCAAGAGAGAAGTTCTACACGCAAAAGTTTACAGATAAGTTGACAGGTGTAAATGTGAAGTGGTATAATATATTTAGTGAAGTCTATTGTTTACTTAGTGAGGAATATTCAATGAAGAAGCTAATAGAGCAATTGAAACGCAGGAAGAATGCTATCATTCTTGCACACTACTATGCACCTGCAGAAGCGCAGGAGATTGCTGACTATGTTGGTGACTCCTTCTATCTTGCCAAGATCGCAAAAAAGAGTACAGCGGATATTATCGTGTTTTGCGGAGTTGCTTTCATGGGAGAGAGTGCCAAGATACTGAACCCAGGCAAAAAAGTTTTGATGCCGGATCTCATGGCAGATTGCCCGATGGCACATATGGTAGAACCGGGACTGATTCAGAGGATGCGGGAAAAGTACGAAGATTTAGCAGTCGTTTGTTACATCAACTCCACAGCTGAGCTGAAATGTCAGAGCGACGTATGCGTAACCTCGTCAAATGCTATCAAAATTGTAAAGGCACTGCCAAACAAGAACATCTTCTTTATCCCCGACAGAAACCTCGGACGGTATGTAGCGTCGCAGGTACCAGAGAAGAATATTATCATCAATGATGGGTGTTGTCCGATTCATGCATCGATTACTAAGGCACAGCTTCTTGCACAGAAGAAGATGCATCCGACAGCCCCTATACTCATTCACCCCGAGTGCGAGCCGGAGTTGCTTGAGATTTCCGATTATATAGGAAGCACGGCAGAACTGATTGATTATGTAGCAAAGAGTCCGCTTGATGAATTTATCATCTGTACCGAGGATGGTGTGGATTATAAGCTGGTCACAGACAACCCGGGAAAGAAGTTTTATTATCCCAATCCCCATCCGTGTTGTATGGATATGAAGCTCAACACACTTGAAAATATCCTTTCTGTTCTGGAAAAAGAGGATAAAGAGGTTTTTGTAGACGAAGCGGTTGCGGCAAAGGCCCGGAAGCCGCTGGATCGGATGCTTGAATTAGGTAGGTAAGAAATGAAAACGGATATTGTAATTGTCGGCAGCGGCGTAGCAGGTCTATATTGTGCCTTGAATTTGCCGAAAGAAAAGAGTATAATTATAGTTACAAAGAATATAGCGCGAAGAAGTGACTCTTTTTTAGCACAGGGAGGCATTTGTGTTTTGCGTGACGAGGAGGATTACGATTCTTTCTATGAGGACACGATGAAGGCGGGACATTATGAGAATAATCCCGATTCCGTGCATATCATGATTCATTCCTCCCAGGAGGTCATATCGGATCTCGTATCTTTGGGTGTCCGGTTTGAGAAAAATGGAGAAGAATTCGTATATACCCGGGAAGGCGCACATTCGCATCAGCGGATTCTGTTCCACGAGGACGAAACGGGCAAGGAGATCACCTCGCATCTTCTGGAAACCGCAAGAGCAAGAGAAAATATCACCATCATTGAAAATTACACGATGGTTGATCTCATTTGTGAAGGTAACGAGTGCCGCGGTATCATCGGACACGACGAAAATGGAGATTATTCCGCAATTCAATCGGATTACACCGTTCTTGCAACAGGCGGAATCGGCGGTATCTTTGAGCACTCAACGAATTATAAGCACCTGACGGGTGATGCCATCGCACTTGCGCTCAAATACGGTATTAAACTTCAACATATAGACTACATACAAATTCATCCTACCACACTCTACACAGAAAAAGAGGGAAGCCGCGAATTCCTCATTTCCGAGTCGGTGCGAGGAGAGGGAGCAATTCTTCTCAACTCCAAAGGAGAACGCTTTATCAATGAGCTTCTGCCCCGAGACGTGGTTGCAAACGCTATTTTTGCTGAGATGAAGAGAGAGGGGAGCAAGCATGTCTGGCTCTCGATGGCTCCAATCGCAGAAGAAGAGATCAGAACGCATTTCCCCAATATTTATCATCGTTGTCTCGAAGAAGGCTACGATGCCACCAAGGAGCCGATTCCGGTCGTTCCGTCCCAGCACTATTTTATGGGCGGTATCGACGTAGACCGATACAGCAAGACCTCCATGGAACGTCTGTATGCGGCGGGTGAGACTGCTTGCAATGGTGTTCACGGCAGGAACCGCCTCGCAAGCAATTCGCTCCTTGAGAGCCTCGTGTTTGCAAAGCGTGCCGCCAAACACATCATGGATGGCTATACGCCTCTTACAGCTGAAACGGAAGTATCAGTTGATGAGTCAAAATACGAAAATTACAAAGAAGAATATAAAGCAGCCGTTCTTGCGGCAATCGAAAAGGAGAGAATGAGCCATGAATAATATCACAATGAAAATGAACGCAGACGAGTTGATCCTGCAGGCACTGCGCGAAGATATCACAAGCGAAGACATTACCACCAATTCCGTAATGCCTCATTATCAGGCGGGAGAGGTTGACCTTATCTGCAAGCAGGACGGCGTGATCGTGCACACCGGCGACTTTAAGATCGACTTCACACCGACACAGGGCGGTATGATCGACCTGGCACGTTTTGCACAGCTCGGTCAGGAGGGCGTGCTGCTTTTGATGGCCGACTCCACAAATGCGGAGCGTCCCGGATATACGAAGACCGAACAGAAGGACAACGAGACCTTTGAGGCGCTCTTTGCACGTGCCGAGGCCGGGCATAAGCGTCTGATCATCGCGACCTTTGCCTCGAACATCAGCCGTGTACAGCAGATCATCGACTGCGCGGCACGCTACGGACGCAAGGTCGCCCTTTCCGGACGCAGCATGGTCAACGTCATGTCCATCGCGAGCGAGCTTGGATATCTGAATGTGCCGGAAGGTCTTTTGATCGATCTCAATATGATCTCCCGTTATCCGAATGATCAGATCGTTCTGATCACGACCGGCAGCCAGGGCGAGCCGATGTCCGCGCTGACCCGTATGGCGTTTTCCGATCACCGTCAGGTGGCGGTCGGCGAGGATGATATGATCATCATTTCCGCCCGTCCGATCCCCGGCAACGAGAAAATGGTCGGAACGGTCGTCGATGAGCTCATGAAGCACGGCTGCGATGTGGTTTATGAGTCCATGTATGAGGTCCATGTTTCGGGTCATGCCTGCCAGGAGGAGCTGAAGCTCATGCAGGCACTGACAAAGCCGAAGTATTTTATTCCGGTACACGGTGAGCAGAAGCATCTGCGCAAGCATGCCGGCGTTGCGATCAGCATGGGTATGCCGGAGGAAAATATCTTCATCGGCGATATCGGCAATGCGGTCGAGATCAACGAAGCTTATATGAAGCAGCTTCCGGATGTACCCGCAGGTGCCGTCATGGTCGACGGTCTCGGTGTCGGAGATGTCGGCAGCATTGTTCTCAGAGACAGAAAGCACCTTTCCGAGGACGGTCTGATCATCGCGGTCTGCACGATCGATTCCGTCAGCGGGGAGATCGCATCCGGTCCGGATATCGTTTCCCGCGGCTTCGTCTATGTACGCGAGTCCGAGGAGCTGATGGAAGAGGCCAGAAAGCTCGTTACCGATATCGTGGAGCGCTGCGCTGCGGAGCGCATTCGCGACTGGAGCACCATAAAGCTTCGTGTGCGCGACGGGCTGTCCCGTTTCCTGTACCAGCGTACACGCCGCAGCCCGATGATCCTGCCGATCATCATGGAGGTATAATTGCCGCAAAATTTACGTCAGATCACTGACCGGGAGGAGGGCGGAAAATGAAAGACAGACGCATCTGGATGATCTCGCCGATCTGCTATGTGATGATCGCTGTTCTGTTCGTTATGACCGCACTGAGCTGGAGTCACAATATATATCTGTTCTTTTTCGAGCTGACCGTGTCGGTCCTCTGCACTGTATTTGTTGTTTTGACAGACCTGCAGTACAGGGTGCGTGTCGGTTCGGCGCTCCGCGCCGCAAAGCGTGTGCTTTCCGCGGAGGAGGAGCATGATTTTTCACAGTTCAGCCTGCCTGTAGCCGTGCTCGGCAATCAGGGAGATATCATTTGGACGAACGACCGCTTCTCGGAGCTGTTTTCGCCGGATGAGGAAGAGCGCGGTACAAATATCGCTTCCTATATCTATCCGAAGACCCTGCGTCAGATCCTCTCCGAGGACGGAACTGCGGTTTCATACGGCGGGAAAGAGTTCACCGCATACGGTCTTCGCTCGGGCAGCAGCTGCGTGGTCTATTTCGTAAATGATACGTATTATAAACGGATCCACCGCGAATACCGTGAAAAGCATACGGTCGTTGCCATGATTTCGTTCGACAACCGCGAGGAGCTTTCACGCGATTCAGCCAGCAGTGAGGATTCCCGTATCACCGCTGAGGTGGAAAATGTACTCAGAAAGTGGTCCACGGAGGAGATGGGCGGCTTTATCCGCCGTCTTCCGAGCGGACGTTATATGCTGATCACCGATGACCTGCATATTGAGCAGGCGAAGCAGAAACGATTTACGGTGCTGGACAGCATTCGCGCGATCAAGGGCGAAAACGGCATGTCCGCGACGATTTCCATCGGTATCGGACGCGGTTCGGACACCGCAGCGCTCAGTGAAATGCATGCCCGTCAGGCGCTTGACATGGCGCTCGGACGCGGCGGCGATCAGGTTACCGTTCGCCGGGCGGACGGTACATACGAGTTTTTCGGTGGTCTTTCGAAGGGCGTCGAGAAGCGCGACAAGGTCCGTACGCGCGTTATTGCCGCGACGCTTTCCGATCATATCCGTACGAGCGACCGCGTGTTCATCATGGGTCACGTCAACTCCGACCTCGACAGTGTCGGCTCCGCGATCGGTGTTTGGGCTGCGGTGACAAAGGGTCTGCAGCGCAGAGCCAGTGTGGTCATCGACCGCAGCCGTTCCATGGCTTCCGGTCTGATCGGCATGTTCGAAAACCAGCCCGAATACGAAAACCTCTTTGTCACGCCGCAGGAAGCGCTTGAAATGTGTACGGCGCGGTCCCTGCTGATCGTTGTTGACACACATTCCACGAATTTTGTGGAGAGCCAGGATGTGCTCAATGCCATTTCCCGCGTCGTCGTTATCGACCATCACCGCATGATGGTCACGCACATCAAGGATGCACTCATTTTCTACCATGAGCCGTACGCGAGCTCCGCGTCGGAAATGGTGAGTGAGCTTGTGCAGTATATGAACTCTTCCGCGGTCAATCCGCGTGAAGCCACGGCGATGCTTGCGGGCATCATGCTCGATACCAAGAATTTTGTCCTGAAGACAGGTGTGCGTACCTTTGAAGCGTCCGCTTATCTGAAGCGCCGCGGTGCGGATACCGTAGAGGTCAAAAAATTATTTGCCAATTCTCTCGATACCTACAAGGAGCGCTCACAGCTCGTTGCGGGTGCCGAGGTGTATAAAAACTGTGCCATCGCCTGCTCCAACTGGGAGTTCCCGAACGTTCGCATTGCGGCGGCACAGGCAGCCGATGAGCTGCTCTCCATTCAGAATGTACGTGCATCGTTCGTTATTTTCCGTGCGGGCAATGAGATCGGCATCTCCGCCCGCAGTCTCGGCGATGTCAACGTGCAGATCCTGCTTGAAGAGTTCGGCGGCGGCGGTCATCTGAACATGGCCGGCGCACAGGTGAAAAACAGCTCCACAGGCGAGGTGCGCAAGGCTCTGCTCCGTGTACTGGATCAGAAGCTGGCACTTGCCACAAAGAAAGAAAATTGATTTCAGAAAGGGATATGACTTATGAAGGTTGTACTTTTGGCCGACGTTAAGGGTGTTGGCAAGAAAGGCGAGCTGATCAATGCCGCCGAGGGTTATGCACGCAATTTCCTTCTTCCGCGCAAGCTGGCAAAGGACGCGAATGCACAGGTTATGAACGAGCTGAAGAATGCGGAAGCATCCAAGGCTTATAAGATCAAGACAGAGACCGAAGAAGCACAGAAGGCTGCTGATGAGCTCAAGGATAAGATCGTACGCGTTACGGCAAAGTCCGGTGCGGGCGGCAGACTGTTCGGTTCCGTCACCGCGAAGGAGATCGCACAGGAGATCAAGAAGCAGTTCGGCGTGGAGATCGACAAGCGCAAGATCCAGCTTTCCGCCGACATCAAGGCTTTCGGCACCTACCAGTTTGAGATCAAGCTGTATGCCGGCATCACCGCAAAGATGTCCGTGTCCGTTACCGAAGCGTAATCGGTTCTTCTAAAATTCACGAAAGGCTGTGGTCCTGATGTCGGACACGCATTTTGAATTGAATACACCGGCAGTACCGGGCATGGTACTGCCTTTCAGCGCGGAGGCAGAGCAGTCCGTTCTCGGTGCCGTGCTTTTGGATCCGTCCTGTCTGACGATCGTCGCGGAAATGCTCCCGCGCGCCGACTATTTCTATCAGGTTAATAACCGTACGATCTACGGCGCCATGCTCGAAATGTTCACGGCGGGCAGACCGGTCGATCTGGTCACGCTGCTTGAGCGTCTGCGTGATGAGGATACGTTTGACGAGGGAACGGGCAAGGTCTACCTGATGCAGCTGGCACAGCTCGTGCCGAGTATTTCGAACATCGAGGAATACTGCAAGATCGTTCGCGACAAATTCGATGTCCGCATGCTCATTCATGCGGCAAGGGGCATTTTGAACGATGCGACGGAGGGCGCGGGTGAGACCTCGCTGCTTCTCGATTCGGCAGAGCAGCGCATTTTCGATATCCGCCGCGGAAAAGCCGTAGCCGGCTTAGAGCGTCTGAGTGAGGTGCTGTTCGATACTTTCGAGCGCCTTGACAGATTGAATTCTCCGGACAAGGATCTTTACCGCGGCATTCCTACCGGTATCCGCGAGCTCGACAATACGATCACCGGTCTGAATCAGTCCGACCTGATCATTTTAGGCGCGCGTCCCGGTATGGGTAAAACGGCATTTGCGCTGAATATTGCGCGAAATGTCAGTGTGGTGACCGGAAAGCGTGTGGCGTTTTTCTCCCTCGAGATGTCGAAGGAGCAGCTTGCGTCCCGTGTGCTCTCCTCCGAAGCGATGGTCGGCGGCACAAAGCTGCGTACCGGCGAGCTTTCCGAAGGGGAATGGACACGTCTCGTTGAGGCGGGAGATATCCTTTCGAAGGCCGACCTGTATCTTGATGATACGCCGGGCATCACCGTCCCGGAAATGAAAGCGAAGATCCGCCGTCTGAAGGACGTGGATCTCGTTATGATCGACTACCTGCAGCTGATGAACAGTGCGCAGCGTATCGATAACCGCGTACAGGAAATCTCCGAAATTACACGAAGCCTCAAGATCATGGCGAAAGAGCTGAACATCCCGGTCGTGACACTGGCGCAGCTTGCCCGCGCGGGCGAAAAGCGTCAGGAGCACCGTCCTGTGCTTTCCGACCTTCGAGATTCCGGTTCTATCGAGCAGGACGCCGATATCGTTCTGTTCCTGTACAGAGATGCGTACTATTCGAACGAAGCGAAGTCGCCCGAAGAGGTCGATAAGAACAGTGCGGAGTGTATCGTCGCAAAAAACCGTCACGGCGAGCTGAGAAGCGTACCGCTGCACTGGCAGGGCGAGTTTATGCGTTTTACATCGCAGGAGGTCGTGCGGCGTGAAGGCTGAGGCGATCCTCGAAAAGGTTCGGTTTGATTTTGACGGCAGCGGCGAGATCGTCGTCGGTCTTTCCGGCGGCGCGGATTCCATGCTGCTGACATATTTGCTTTTGCTGCATTACGGCGCGGAGCGTGTGCACGCGGTGCATGTCAATCACGGCATTCGCGGTGCGGAAGCCGACCGTGATGAAGCCTTCGTCAAAGCGTTCTGTGCTCTCCACGGGCTCAGGCTCTCCGTGTTGAAAAAAGATATCCCGCAGATCGCGAAAAACACCGGAGAAGGCATTGAAGAGTGTGCAAGGCGTATACGCTACGAGGTATTTTCCGAGATCGCCGGAGAAAACGGATATATTGCGACGGCGCACAATGCGGATGATCAGACGGAGACGGTTCTGCTCAATTTGGTTCGCGGTGCGGGGCTGCGCGGTATGTGCGGTATTCCGGCAAAAAGAGGGAATATCTGCCGACCGCTCCTGCTCGTTTCGCGCGAGGAGATCGAATTTCTCTGCGCGCATTTCGGACTTACATTCGTTGTGGATTCCACGAATCTTTCGACCGAATACACGAGAAACCGTTTGCGGCATCTGGTCGTGCCCGTGCTCAGGG
>JAGAOD010000214.1 GCA_017623855.1 Clostridia bacterium
CTTTCATCTTTCCACTCAAAAAAATTATGTTATCCTCTTTCCTTTGCGTTTTGATTGTGCTACAATAACATCAGTATGTGTTATTATACCGTAAGCAAAATCAGAACGCTTTGTGCGTTCGGGGAGAGGTGACGGATTTGGACAGAATTTTAGAGAGCATCACGGCGTGGTGGGACAACCTGATCGCCATTGCGAAGAGCTTCCAGTTCAAGGATGCGGTGGACATTCTCATCGTGGCGCTTCTGATGTTCGGCATCATCAAGCTTGTGCGCGAGACCCGCGCGGGGCAGCTTGTCAAGGGCCTTGTGATCGTGGTCGCCCTGTTCCTCGTCTCCCATGCGCTCGATCTTCTGATGGTCAGTGAATTTCTGAATTATTTCTTTACCTTCGCCTTCGTTGCGATCCTCATTCTGTTCCAGCCCGAGATCCGCAAGGCACTCGAGCAGGTCGGCCGCAGCAACGTCGGCCAGTCCATCGTGAGCGCCGTCGGCGGCGGACGCGACAGGGACGAGGAAAAGCAGCAGATGAGAAAGGCGATCAACGCGGTGTGCGAGGGCGTGGAGATCCTGCAGGGGCTCAAAATGGGCGCGCTCATCGTGTTCGAGCGGCAGACGAATCTCGGTGAGATCATCAACACCGGCACGCTCATCAACTGCACCCCGACGGGTCAGATCGTCGGCAATATCTTTTTCAACAAGGCGCCGCTGCATGACGGTGCGATGATCGTCCGAAACGGCATGGTCCATGCTGCCGGCTGCATTTTGCCGCTGACGAAAAATCCGGCGGTCTCGGCCGAGCTCGGTACGCGCCACCGCGCGGCACTCGGCGTCAGTGAGGAATCCGACGGCGTGGCGATCGTCGTTTCCGAGGAGACCGGCAATATCTCCGTTGCGGTCAACGGCAGCCTGACACGCGATTACACAAAGGATACGCTGCGCGACGCGCTCGAAACGCTGCTCATCGCTCCGGATGAGAAGCCCGTACGCCGCGGCCTCAGCTTTATCTCTAAAAAGGCGGTGAAGAAGTGATGGCAAAAGCGTGGTTTAAGAAAAAAGTCCCGGTGGCGTCCGGCGCGAAGAAATTCTCCCTGAAGAATTTTCATCCCTTTGACAACAACACCTTCCTTCTGGTCTTCTCCGTTCTGACCGCGACCGTAATTTGGTTTGCAATGATGGACGCCGAAATGGAGGGACGCGGCTCGGTCGTCACGAATGTTCCGATTCAGATCGAGATCTCCCAGACGGCACAGGAGGCCGGCGTGCGCGTATTCGACCAGAGCTTCACCTCGACGGACGTCTCGGTCTCGGGCAATTCCGTCGTCACCTCGAAGCTGACGACCGAGGACATCGGCGTCACGGCGACGCTTGACCCGTCCCTCACGATGCTCACGGGCAATTCCATGCAGCAGGCGACGGTCACGCTCCGCGCATATAAGAAGGGCAATACCCTTGCCGATTACGAGGTCGAGGGCGTAGAACCCTCCGAGGTCGTTCTGACCTACGACAAATATAAGGAAACACAGCTCACGATCGACAAGCAGGTCAAATATGCCGCAGCGGACGGCTATTACGTCTCGTCCAACCCGATGCTCTCAGCGGAGATCGTGACGATCTCCGGCCCGGAGAGTGAGGTCAACAAGGTCGCGAAGGCGGCGCTCATTTACGAATTCTCGGAGGAGCTGACGCAGTCCCGCTCGGTATCCTGCAAGCTCTCCCTGCTCGATTATAACGGCGAGGTAATCAATCCCTCCATGCACCACATCGTCCTCAGCGACGACACGGTCGATGTTTCCGTGCAGGTCACGAGCCGCGGAACGGTCGGCATTCTGCCGGATATCCGCAATCTCCCCGAGAGCTTCCCCGACAAGCGCATCACCATCGAGCCGCAGAGCATTGACATCGTCGGTGACGGCGAGATCATCTCGAAGAACGAAACGCTGACGCTCTCGACGCCGATCAATTTCTACGACGTCACCCCGGAGAACAACACCTTCACGATGGAGATCCCGGTGCCGCCCGGTGTCACGAATATCAGCAACGCGCAGACCGTCACGGTTAAGTTCAACATGAACGGTTACTCCATGACGGAGCTCAAGACCGCGAATATCAGCGTCATCAACGCGCCCGAGGGCAAGAAGATCGAGCCGATCACGGAGAGCATCACCGTGAAGGCGGTCGGTCCGGCGGCGATCATCTCGAAGCTCAGCGGAGAATCCGTCTTCTGTACGGTCGACTTCTCCGGTATCACCGAGCTCAAAAATCGCATGGAGGTCCCGGTCTCCGTGAAGATCATGAATGCGGACAATTGCTGGATCACCGGCACATACACCTGCCACGTCTCCGTCACAGACGAAACCGCGTCCTCCGCGACGCCGGCGGGATAAACAACCAAAAAACGCGCCTTTCTGACGAAGGGCGCGTTTTTAGTTAGGGAATATGTAATAGCCGATTTCGCCGGGCCGAAGGCAGCTTCGTAGGGCGGATCATCCGCCTGCGAGTGCGGCGCAAATTCCGACGGGCGACCGTAACGGTGCATTTCATTCTTCATTCAAGCTCTGAATTTCCGGAAGGAGTTCAAGCTTGGTTATGTAGTCAAGCAGCGCGCGGCTCAAATATTCCTTGCTCACGAAAGCCTTCTCATCCGGTTCTTTGCTGATGTAGTTTCCGCATATTTTGGCATCCGGTTTCTTTGGCTTGATTTTTGGATACGTGCAGTGTCCGCAATATACCCGGAAGATTCTTTTCCTGTCGAAGGTATAGTGCTGGCAGAAATATTTGCAGGAGCTGCAATTAGGTTGGCACATGTGGATCACCTCAAATGTATTTTAACCTGTTTTAGGTTAAAAGTCAAGCGATTTACTCATATTATGTTATAATCTTTTAAATATTTTTTAGGAAAAATCTATGTATAGACGAATAAGAGATTTGCGTGAAGATAAAGACTTAAATCAAACACAAATTTCTAAAATGTTAGGAATGTCACAAACGGGATATTCCAAATATGAAACAGGCGAAAATGATGTCCCCACAACTGTTTTAATTAAACTTGCAAAATTTTACAAAACATCAACCGATTATATTTTAGGTTTGACCGACGACCCGGCAACCAAAAAATA
>JAGAOD010000215.1 GCA_017623855.1 Clostridia bacterium
AATGCTTGTGCTCGATGATGCGTGTGAACGGCACCTCGCGCTCGGTGTAGTTGACGACCGCGTTGCCCTGATAGTCCTCGATGTCGAGCTCTTCGGTCTCGAAACGCACACTGCGGTAATTTAAGTGACCGAGCTTATAGCCGAAATACTCGTCGATGCAGCCCGTGTATACGATCTTCCCGGCAATATCCGGATTTTCCTTGATGAACGCAAAGAAATCCGTGTTGAGGCGAACCTCGACGCCGTCGAGCATCTTCTCGACCATCGCGGTGTATCCGCCCATCGGAATGCCCTGATAGCGGTCGTTAAAGTAGTTATTATCGTAGATGAAACGGCAGGGCAGGCGCTTGATGATGAACGCGGGCAGTTCCGTACAGTCACGTCCCCACTGCTTTTCGGTGTAGCCCTTGACGAGCTTTGTGTAGACGTCGGTACCGACAAGGCTCAGAGCCTGCTCCTCCAGGTTCTTCGGCTCGGTGATGTTGAGCTCCGCGACCTGCTCGGCGATCTTCGCCTTGGCTTCCGCCGGCGTGCGGACGCCCCACATCTTGGAGAAGGTGTTCATGTTGAACGGCAGGTTGTACAGCTCGTCCTTATAAACGGCGATCGGGCTGTTCACGTAGTTATTGAACTCGGCAAACTGATTGACATAGTCCCAGACCTCTATGTCGGAGGTGTGGAAAATGTGTGCACCGTACTTGTGGACGTTGATACCGTTCACGTTTTCGGTGTAGACATTACCCGCGATGTGCTCGCGGCGGTCGATAACAAGGCATTTCTTGCCCTGCTTTGTAAGCTCGTGTGCAAAAACCGCGCCGTAGAGACCGGCGCCGACAATGAGATAATCGTACATATCTATGATCCTTTCCCGTTATGATAAATCGGACAAACATATATAGGAGCAGAAATTCACTCTTTCCGCTCAGATCTCCATGCATATATAACTAAATTATAGCTTAAAATGCATCCGAACGCAACCTTTTTTCGGGGCGCTCTCTGAGGCAAACTCAGGAAAAATCCGCTTCGCCGCGAAGCTTTCTGTAAAGCCTTGAGCGCATAAGAGCTTCCCATGTACCCTTGGAAATATGCAGACGGTTCAGAAGACGGAACACCTTGTATTTCTTTTCGACCGCCGCGGCGACCTCGGGATACTCAATCCGAAAGACCGCGAGCATCCCGTCCGCCGCTTTTCTGCCCTTTTTCTTATCGGGCTCGGACAGCAGAACGGTCGTAAAATAGCTCATCAGAAGCTCACTCGTTTTCATTCGGACATACGCCTTGCCGCCGTCAGGCAAAGCCGCACGCTTTTTTTCCGCGATCAGCCGCCGAAGGACTGTCTCGAGATGCGTGATGCGCTTCAATTTTGCAGCGTCCGACACGCTTTGGGTCACGTCGCCGACGCGGTAATCGTAAACAAAAAGGTCAAGCGGCGTCACACTATTTGCAAAGCAGCACGGGAACGTCGCAAATTCGAAATCCTCGTAAAAGACGTGCTCGGAAAGACGGATGCCGAACTGTCTGTAAAAATCGGTTTTATAGGTGATGCCGTGAAAGCAGAGCACACGGAAAAAGTCGCGTTCGCTCTGCATGATCTCCCCGAAGGTGAGCGGTTTACAGAAGACCTCCGGAAAGCTCTTCCACTTTCTGACTTCGCCCGAGGTGATATCGACCGTATTGAAATGCGTCAGCACGACGTCGCTTTCGCAGCCTTCGAGACAGGAAATGAACTTCGGCAAATTCCCGGACTCGACCCAATCGTCGGCGTCGATGACCTTGACGTATTTGCCCGAGGCTGCGGCGATGCCGGTGTTGAGCGCGCCGCCGTGCCCCTTATTCTCCTGCGAGATAAGCCGAACCGTTTCGGGGTACTCTGCACAGTACTTTTCCGCTGCTGCGGCCGTCCCGTCGGTCGAGCCGTCGTTTACGACGATGATCTCGAGCTTATCAAGAATTTCCGGCACGAGCATCGAGGGGATCGCCTTGTCGAGGAACTTTTCGCTGTTATAGGCGGGGATAACGAAGGACAAAACTTTCATGTTTACTCCCCTTTCTGCTTTTTCAGCTTGGTGATCCTGTTTTTCATAATGCCGCGGAAGGTCGCCTTGAGCGCCCCCGCGGGAGAAATATTCTTTTGATAGAGTGCTTTTTTCGTCAGCACGTAGTAGACCGCATAGAGCGACGCCAGGGGAAAACCGAGGATGTAACGCGTTGTCGCACCGCGATTTTCGAAGAATTTTTCATCAAAGCCGCCGAACCACGTGGAGCTCTCCGCCCCGACCGCCGCGATCTCGACCGGTACATAATAGATCTTAAGCCCCGCGCGTTCACAGTCGGTGAGGAATTTCAGCTCCTCCTCCGCCCCGTTGCCGCTGCCGGCGCCGAGCAGCTCGTCAAAACACACGCCGTTATTAAGGAGACTTTCCCGCTTAAACGAGATCTGCACCGAGGAGATCTTCATCGTGTTCGGAAAGCGCACACGCATCACCTTGTCCCCGAACGAGCGCGGGCGGTGGATCATCTTGAACGCGATCACATCCGCGTCGGGCAGTGCCTCATACGCTTTCAGAATGCGCGCTTCGTAATCGGGCACGAACTTTTCGTCATCGTCTGCGAGCATACAGATATCCGCTTTTGCGGTGCGGATCGCCATATTGCGGCTTTTTGTAAGCCCGCGTGCGGTGGTCGAAACCATGCGCGCCGTGCCGTTTTCCGTGGGATATTCGGCGTAATCCTCCCTGTCGCACTGGTTGATGACGACGCAGTCGCCGGTGATCTTCGACGCGGTCACAAGGGACGCATCGGTCTGGTGCATACAGGACATCAAAATTTCCAAAGTCTTCATACCATCACTTCAAAAACCACGGCAGGTACTTCTTAAGACCGCCGAAGGCATAATTCAAAAAGTAAAAAATCGAACGCGGCAGGCTGAACCCCATGTAGCGGTATGTGCGCCACGCCAGAACGGACGAATGGAGCTTGCTGCCGGACTTACCGGTGTTTGAGACGCGGTATTTCAGGAGCGGTTCATTGACCGCACAGCCGTCCCCGTATTTTTTGAGCACGCGCAGCCACATGAGATAATCCTCGTGGCAGTCCTCGTGCTCCATCGGAAACTCGAGTGCAGCCTCGCGAAGAATGAGCACCGAGGAACAGTTTATGACGTTGCCGCGGCAGAGGGAACCGTACGAAAAACGCTCCGGCACCGGGATCGTATAGCCGGAAAGCGTGCCGTCCGGCTGCATAAGCTCGCGCGCGGTAGAACAAATCACACAGCCCGTTTCGTTCAAAAGTGCAAGCTGCTTTTTAAGCTTTCCCGCCGCCCAGTAGTCGTCCGCATCCAAAAAAGCGACATAGCGCCCCCGTGCAAGCTTCACACCCCGGTTTCTCGTCTGAGCCGCACCGAGATTTTCCTCGTTCACGAGATACCGCACCCGCTCGTCCTCAGCATACGCCTGCATGACGGCGTCGAGCGGCTCCTTGGAACAGTCATTCAGCACAAGGACCTCAAGCGAAACGTCCTGCGTCAGTGCGGAATCGACCGCTTTTTGCAAAGTTTTTGCACAGTTATAAGCCGGTATCACGACCGATACCAAAACCTCGGACATTGCCGCACCTCCCATTCCTTCGTATTCACAGCAAAGCACACTGATTGTAGCTGTAGTTAGTTAGATTATAGCACAATATCTTGTATTATACAACCGATAAATCCCTTTTCCGCGCATTCTTCACAAAAAAAGAGACGCCGTGTTACGATGCACTGCGTCTCTTTTGCTTATTTTCTCTTTCTCGCGATGATGATGAACCGGTGCTGGGTGTGCGGGATATAGCCCTGCTTTTCACAGAGCGCGTCTAATTTCAGGAGCTTTTCGAACTCCTTGTCCACGGAGAAGTCCGGGAATTCCCACGGGATGACCTTCATGTACCAGACGAACGCGCCGGTATCGAGGTATTTGTCGTCACCGTAGAACTGGTTTTTGTAGTTGATGGAAAAGCCGGCCTTCTGAAACCGCGGCACTTCATTCTCGAGGTTAAAGTCCGGCATATCGAGCCCGCCGTCACCGAAGAATTTTCTGAGTGCCAGCCCGTTGCTGCCGCCGACCTGCTGTGTGATGAAGTACCCGCCGGGCTTTAACACGCGGCGCACCTCGTTTATGTCGTACGACTCATAGTGGTTTAAGACAATGTCAAATTCCGCGTCACCGTAAGGGATGGGCTCATTGTCAAAGGACTGTCTCACCGTGATGCCGAGCGGCTCGAGCTTCTTTTTGCAGAGCTCAAAATTCGGCCCCCAGCCCTCCGTGACCGAAGTCTGACGGAAGGGATGACGCAGGGACAAAAGGAATTCACCGCCGCCCGTGCCCATGTCGAGAACATGGCTTTCGGGCTTTAAGAAATCGAGCACCTTCGCCTTATAATCCCACGGGAGCGTTTTTTCGATCAGTCGCCCGTCAAGATGGGAAAAGTCCCAGCCGATCATTTCGGCAGAGGCTTCCTCCGCTTTCCAGAGCGCGCGTTTTTCTTCCGGCGTCATGTATTTTTATCCACCTTATGAAAAGTTTTGAGGTTACCGGTCTTTGCGTGGCGGCGGTAAAGCTCGTCCTTCACGGCATCGAGCTCGATGCCCTCATTCACCATGAGAACGGTGAGGTGATAGAGAAGGTCGGAAAGCTCGCCGACCGTATCATCCGCCTTGCCGTTTTTCGCCGCGATGATGACCTCGCTGCATTCCTCACCGCATTTTTTGAGGATCTTATCGAGCCCCTGCTCGAACAGATAACAGGTGTAAGAGCCCTCCTGCTTTTCGCCCTTGCGGGACAGGACGGTCTCATAAAGCATATCCAAAATATCCATGAATTTCCTCCGATCAGAACTCTGCGATCTCTTTGAAGAAGCAGCTGTGGCTGCCCGTGTGGCACGCAGGGCCGGTCTGCACGACCTTTATAAGCAGGGTGTCATCGTCGCAATCGGCTGTGATGCTGACGACCTTCTGAACATGACCGCTCGTTGCACCCTTATTCCAAAGGGTCTGCCGGCTGCGGCTATAAAACCATGTGTAGCCGGTCTCGAGCGTTTTGAGCATCGACTCGCGGTTCATATACGCGAGCATCAGCACCTCACCCGTCGATGCTTCCTGCACGACGGCGGGGATGAGCTCGGACTTTATGAAATAGCGCTCCAGATGTTCTTCGGTCTCCTCGCGGGTCTTGAGTCCGCTGCCGCTTAAGCGCTGGCAGGCTCTGACCGCCTGTGAAAGATCGAGTGCGCCCGTGTAGAGCGATTTTCCCGCGATCGCGCCGTAAAGCCCGAGCGCGTGCAGGGCGATGATATCCTTCAGATTGCTGACGCCACCGCTTGCGATGACGCTGCAGCTGACCGCGCGGTTGATGCGGTCAAGCATCTGCAGGTTCGGGCCGCTCAGCATGCCGTCCTTCGAGATATCGGTGAAAATGAGATAGCGCACGCCGATGTCCTCCATGCGCTTTGCCATCTCCAAATAATCGATCTCGCTCTGCTCGGTCCAGCCCTCCGCCGCGACCTTGCCGTTTAAGGCGTCGATGCCGACGGCGATCCTTCTGCCGTACGTCTTAACGGCTTCCCGCACGAAGTCGGGGTCATGCAGCGCCGCAGAGCCCAAAATGACGCGGTTCACGCCGCCCGAAATATACATGTCGACGGTCGCCATATCGCGGATGCCGCCGCCGACCTCAATGTTGATATTCGTATTGCCGCGCACGGAAAAGACCGTGTCGGTGTTGACGGGCTTTTTCGCCTTCGCGCCGTCGAGGTCGACCATGTGCATCCATCTGGCGCCTGCGTTTTCAAAGCCCTTCGCGGTCTCGACCGCACTTTCCGCGACCTTATGCGCGGTGTTGTAATCGCCCTGCATCAAGCGAACACACTTGCCGTCCTTGATGTCAATGGCAGGTAAAATGATCATAATTTATCCTTCTTCTGTTCCGTGTTATTCAGAAAGCGTCCCCTTCGTCGAGAGCACTGCGCCGGTGCTGTTTTCCGCCGTTGCGTCGCAGAGTGCGTGTGCCGCCGCCTTGAAGAGCGCTTCGATCATGTGGTGGGAATTTTTGCCGTAGGGGCATTTTAAGTGGAGCGTGAAGCCCGCGTTATCGCTGAGTGCGCGGAAAAACTCCTCGGTCATGCAGGTGTCAAAGTCGCCGACGCGCTCCTGCGGGAAAACGGCGTCAAACACAAGGTACGGTCTGCCACTCACGTCCACCGCGCAGAAGCCGAGCGCTTCGTCCATCGGGATCATCGCGTTGCCGTAGCGGACGATGCCGCTGCGATCACCGAGCGCCGCCTTAAACGCCTTGCCGAGCACGATGCCCGTGTCCTCGACCGTGTGGTGGCAGTCGACGTGCCAGTCGCCGACGGTTTTAAGCTGTAAGCCGAAGCCGCCGTGCACCGCAAACGCGGTCAGCATGTGGTCGAAGAAGCCGACACCTGTGGAGATATCCACTTCGCCGCCGTCGAGCTGCAAGGTGAGTTCAATATCCGTTTCCTTTGTCCTGCGTGTGATCCGTGCCATGCGTTCCATGGGCGCACACCCTTCCCTTTAAGTTTTGAAAAATTTCTCGATGGCGGCTAAAACCGCCTCGTTTTCTTCCGCCGTACCTGCCGTGATACGCAGCGCGGACATGTTCTTAAAATACCGCACCGCGATCGAATTTTCGAGCAGATACCTAAAAATCGCTTCTGCCTTTTCGGATTTTACGACCGCAAAATTCGTGACGCTGTCTCTGATTTCTATCGCCGGATATTTCTCCGCAAGTGCTCTGAGCCCGGTTTCGAGCGCCGCCTTTGATGCACGGATCTCGGAAAATGCTCTGTCACACGCGTCGCCGTCCTCCAAAACGCACTTTGCAAACGCTTGCGAAAGGCTGTTCACGTTGTACGGGGATTTCACCGCCTTAATGGCACGGACGAGCTTTTCATCGCCGACCGCAAAGCCGACACGAAGTGCCGCAAGACCGAACGCCTTCGAGCAGGTCTTCAAAATGAGGAGATTATCATACGCCGCAAACTCCGGCAGCATGGTCTCATCCCAAAAGTCCATGTACGCTTCGTCTAAAACGACGAGCGCCCGAACGCCCTTAATAAGCCTTCTGACTTCTTCACGGCAAAGTCCCTGTCCGGTCGGGTTACAGGGATTGCTGAAAATGAGCAGCTTCACGTTCTCATTGTTGCAGGTTTCGATGACCTTGTCAACATCAATTTTCCAAAAACCGTCTTTTTCGATCTCGACCGCGCGGCATTCGGAGACGTAGCCGTAGAAATTGTACATCGAAAAGTCCGGCAAAACGACCGCATACGCGTCGCCCTTCATGAGAAAGCTCTGCATGATGACGGAAATGAGCTCGTCGGAGCCGTTGCCGGCGGCGACATTCTCAAACGGCACATCGTACCGCGCCGCAAACGCCCTGCAGAGCGCCGACGCCGTCGGGTCGGGGTAGCGGTTGAGCGGGACGCTGAGTACCGCATCCGCCGCCGCTTTTTTGAGATCCTCCGGCAGCGGCAGGAAGGATTCGTTCGCGTCGAGCCGGATCTTATATTCGCCCGCGAGCGGTTTGTAGGGCGTAAGATCGCGGATCTTACTGTTTAATTCGTACATGTCATTCACCTCTGCCGGAAGTTAAAATTTCTTTTGTTTTCTGACCGCAATGGAATTTGCGTGTGCGGTGAGCTCCTCGGTCTCGGCGATCAGAATGATATCGTCCGCAGCCTTCAAAAGCTCTTTTTCGGTGTAATAAATGAAGCTCGATTTCTTAATGAAATCGTCGACGGAGAGCGGGGAGAAAAATCTCGCCGTGCCGCTCGTCGGGAGTACGTGGTTCGGGCCCGCGTAGTAGTCGCCGAGCGGCTCGGGGGAGTAATTCCCGAGGAATACGGAGCCCGCGTTATCGAGGCGGCCTATGTATTCGAGCGGATTTTCACAGCAGACCTCGAGGTGCTCGGGGGCTAATTCATTCGCAAAATCAACGGCCTCGTCCATGTTTGCGCAGACGATGATCGCGCCGAAATTGTCGATCGACTCGCGGATGATCTCACGCCGCGAGAGCGTCAGCATCTGCTTTTCGATCTCCTCGGCGGTCGCCTTCGCGAGGGCTTCGTCGGGGGTGATGAGAATGGCGGAGGCCATTTTGTCGTGCTCTGCCTGGCTCATGAGGTCGGCTGCCAAAAAGGCGGGCTTTGCTGTAGATTCCGCGATGACGAGGATCTCGCTCGGGCCGGCGATCATGTCGATGTCGATCGTACCGTAAAGGAGCTTTTTCGCGGTCGCGACGAAGATATTGCCCGGGCCGACGACCTTGTCGACCTTCGGAACGCTCTCGGTACCGTAGGCGAGCGCCGCGACAGCCTGTGCGCCGCCGATGAGAAACACGCGGTCGACGCCGGCGATCTTCGCCGCAGCCAGAATATTCTTGTCCGGCACGCCGTTTCTGCCCGGCGGGGTGACCATGACAATCTCCCCGACCTCGGCGATCTTCGCCGGGATGACGTTCATCAAAACGGAGGAGGGATATGCCGCCGTGCCGCCCGGGACGTACACGCCGACACGCTTCAGACCGCGGACGCGCTGACCCATGATGACGCCCGTGGGGTATGTATCGATGCGGCTCTGCTGCTTCTGGCGCGCGTGGAAATCGCGGATATTATTCGCGGCGCGCTCCATCGCGGCGATGAACTCGGGGTCACAATCGGCGGTGATCTTCTCGATGGCCTCCATCGAGATCTCAAGGCTTTCGGGCACCCAGCCGTCAAATCGCACGGAATATTCGCGGACGGCCTCGTCACCGCGGTCACGGACGTCGCGCAGAATGGCGGCGACCTTGTCCTCGACCTTGCGGTCGTTCTCGCTGACACGGGCCTTTAAGCTCTGAATGAAGCTTTCGCAGTAGGTGCGATCGCCCTTCTCAATACGGATCATATCAATTACTCCCTTTCCTTTATGGCGGTTTCAAGTTTTGCAACGAGTATTTCGATCTCCGCCTTGCGCATTTTGAGGCTCGCCGTGTTTACGATGAGCCTTGCAGAGATCTCCGAGACGGTCTCGATGACCTCGAGGCCGTTTTCCTTCAGTGTGGAGCCGGTCTCCACGATATCCACGATGCCGTCCGCAAGCCCAACGAGCGGAGCCAGCTCCACAGACCCTTCGATCTTTATAATGCGGACATCCATGCCGCGGCTTTCAAAAAACTGCCTCGACACGTTCGGATATTTCGAAGCGACGGTTTTCTCTTTGTAGCCTGTGAAAAAGTCGGTGCCCTTTTTGGCGGCGAGGGCGAAGCGGCATCGGCCGAAGCCCAGGTCAAGTATTTCGAAAAAGCGGCTGCCGTTTTCCATGATCGTGTCCTTGCCGACGACGCCCAAATCACAAACGCCGTTTTCGACATATGTGATGACGTCCGCAGCCTTCGCCAAAACGACCTCGATCTCACCGTTCCCGATGGGTAGGATGAGTCTTCTGCCCTTTTCGCGGACCGCGGTGCAGTCAAGACCGATCTTTTCAAACAGCGCGACGCTGTCTTTTTCGAGTCTGCCCTTTGTCAGAGCGATCCTAAGAGATTTCATTCCGCTTCTCCTTTTATAACAATGACCTCCGGGATACCCCGGTGTCGTGCATATTCCATGGCTTCTTCTTCCGTGTTGAAAACCGAGCTTTCAACACATTTTCCCTGTTCGGTGAGCTCCCTTAACAGAAGCTGTGCGCGGATCTCCGCCCCGTCCGCCGCGTGCACGAGCACCTCGGGGGTGGGCACGGTCTGCGCTTCGGCGGAAAGCAGCTTTTTGGCTAAGGCGTCGACCTCTGCGGCAAAGCCCACGGCGGGCATCGGCTCGCCGAAGCTCTCAAGGAGCTTATCGTACCGGCCGCCCATGACGACCGCATCGCCGTAATCTTCAA
>JAGAOD010000216.1 GCA_017623855.1 Clostridia bacterium
CGGACCGTCAGGAAGCATTTTAAATGACCGAGCCGTACATCGCAAACGCACTTTGCATAGTTGTTAAAGAGTAATTGCTCTCAATAGAGTGTATCGGCCTCGCCGATACACTCTTTTTGTGGTTTTATACCAATTTAGCTATGTATATATGTATATTTATACAATAATTTGTCAAAATGACTAATTGATTCCCCCGGTTTTTGGTAGTAAAATAGAGCATGACTCAGTAATCTAATATAATGTATTTTGATGCGCATCCCGCGTCAAAAGAAAGAGGGTAAAAACATGAAAATGAAGAAGCTCCTTGCAGCGGTTCTCGCCTGCCTGCTCGTGCTCTCCTGCACAGCCTGCGGCGGCACTGCCGAAACAAAGACGATCGCAAGCCCGGACGATTTCGACGGCGCTAAGGTATCCGTTCAGACCGCTACCACGGCACACGACAGCCTGCAGGAAATGGTCGATAACGGCTCCACGGTCGAGATCCTCCCGTACGAGAAGATCACACAGTGCTTCGATGACCTCGAGCTCGGCCGCTGTGATGCGGTTTACGTAGACTCCGTTGTCGCAGCTTACTACCTCACCGGCGATGACTCCAACGTGCAGAGCGTTTGGACAAGCGACGAAGGCGAACCGATGGGCATCTGCATCAAGAAGGGCAACACAGAGCTGCTCGCTGCTGTGGAAGCTGCCGTTGATACACTGTATGCAAACGGCAAGATCGGTGAGATTGCAAAGACACACTTCGGCGACAATGTCACTGAGGGCGTCCGCAACGTGACAGAGGCTCCGGTCATCGACACAGAGAATCTGAAGACCGTTAAGGAAGGTAAGCTCCTCGTCGGCTTCGAGGCAGGCTATCCTCCGATGGAATACACAGACGACACCGGCCTCAACTACATCGGCTTCGACGTTGACCTCGCTAAGGAGATCGCAGCGCTGTTCGGTCTCGAGATCGAGTTCGTCAACACAGCCTGGGACGGCATCTTCGCAGGTCTCGACAAGGATCAGTACGACATGATCATTTCCGGCGTTTCCATTACACCGGATCGTCAGGAAGCTTACGAAATGACCGAGCCGTACATCTCCAACAAGCTTGTTATCGTAACAAAGAAGCCGGAGTAATCCCCTTTTCAGTTCGATTTCTCGTTCAGAGACTTTGCCCTGTGTAAAGTCTCTGAATTTGATATTCAGCCTGTACCTAAAGAAAGGAAACTCACCCTATGATGGAATCTATCAATAAGATCATCGGCTGGATGCCGGCTTTGATCCAGTCCACCGGCGTGACGCTCGCTCTGTCCGTGACCTCCGTTGCGGCAGCTCTCGTTTTCGCCGTGTTCCTCGCACTCGGCAAGATCTCCCGCAACGCGGTCATCAGCAAGATCTGCGGCGGCTACATTTTCTTCTTCCGCGGCACTCCGCTTCTGATGCAGCTGTTCTTCATCTATTACACCATGCCGCAGCTCGTTCCGGCACTGAACATCCAGAGCCGCTTCTTTGCCGCATGGCTCGCATTTACGCTGAACGTTGCAGCGTACCTCGCTGAGATCATCCGTGCCGCGATCCAGTCCATCGACAAGGGTCAGATGGAGGCTGCACGCGCACTCGGTCTCACCCGCAGCCAGGCAATGCGCCTTGTCATCATCCCGCAGGCTTACCGCCGCATGATCCCGCCGATCTGCAACGAGTTCGTCATGGTTCTGAAGGACACCTCCCTGGTCTCCATCATCGCTCTGACCGACCTCACCTACCAGACGAAGATCATCGCTTCCAACAAGGCAAGCGCACTCGTATACATCCCCGCAATGCTCATCTACCTCGTCATCACCGGCGTATTCACCTTCATCTTCAACCGTTTGGAGAAGAAGCTGTCCATCTATGAATAAGGGAGGATTTCGCTATGTCTATCATTAAAACAGAAAATGTATGCAAATCCTTCGGCACCGTCGAGGTTTTGAAGAACATCAACCTGACCGTTGAACCCGGCGAAGTGGTTGTTATCATCGGCCCGTCCGGCGCGGGTAAGTCCACCTACCTCCGCTCCCTGAACCGTCTCGAAAAGAACACGAGCGGCAAGATCTGGATCGACGACATCCTCATGGAGGATCGCGTAAACGGCAAGAACCTCGTCAAGATGAACAGCAAGGAGCGTGCAGAGATCCTGCTCGAAATGGGCATGGTATTCCAGCGCTTCAACCTGTTCCCGCATAAGACCGCACTGCAGAACGTCATGCTCGCGCCGATGAACGTCAAGGGCGTTTCCGAAAAGGACGCACGCGCAAAGGCAACGGAGCTGCTCGAGCGTGTCGGTCTCGGCGATAAATTAGACTCCTACCCCTCTAAACTCTCCGGCGGTCAGCAGCAGCGTGTTGCGATCGCACGTGCACTCGCGATGGATCCGAAGATCATGCTGTTCGACGAGCCGACCAGCGCACTCGACCCCGAGCTCGTCGGCGACGTTCTGAACGTTATGAAGCAGCTCGCCGAGGACGGCATGACCATGCTCGTCGTCACACACGAAATGGGCTTCGCCCGTGAAGTTGCGGACCGCGTCATCTTCATGTACGACGGCGTGATCCTCGAAGAGGGCGCTCCGGAGGAGATCTTCACAAACCCGAAGCACGAGCGCACACGCCAGTTCCTGCAGAGCGTTCTGTAATGGAAAAGAAGATCTCAAAATGTGAGGACTGCATGTACTACGAGTACGATTACGAGCTCGGCTTCTACGTCTGTGACATGGACCTCGACGAGGATGAGACCGCACATTTTATCGGCGGCAATTTCCAAAACTGTCCGTATTACCGTCCCGGCGATGAGTACACCATAGTCCGAAAGCAAATATGACATTAAAAAAGGCTATCCGAACGGATAGCCTTTTTGTTATGCTATGTAGTTTTACAGCTTGATCTTCAGCCAGTTGCCCTGACGGACACGGAAGAAGCCGAGCAGGAAGCGTGTGACCTGATCGCACACGAGACCGAGCCATACACCGAGCAGCCCCAGACCGAGCGGATTGCAGAGCAGCCAGCTCATGCCCGGACGGATGATCGCCACACTGATGAGGGACGAAAGCGCCGTGAACTTCGTGTCACCGGCACCGCGCAGGCAGCCGAAGAAGATGACCTGTGTGATCTGCATGTAGATGACGAAGCACAGAATGCGCATGATCATCACACCGATATCGAGGATCTCCGGCTCACTCGAGAACAGGCTGAAGAGACCGCGCCCGAAGAACAGGAAGACCATGGACATCATAAACGCACAGAGAAGACCCATGCGCTGACACATGGACGCATACAGCTTCGCAAGGTCGCGGCGTTTCTGGCCGAGACTGCGGCCGATGAGCGCGACGGACGCCACCGAGAAGCCGTCACCGAAGGAGAACGAAAGGCTCATCATGCTCATGCCGATCTGATGTGCCGCATAAGCGGTCGTGCCGAGGCTTGCGACCGTGATCGCAAACAGGAAGAAGCCGATGCGCATGAAGATCTGCTCAACAAATGCGCTCGAGCCGACGTTCAGAATGGACTTGATATCAAATTTCGAGGAGATCCAGCCCTTGACGCCGCGGATATAGACGAAGGACTGTCTCGAAAACAGCGAAATAATGCTCATTGCACAGCCGCAGACGGTGCCGATGACGGTCGCGATCGCCGCGCCGCGTACACCGAGTGCCGGGAAACCGAGATTGCCGCCGATGAGCAGGTAGTTAAAGACGACATTGACAAGGTTCGAGACCATATTCGTGCGCATGGCGAGCTTTGTGTTGCCGGCGCCGCGCTGTGCCGCGTTGATGGTCAGCATGACGGTCGTGAAGATGAGCCCGCCGCTGATAATGCGGAAATATTCGAC
>JAGAOD010000217.1 GCA_017623855.1 Clostridia bacterium
AAAAGACATCCTTTTGGATGTCTTTTTTGTTTTGGTGGAGGAGGGTGGATTCGAACCACCGAAGCGAGACGCAACAGATTTACAGTCTGCCCCCTTTGGCCACTCGGGAACTCCTCCATATGGAGCTGGTGAACGGACGAAGCCGCTTGCGCGTCTTCCCGGCTTGCAGCATAGCTGCTGCGCCGCTTTTGGCTAAAAACTTGTCACTGACAAGTTTTCTTAACGCCAAAACCCTCTCAGGGTTCGAGTCCGTTTCCGAAACTCTTTTAACTTTATATAAGCACGGAGAATTTGTGGTCTCCGAAACTGTCTGTGGAGCTGGTGAACGGACTCGAACCCCTGACCTGCTGATTACAAATCAGCTGCTCTACCAACTGAGCTACACCAGCACGTTGTGAACGCGTCGCTTGACACGCACATTATTATACTGCGGTAAAATCGAAAAGTCAAGAGAAATTTTTCGGGAAATACAAAAATTTTCGTTTTTTTGTCAGAGCGTTTCCTTTTGCTGCGGATTATGCTATACTCAAAGTATCTATAGACCGCCGAACGGATCGGTTCGGGGGAGAAATCGAGTGAAAGGAACTCTTTTTCATGGACAGAAATGCTTTTTTGCCTGTTTCCCGTGCGGACATGACTGCCCGCGGGATCGAACAGCTGGATTTTGTGTATATTACGGGCGACGCGTATGTCGATCACCCCTCGTTCGGCACGGCGATCATCTCGCGCATTCTGGAAAGCCGCGGCTTTACGGTCGGCATCATCGCGCAGCCGGATTGGCGCGACGCGGAGAGCGTCACGGTCCTCGGCGAACCGCGTCTCGGCTTCCTTGTTTCCGCCGGCAATATGGACTCCATGGTCAACCATTATTCCGTCACGAAAAAGCGCCGCAGACAGGACGCGTATTCACCCGGCGGCGAGATGGGCAAGCGCCCGGATTATGCCGCTGTCGTGTATTCGAACCTGATCCGCCGCACCTATAAGAAAACACCGATCATTTTAGGCGGCATTGAGGCAAGCCTGCGCCGTCTCGGACACTACGACTATTGGTCGGACAAGATGAAGCGCTCCGTCCTGATGGATTCCGGCGCGGATATCATCTCCTACGGCATGGGCGAGCGCTCCATTGTGGAGATCGCCGAGGCGCTGCAGCAGGGCATCCCTGTGCGCGACATCTCCTTTGTCCGCGGTACGGTGTACAAGACTGCCGAGATGCCCACTGACCCGGACTGCATCCATCTTCCGGCGTATGATAAGATCGCGTCGAGCAAGGAGCTGTATGCGAAGAGCTTTTACAGGCAGTATCTGAACACCGACCCGTTCACGGCGAAGACACTCATCGAGCCGTACACCGAGGACAATCTTTACATCGTGCAGAACCCGCCGCAGAAGCCGCTCAGTGAAGAGGAAATGGACGCGGTGTATGCACTGCCGTACGCGAGAACGTACCACCCCGATTATGAAGCCGCCGGCGGTATTCCGGCGATCGAAGAAGTGAAATTCAGTCTTATCAGCAACCGCGGCTGCTTCGGCGCATGCAGCTTCTGTGCACTGACCTTCCACCAGGGCCGCATCATTCAGACAAGAAGCCACGAGTCGCTTTTGGAGGAAGCCGCGCTGATGACGCAGGATCCCGACTTCAAGGGCTATATTCACGACGTGGGCGGCCCGACGGCGAACTTCCGTCAGCCGGCCTGCAAAAAGCAGCTCATCCACGGCGCATGCAAGAACCGCCAGTGCCTGTTCCCGGAGCCGTGCCCGAATATGGAGATCGACCACAGCGATTACGTTGCGCTCCTGAGAAAGCTGCGTGCGCTGCCGAAGGTCAAAAAGGTCTTCGTCCGCTCCGGCATCCGCTTTGATTATCTGATCAACGATAAGGACGAGACTTTCTTCCGCGAGCTTGTGAAGCATCACGTCAGCGGTCAGCTGAAGGTCGCGCCGGAGCATGTGTCCGACGGTGTACTGAAGATGATGGGCAAGCCGCAGAACAGCGTTTACCGGAAATTCGTCAAGCGCTACAAGGAGCTGAACGCGGAAATGAACCTCGACCAGTACCTTGTCCCGTATCTGATGTCCTCACATCCGGGCTCGACTCTGCAGGATGCCATCCGTCTCGCGGAATATCTGCGAGACCTCGGCTACATGCCCGAGCAGGTGCAGGATTTTTACCCGACGCCGTCGACGATCTCGACCTGCATGTACTATACGGAGCTTGACCCCCGCACGATGAAGCCGGTGTATGTCGCAAAGGATCCGCACGAAAAGGCGATGCAGCGTGCGCTTATCCAGTACAGAGACCCGAAAAATTACGAGCTCGTGACCGAGGCGCTCATCAAGGCGGGCAGGAGAGATCTTGTCGGCACGGATAAGAAATGTCTGCTTCGTGCACGTCACGGCGACACGCGCTTTATACAGAAAGCGCCCGTAAAGCCGGTCGGCAGGGGAACAAAGGCAAAGAAGCCGGAAGCGCCGGTCAGCCGCCGCTGGGACGGCGGAAAATCCGGCAAGGGACGTCGTAAATGATCTTTCGGAAAGGAAGGTATATATTATGAAAAAGTGGAGCTTCTTAAAGACAACGGAGATCCGCCCCGAGGGTTGGCTGAAGCGTCAGCTCGAAATTCAGGCGGACGGTCTTTCCGGGCATCTCGATCAGGTCTGGCCCGATGTGCGCGACAGTGCGTGGATCGGCGGCGACCGCGAGGGTTGGGAGCGCATGCCGTACTGGCTGGACGGCTTCCTGCCTCTTGCGTATCTGACGGAAAACAAGGACATGCAGCAGCGCGCACAGAAGTATATCGACGCGATCCTCGACAGACAGAAGCCGGACGGCTGGATCTGCCCCTGTGAGGACGGCGAGCGCGGAAAATACGACCTTTGGGCGGTGCTGCTCATCTGCAAGGTGCTGTATGTCTATCACAACTGCACCGGCGACGAGCGTGCGGTGGACGCCGCATACCGCGCGATGAAAAATCTCTATAAGCTTCTGAGCACCGGCGAAGTGCATCTTTTCGACTGGGGCAAGTTCCGCTGGTTCGAGGGCTTTATTGCGCTGCGCTGGCTCTATGAGCTTCGTCCGGAGGCGTGGATGAAAAAGCTCGGCCGTCTGCTCAAAAAGCAGGGTGCGAATTATATGGATTTCCTCCCGCTGTGGAAGGAGCCGGTGAACCGCTGGCGTTTTGATACGCATATCGTCAATATCGGCATGATGCTGAAGGCGGAGGCGGTTTCAGCGGATCTCCTCGGTCAGCGCTATAAGGACGAAGCGGAAAAGCTGCACCGACAGCTGTACCGCTACAACGGAACGGTCTGCGGCTTCTACACCGGCGACGAGTGTCTTTCCGGTCTCAGTGCCATTCAGGGCACCGAGCTGTGCGCCGTCGTGGAGCAGGCGTATTCTTATGAGGAAATGCTCTCCGTGACGGGTGACGCGAAGTGGGCGGATCGCCTCGAGCGTGTCCTCTTTAACGGTCTTCCGGCGACCTGCAGCCCGGATATGTGGACGCATCAGTACGATCAGATGGCAAACCAGATCGCCTGCGTGAAATTCCCCGGCAAGCCGCTGTTCTCCACAAACGGGGCGGATGCGCACTGCTTCGGTCTCGAGCCGAACTACGGCTGCTGCACGGCAAACTTCAATCAGGGCTGGCCGAAATTTGCGGGCAGCGTCTTTATGAAGTCCGAAAAGGGTCTCGTTTCCGTCGTGCCTGCACCGGCGCGCGTAGAAACGGAGATAAACGGCGGCAGAGTGACCGCGGTTTGCGGTACGCTTTACCCGTTCCGTCACTCCGTGATCTACACGGTCATGAACGAGGGCGACGCACCCATTGAATTTACCTTCCGCATTCCGGATTGGTCGGTTAAAACTTATGTAAACCAAAATGAGGTTTCGGAACACGGCTTCCGTACCGTGGAGATCCCGGCGGGCTCGACCGTAAAGCTGGAGGTCAAATTTACGGCGGAGGTCAAGCTCGAGGAAAGACCGCACAAGCTCTGTGCCGTGACGTACGGCCCGCTCGTTTTCTCCCTGCCGATCAAGGCACGCTGGGAGAAGCGCGAGTACGAGCAGAACGGTGTCCCGCGTACATATCCGTACTGCGACTATGACATTTACCCCGAGAGCGAATGGAACTTCGCGTTTGACGGCAAGGACTTTGAGGTCATCCAAAACGATCTGACGGATACGCCGTTTGACGAAGAAAAGCCCTCGCTGCAGATCAAGGCGAATTTCCGCCGTATCCATTGGGGGCTTGAGCGCGGATATCTCGACGTCTGCGCCGCCGTGCCGAAGAGCCGTACACCGTACGGCGAGACGGAGACGGTTCTCATGCAGCCCTATGGGTGCACGACACTGCGCATGACCGAAATGCCGCTGCTCAAAAAGTGATCCGCTTCTCGCGCTTGCGTTTTGCTGCGAATCGGTGTAAAATAGATACGGTTTTATTTTCCGCATTGCGCGGTGAATTCAGGAGGAATTGAAAATGACAGTAAAAGAAATGTATCAGATCGTATTGGATCTCGTCGGTCTCGACTTTATGCCCGAGGATTCCGGTATCGTCTATGACAACGAAAAGGAAGTCAAGAAGGTTCTCGCCGGTATCGACATGGACACGACCATGCTGATGATCGCAAAGCAGCTCGGCTTTGACTGCGTCGCACAGCACCATCCGAACGGCATCATCAATCCGAAGGTCGGCGACCTGTTCGGCAGAGACCATATGAAGAAGCTCATGGAATGCGGCGTGCCGGTGAATGAAGCACAGAAGCTCGCGTATGCCAATAACGCAAAGCGCAGCCAGCGTATGCATTCCGGCAACCGCACACAGATGCGCGACGTCGCAAAGCTGCTCGACATCAGCGACGTTGCATTCCACACACCGGCGGATATTCTCGCTGAGCGCTACACACAGGATAAGATGAACGCTCTGATGGAACGCAACCCGATGTGCACCGTACAGGACGTGATCGATGAGCTGTTGAAGATCCGTGAGTACGCAGAGGCACTTGAGGGACAGCAGCCCGAGGTTTGGGTCGGCAGCAAGGACAGCTTTGCAGGTAAGATCTATGTCGAGATGTACGGCGTAGGCGCACCGACACTCGAAGAGTACACCGCATGCGCGAATGCAGGCATCGGCACGTTCGTCTGCATGCACGCTACACCGGAAGTCGTCGAAGGTCTCAGAAAGCTCAACAAGTGCAATCTGGTCATCGCAGGCCACATGGCAAGCGACTCCCTCGGCTTCAATCAGATCCTCGATGCGTGGGAAGCAAAGGGCATCGAAGTCGTTCGCATCAGCGGTATCGTCTGATACATTAAAAGGTATATAAAGAAATCGCCCGCAGAGTTTTCTGCGGGCGATATTTTATGCTTTATTCGTACAATCCGGGTTTACATAATATTTCATGGATCTTCGTGCTGAGAAAATCCGCTGTGTAGGACGGGGTGAGGATACAGGCGGTGTCGCTGCCGCGTCCTGTGCCGGCGACCGCGACGACTGGCTTGCCGTATTCGAGCGCACCGCAATCCATAGCCATCATGCCGATCTCCACACAGACCTTCACGCCCTGGCTCAGCATGCGCAGTGTGGCTGCTACGAGCTCTGCGGGATAAACGCCGCCGAATTTTCGGCTGATGCTGCGTTCCGCGCCGCTCAGTGCATGGGCGGACAGTACGGTGACAATACCCTTGTCCTCCAATTCTCTGCGCTTTTCCGGCGGGAGAGCGGCGGTACCGGGTTTAGCGAACCCACAAACCTGACCGACCATCACGATTTTCGCGCGCATACCCGTCTCTTCCTGCAGCTTCAGAAGCTTTTCGGCGGTCTCGCCGGTGTTGGAGGAGAGCAGAATGGGCAGATCATGTTTTACAGCCGCTTCAAGGGCAATGCGCAGGGTGGATTCGGTATTTGCGATACCCGGCTTTTCAAAAACTGTCATAGAACGTTCCCCCGATCAGCACTCGGGTGTGTGGTTATAGTCGAAACCGACCTTCGAGAGCCATTCCTTCGCCATCAGCGTTGCGCCGATCAGATTCGGGTGTACACGATCCCATGCGATGAGGGAGGAGTGCTTATATGCGAAGAATTTGTCGTACATTTCCTGGAAGTTTACGAAGATGCAGCCGTATTCGGAGGCGAGACGCTCACAGATATCGACATAGTCCTGCATGCGTGCGCGCATGAAATCGGCCTTATTCGGCTCCATATAGTACGGCGTGGTGATGATCACACCCTTGGCAACGGCCTTTGCGGCTTCGATCATCTTGCGGAGGTTTGCTTCGTAATCCTCGGTGGAGACCGCGTAATCCTTCATCGCCGGGGTGTCGAACTGACGCCATACATCGTTGATGCCGATGCAGATGGAGACCCACTGCGGGTTTAAGTTGATCACATCACGTTCGAAGCGCTCAAGAAGATCCTTCGAGGTGTTGCCGCTGATGCCGGAATTCGTGAAACGGAGGGTTAGTTCCGGATACGCTGCGTATACTAAGTTCTCGATGATGCGCGGAAAGCCGCGACCCATATTTTCAAACAGACCCTCACCGACCGGCTGTACACTGCCCATATCCGTGACGGAGTCGCCCGCAAAGACAATGCGGTCATAGTTTTCAAAGATCATTTCATACACCTTCCCATTTTCGCCGAAGCGTATTTTTCTTTATTATAAATCAGGTTTTCGGGGAAAACAAGGATAATTTGCCCAATTTATGGCGGGTACAGCCCCGTTTTGTTCGTCCCTTTTTCCGGATTTTTTTAGTTGACAGCACCATGCATTGCTGATATAATAGTAAAGCTGTATGATTCATTAGCTCAGTTGGCAGAGCACTTGACTTTTAATCAAGGTGTCCGGGGTTCGAATCCCCGATGGATCACCACACGCTGGTGTAGCTCAGTTGGTAGAGCAGCTGATTTGTAATCAGCAGGTCAGGGGTTCGAGTCCGTTCACCAGC
>JAGAOD010000218.1 GCA_017623855.1 Clostridia bacterium
ATGTTTGCGCAGGGTGGTTTTCTGATCCTCGGAGAGCACGAAGCGTTTGATCCCAAACCGCAATACCCGGTAAAAGAATTCTCAAACGGCATGACGCTGTGGTCGAACGAATACCGCCGAATGCATCACACGTCCGGTGACCTGCTCGAGCTCAAATTCCGCTTGAGACATGCCGGAAATTTAGAATATCGCTGTTGGAACATAACGAAAGGGTGCTGGGAAAACAATAACTGGACAGACATAAATCTGTGCCCCGTTTCTTGACACTTCGTTTCACTGTATATATAATATACTTACCTAATGCTATACTTACCTAAAAGATAAGGAGACCTTTGCATGGCTTTGAAAATCGCTGCGGTTGGCGATAACTGCATGGACGTCTATGAAAACCTCGGGAAAGCATATCCGGGCGGAAACCCCGTGAATGTTGCGGTCTATTTCACGCGCATGGGCGGAGAAGCCTCGTATACCGGTGTGGTCGGCACGGACGGGTATGGTGCGCTTCTTAAAAAAGCGGTCGCCGAAAAAGGCGTGGATATTACCCGCATACGCACGGTCGAGGGCAGCACCGCCATCACGCATGTTGAGCTGATCGACGGCGAACGCGTGATGGGTGAATATGAAGAAGGCGTGCTTGCTGATTTCACATTGACCGATGAGGATGTTGAATATTTGGGCTCTCAGGCACTCGTTGTTTCCGCGCTGTGGGGCAACTGCCAGCAGTATTTTCCGGCTATTCGGGAAAAGGGCGCGAAGATCGCCTATGATGCCGCAACCCGTCCCGACGATGCTGCAGCAAAGGAAGCCATGCCGTTTGTGAACTATCTCTTTTTCTCTACCGAAGCGGATACCCCCGCACTGCGGGAGCAGATGCAGCGGCTTTACGGGCAGGGTCCGGAGCTTATCACGGCAACACTCGGTGAAGCGGGCAGCCTTGTATATGACGGAAAAGATTTCACGCCGCACGGGATCACCTCCTGCCCTGTCGTCGACACGATGGGTGCCGGGGACAGCTACATCGCGGGCTTCCTGTTCGGTTTATTAAATCGCGAGCCGATCTCCGCATGCATGCAGCGCGGTGCGGACAGCGCCGCCGTGACGATCGGCTATTTCGGTGCTTGGTGAAAGGAAGAAGATCATGCTTAAATTGAACGTACAGGAAAAAACAGATAATATTCGCGGCGCATTGCAGCTGCGGGGAAAGATCGAGGAGATCGCCGACGAGATCCTCCTGAAAGGCTTTGACACGCTTTATTTTATCGGTATCGGCGGCACATGGGCCTCCGCCTTGCAGGTTGAAAGCTATATTAAATCGCAGAGCTGCCTGCCCGTTGCCGTAGAGAATGCAGCCGAATACATCACGACGGGCAACCGCCGTCTCGGTGACCGCTCAGTCGTCGTCTTTTCTTCCGTATCCGGCAGCACGCAGGAGATCGTTGCAGCCGTCGAAAAGGCGAAGACTGCCGGTGCACGCGTTTTCGGATTCATCGACAAGACCGACGCCACGCTCATTCAGCGCTGTGACTTCTGTATCTCCTATCCCGGCAACGAGCAGCTCAAATTCTTTATGCTCGCAAATTATCTGATGTTCAAAAACGGTGAATTTCCGGAATACGAACGGTATAACCGCGAAATGGAAGCGCATCTTCCCGAGGCACTCGTTCAGGTCGAATGTGACGCGGACAGGTTTGCATCGGAATATGCCCGTGAGAAATATCTGCAGCACAAGCTGAATCCCGACAAGCCGCATTATTTCATCGGCGCCGGTACACAGTGGGGCGCAACCTATTCCCACGCAATGTGCTACTGGGAGGAGCAGCTTTGGCTGCGCACAAAATCCATTTCAGCCGGAGAGTTTTTCCACGGCACGCTGGAGATCATCGACGCGGAAACGCCGGTCACGCTGTTCATCGGCGAGGACGCACAGCGTCCGCTATGCGAACGCGTCAAAAACTTCCTGCCGAAGGTCTGCCGCAATTACCTTGTGATTGACTCGAAGGACTATGCGCTTGACGGCATCAGTGAGGAATTCCGCGCATCCGTGTCGCACCTTGTTCTGCGTGCCGTAAACAACCGCATTGACGTGCATCTTGAAAAAGAGCTCTGCCACCCGATGGACATCCGACGCTATTACAGACAGTTTGATTATTGATATAGATCAAAAGGGGATATCGCATCTGCGATATCCCCTTAGTCTATATTCTGATCTCTTCGCGAAGCGTCTCCAAAAAGCTGTACGGAATTTTGAGGTCTCCCTTTCCGACGCCGAGCCGTATATCCGGCTTGTTGCCGCCGTGAAAATCACTTCCGCCGCTGTATTTTAGTCCAAACCGATCCGCTAAACGGAAGGCGGTCTCGGTCTGCTTCGCATCGTGCGTGGAATAATAACACTCGACGGCACACAGTCCGGATTCTTTGGCTTTCGGCAAAAGCACCGTGAGTTCCTCTTCGGAAAGCTTCAAAAACGGATGCGCCAAAACCGGCACTGCGCCGATGGAACGGATATAGCGGATCGTCTCAAAAAAGTCCATACGCTTCGGCGCTTTATAGAAACCGCTTTCGGGCGCAAGGAGCGTCTCAAAGGCATGCTCCCTCGACTTCGTGTACCCGAGGCTTGTCAATTCAGCCGCAATATGTGCGCGATTGATATTGCCGCCCGGGGACGACGCGCGGATCTTTTCGTAATCCAACTTATACCCCGCTGCACACAGCGCGCGGACAAGCTCGATATTACTCTGCTCTTTTCGCTTCTTCCCGTCCGCCATCATCTCCGCGATCTCGGAAAAATACCTTTCCCGAATACAGAGCGCGACAAGATGCAGCTCTTTGTCGCCATATGCTGTGGAAAACTCAACACCCGGAATCGCTTCCACACCGCTCCCCTTGGCCGCCGACAGAAATTCCCTTAACCCGTCCACACAGTTGTGGTCCGTCAGCGCAACGGCGGAAAGCCCGAGCTTTTCTGCTGCTATAAGCAGCTCTGCGGGCGTATATGTTCCGTCCGAATACACGGAATGCGTATGCAGATCACAAAGCTTCATGCCGCGTCTCTCCTTTCTTCTTTCGCATTTATTTTACACCCGAACACGATTTGTTTCAAGAGCACTTGAATGATACTTCCGTTCGGAGTATCATGGATATGCACAAAAGCTGAATTTATCCGGCCTTTTGGGAGGTATACGTTAATGGATATTGAAAAGATCATTTCCGAAATGAGTCTCACTGACAAGATCGCGCTCTGCGAGGGCGGCTCATTTTGGGAAACAAAAGCATTTGAAAAATACTCGATCCCCTCCATGTTCGTCTGTGACGGCCCGAGCGGTCTGCGCAAGCAGGATCTCAGCGGCGGATTTGACATGCTCGGCATCAACAAGTCCGCACCGTCCACCTGTTTCCCCGCAGAAGTTACGACCGCGGGCAGCTGGGACACCGAGCTGCTTTATGCGATCGGCACCGCTATGGGCGAGGAGGCCCGAAATCAAGGCGTCGGCGTTGTGCTCGGCCCGGGCTGCAATATCAAAAGAAACCCGCTCTGCGGCAGAAATTTCGAATATTTCTCCGAGGATCCGTATTTGAGCGGTAAATTAGCTGCCGGGTTTATACGCGGCGTGGAGGATCAGGGCATCGGCACAAGTCTCAAGCATTTTGCCGCAAACTCACAGGAGCTCGACCGCTTCACGTCCGACTCCGTCATGGACGAACGTACCCTCCGCGAGCTTTATTTGTCCGGATTTGAGATCGCCGTAAAAGAAGCCTCCCCCTCCACCGTGATGTGCGCATACCCGAAGCTGAACGGTGTCCATTGCAGCGACAGTAAAAAGCTCCTCACGGATATCCTTCGCATCGAATGGGGCTTTGACGGCATGGTCGTGACCGATTGGGGTGCAATGAACGACCGCATTGAAGGCTTCAAAGCCGGGTGTGATCTGAACATGCCGGGCGGCAGCAATTACATGATGAAGGATGCCGCAAAGACTGTTGAAAACGGAACGCTTTCCGAAAACGACATTGACGCCTGTGTCCGCAGGATCTTAAAACTCGTTTTCCGCACCGCAGAAACGCTGAAAACGCCCTTTTCCTGTGACTATGACGCGCATCATAGGGCGGCAAAGCAGGCTGCCGAACAGGGCGCTGTGCTTCTTAAAAACAAAGACAATATTCTGCCGCTCAAAAAAGACGCCAAAATCGCCGTGATCGGTGCTATGGCGAAAAATATGCGCTATCAGGGCGCGGGCTCTTCCCACGTTACACCCACAAAGCTCTCTCAGCCGCTCGATTTTCTGCCCAGTGCATTTTTTGCCGCGGGCTGTGATGACCGCGGTGACACGACGGATGCGCTGCTGCAAGAGGTCTCGGAAAAAGCGAAAAGCGCGGATATTGTCGTCGTTTTTGCCGGTCTGCCCGACCGGTACGAGTCCGAGGGCTTTGACCGCGCAGATATGAAAATGCCCGAGGGGCACATTCGCATGATCGAAACGGCAGCCGAAGCCAATCCGAACACGGTCGTCGTCCTGCTCTGCGGCTGCGCCGTCGAGTGCCCGTGGGCGGACAAGGTAAAGGCGCTCCTTTACATGGGTCTGCCCGGACAGGCGGGCGGCGAGGCGATCGCCGAGCTTCTCTACGGTATCGCTAATCCCTCCGGGAAGCTTGCCGAAAGCTGGCCCTTCTCATATAATGATGTCCCGAGTGCCGAGATCTACGGCAAAATGCAGGACGCGCTCTATATCGAAAGCATCTATTCCGGCTATCGGTATTACGATAAATCCGGCGTGCCGGTTCGTTGGCCATTCGGTTTCGGCTTGAGTTACACGACGTTCGCTTATTCCGCACTGCACGTTATGGACAAAACCGTCTCCGTAACGGTCACAAATACGGGAGCTGTTCCCGGTGCTGAAGTTGTGCAGCTGTATGTCTCGGCGCCGCAGATCGGTCTGCACCGCCCCGTGCGGGAGCTGAAGGGCTTTAAGAAGGTCTTCCTGCAGCCGGGCGAAAGCGCATCGGTTTCGTTTACGCTTTGCGACCGGAGCTTTGCCGTTTGGCAGGACGGTTGGAAAACACCGGGCGGTACGTACACCGTGCAGGTCGCCGATCTCTCCGCCGCTTTAGAAATTCGCGGTGAGGAGCTCCCCGCGCCCGCGGCACAA
>JAGAOD010000219.1 GCA_017623855.1 Clostridia bacterium
CGTTCCGTTATGTCGAGCCGGGTGTCCCCTTTGTTTCCAAGACGATCTACAAATTCTCCGTAAAGTAAAAAAACAGGGGACTGTTCTGCAGTCCCCTTTGTTTTCCTAAGAGAGGAGAGTAATTTATGAAAAAAGAAAAATCCTGCGGCGCGATCGTTTCGCGCACGACCGAAACCGGCCGCGAGATCCTTCTCATCCGTCACGTAAACGGCGGTCACTGGGCATTCCCGAAAGGGCATGTCGAAAAGGATGAGACCGAGGAACAGACCGCTCTCCGTGAAATTCTGGAAGAGACCGGTCTCACCGTCACACTCGACACGGGCTTCCGTACAGTCGTCACCTATTCCCCGAAGCCGGGCGTCATGAAGGACGTCGTCTACTTCGCCGCAGAAACGAACGGCGGCGCGGCACAGATGCAGATCGAGGAGGTTTCCGATATGCGCTGGGTCGACCTCAGCGACACGGACACATACATCACCTACGAAAACGACCGCAGCATCATCGCACAGTACCGCAAATATATGGAAACAAAATAAACGAATCGGCGCACGATCGAAAATGATCATGCGCCGATTTTTTTATTCCGCTATCATCTGTCTCAATTTCGTGTAATACTCCGAAACGATCGGTGCAATATCCGTACCTGCTTCTTCGGCATCCATACAGTCTCTATGCATACGGTCGAACTCATCTGTCAGGCCACCGCGGAAGCACACATGATCGATTTGTTCACGCACGCGGGAAAATTCCGCATAGTTTGCACCCGAAAGATAATACAAACCCATCGGCTGCTCTTTTTGCAGGATTCCCTCGTATACCGGGATCGAGCTGAACCCACACAACCATAACTCATAGAGATCAAACGCACGCTGATAACCTTGGCTCATCATCAGGTCTACAATATAAAACGCATCCTCCGCCCGTTCGGTATTTGCATTGATCGCCGCAAAAGATACAATCTCCGCTGTTGTCCCTCCATCCTCGGAATAGATTGGGATCATCGTCTGTTCTTCCTCAAAGCGAATTCCATTATGCGGATCCGGATCCAAATGCCCCCACTCAGAAGGCCACGAGAAGCTCGGGTATATCTTCGTCTGATAATGCGCGGGAATATTCTGCAAACCGCCGTTATCAAAGAGCTTCTGCATATCCAGGATCTCTTTTGTTCGCTGCAGCAGTTCTTCCTCCGTAAACAGCAGCTGCTCGGATTCATAATCCGCAATTTCCCCAAAGGTATATTCAATATAATTGTCCTGCATCATCATGAATGTATATTCATCATCCGGATTATGCATCCAGGAAGCGGCTGCTTTCAGAATACCGCTTTCATCCGTGAGCATATCCTCCCATGTGGTCTCTTTCCCGGGTTTCACACCGGATATATCTGAGGCCCTATAAAAGGTCAACGGCAGCGTATAGGTCAATGGCAGGATCAGCTGACCCTCGTCCGTTCTGCCCGCTTCCATAACAGCAGACGTATATTTCTCCCATTCCATAAACTGCGCGTTTTCTATGTATTCATCCAAAGGAAGAAAAGCACCAAGCTGCATGGTTTTTTCTGGGATCTCAAACAGCGCTTCTCCACCGTTTATGCTGCCGCCGCACAGTACAATAAACAGATCAGGTCCTGCGCCGGACATCATTTCGGTTCGAATATTCTGCAGTGCTGTTTTTCTTTCGGTTCCGCTGCCCGGAAGAACTTCCAAAATCACATCGGAAGGACCGCCCATTTGTGCAACGGTTGTGAGAAAGCTTTCCATCGTTTCTTTGCAGCTGTCTACACGCAGTTCAAATGCGTCAGCATCTACGCAAATACGCAGCGGCTCCGGCTCTTTTTCCGTGCAGCCTGCAAACAGTGTTAAGACCATGATAAACGACAATAACACGCAAAGAACTCTTTTCATACTTTTCAACCTCCTGCACTTTACAGATCGTAGTCCGTGTTAATAATCATAGCAGATTTACACTCAGTAGTCAATATTTTTACATAAAAAAACACATGATCCGCTCATCACAGATCATGTGTCATTTTTATGTAGGAAAATTAAGCGATGATCTCGCCGTCAACGGTGCCTGCGAGAGCAGCAGCGTTGGACTCGTCTGTATCGATGTGCATTGCAGCAGCATACTTCGGGCTGACGCGAACGATAACGTCACCGAAAACTGTGGTGCGCTCGCCTTCCTTGCCAACCTTAACGGAAACGATCTGCTTGTCAACAACGCCTGCCTCAGCAGCCTCTTCTACGTTGAAGTGGATGTGACGCTTTGCGATGATAACGCCCTTGTCGATCGTGATCTCGCCTGCCGGTCCCTTCAGTGTGCAGCCGGGTGTGCCGTCGAGATCGCCGGACTCACGGATCGGAGCTGTGATGCCGAGCTTACGAGCGTCGGTCAGAGCAACCTCGATCTGGGTCTCCGGGCGGGTCGGACCAAGGATGGACATTACGAGGGAACCCTTCGGGCCAACAACTTCAACTCTCTCGTTTGTTGCATACTGGCCGGGCTGGGAGAGGTCCTTCTTATTGGAGAGGACAGCATTTTCACCGAAAAGGACCTTCAGGTCTGCCTCGGAGATATGCAGATGACGTGCGGAGGTTTCAACCATTACTTTCATGAGATTCACCAATCCTTAAATTATAGTATTTATTTGCCGGAAGCCGCAAGACCCCCGTGATCCGCGCTGCGGCGAAAGCCAAAAAGCACAGACTTTTAATTTTCATATTCATTTTACTACTTTTCTTTCCGAATTACAATATTTTGTGACTATGTTTTTTCGAAGATTTATGTTATACTGTTGAAAAAGAAAGATCTATACCCCCGAAAAGGAAAGCAGGACCGATTATGTACGATAATTTTGAAGAACTGAAGGAAAACTGTCTCAACTGCCGCAAATGCGGACTTTGTGAAACGCGCACGAATGTTGTCGTCGGCGTGGGCAACCCGCGCTCCGGCATCCTCTTTATCGGCGAGGGTCCGGGCGAAAACGAGGACCTGCAGGGCGAGCCGTTCGTCGGACGCGGCGGTCAGCTGCTCGACAAGATGCTTGCCGCAGTTGACCTCGACCGAAAGAAGAATATCTATATTGCAAATATCGTCAAATGCCGCCCGCCGAAGAACCGCGACCCGCTCCCCGAGGAGCAGGAAGCGTGTATCGAGTGGCTCAGAAATCAGGTCGCTTTGATCCGCCCGAAGATCATCGTCTGCCTCGGCCGTATCTCCGCGATGCGTATTATTAAACCGGACATCAAGATCACAAAGGAGCACGGACAGTTCTTTGAGAAGAACGGCGTTCTGATGATGGCGACCCTCCACCCCGCCGCTCTGCTCAGAAACCCGAACCAGAAGCCCGCGGCATTCGAGGATTTCCTGAAGCTCAGAGAAAAGATCGACGAGCTTCAGCTCGATATTACAAAGGAATATTATTAAGTTCGACAGCTGTACGCGTATCGTGTACAGCTGTTTTCTTGCAGGGAACTATGCAAATTGCTTCATTTTTTCGCTTACAAGCGTAAATATGCACAAAATTATGAGTTTTCGACAAAAATATCTTGCATTGCATAAAACAATCGTGTAAAATAGAACCACTACCACAGAGGGGGTCAATCTTTATGCCTACCAATCAGATTTTCAAATACGAAACCAAGCGCAGCAATCTTTACCTGCGCGTCGCAAAGGGTCACTTTGCAACCGCTCACAGCCACAGTAACTACTACATCGACGTTGTTGCTCAGAAGGCTCGTGCTTCCGAAGCAAAGGCAGTTGCCGAAGAGCTCAGCTCCTATTTTAACTCAAGTACGATCATCGACAGCATTCTCTGCCTTGACGGTACCGAGGTCATCGGCGCTTTCCTCGCAGAGGAGCTCACCAAAGCCGATTTCCTGAATCTGAATGCACATAAATCCATGTATGTCGTCACACCCGAAACCACAAACGCCGGTCAGCTCCTGTTCCGTGACAACATCGTCCCGATGATCGCGAACAAGAACGTGCTGATCCTCGCCGTTTCCGTTGCATCCGGCAAAACCGTAGAGTCCGCGATCGAGGCGATCACCTACTACGGCGGTAAGGTTTCCGGCATCGCTTCCATCTTCTCCACTGCGGAAAATTGCGGCGGCTTCCCCGTACACTCCGTCTTTAACCCGGAGGATCTGCAGGACTACGGCAACTATCCGGCACGTGAGTGCCCGCTGTGCAAGGCAGGCGTTAAGATCGACGCGCTGATCAACAGCCACGGCTTCTCTAAGCTCTGATAAATGATTTAAAGCGGTATTTTTCGGAATACCGCTTTTTTATGCAAAAAATCCCGCTGTGAGCTATACACAGCGGGATTTGAAATTTTACAGCAATGTTGCGCGGAGTGTTTCGCCGCTTTCGGGATGCAGATAAGCGGGCGCGATATCAAATACGGTCTTGCAGCCGCACATGCCCTCAAGGTTCATGCGATAAGCCGCACGCGCGAATGCCACCAGGACGCTCGAAGTAAACTCCGGATTCGAGTCGAGTGTCAGCTTGTATTCGATCAAATGGCGGTGCTCATTCTGAAGGCCCGTAGTGCCGGTGCGGAACACGATGCCGCCGTGCGGGATGCCCGCATGGTCGCGGTCGAGCTCCTCCTGTGAAATGAAGTGGACCGTCGTGTCGTAATCCGCAAAATAGTTCGGCATCGTGACGATCGCCTTCTCGATCGCCGCTTTATCCGCGCCCTCTTTTGCAACCACAAAGCACTCACGAAGGTGCTTCTCACGCGTTGTCAGCTCCGGGTCTTCGCCGCGGCGCACACTCTCGAGTGCTGCTTCCACCGGGATCGTATACTGGCGCGCGTCCTGTGCACCGTCAATGCGGCGGATCGCGTCGGAATGTCCCTGCGAGACGCCCTTGCCCCAGAACGTATAGTCATGGCCGTTCGGAAGCACCGCCTGCCCGTAGAGACGGTTCAGCGAGAACATACCCGGATCCCATCCGGCGGAGATCACGGCGACCTTGCCGCTCTCCTTCGCGGAAGCATCGACAGCCGCAAAATGCTGCGGGATCTTCGCGTGCGTATCGAAGCTGTCAACGACATTATAAAGCTTTGCCATTTCGACGGTCTGCTTCGGCAGATCGTTCGCACTGCCGCCGCAGAGGATCATCACGTCGATGTCCTCCGTCATTTTTTCGGCATCTTCCATGGAGAAGACCTTCGCGCCGGTCAATGTCTTCAGCGACGAGGGATCGCGGCGCGTAAATACACCGACAAGCTCCATATCCTTAGACGACGCGAGCGCACACTCGACGCCGCGTCCCAAATTGCCGTAACCTGCAATTCCGATTCTGATCATATATTACCAACCTTCCCGCACAGCAAAACCGTGCATTCATGAAAACAGTATGTGCAAAAAATTACTCGACCGAGATCAGATAATCGAGCACGACATTTCCGTGCTCATCCGGCGTCGTAAAGCGCGGACAGTTGCAGCGCTCGATGCACCAGTTATCCTCAAACCGTGTGATCCCGCGCGCTTTCAGATCTTCAAGGCACATGTTGTGACGCTCGAGACCGAAAAGCTCTCCGCTCTGCTCGCTGCCGTAGAGGAAATAGACCGCATAGCTCATAGGATCGGTATCAGCAAAATCAAAGCCGTCGGGCACGGGCGTGTCCGCTTCGAAGAACATGCCGATCCAATATTCCAATACGCCGTCCGCAACGCGAAGCGCGCCGAGATATGCATTGTCGTTGATCGGAAGCTGCGGCAGCTGCTCTAATACATCGAACCAACCGTTCTCCCACCACTCGCCCCAATTCGGCGAGCCGACATAGCGCTTACCGATAAAACGAGCCTTCGGGCAATTTTCCAGTCTGAAATCCACGATCTTCGCAGCCATCTTTCATTCCTCCAATCTGAATTTGCAGGATAATTATAATACAGAACCGAAGCTTTGTAAAGAATTTATAGCTCCGTCACTCTCCTTTTACACTCAGAAGAAGCATGACCTCCGTTTTCATATTTTTATGCAGCAGGATATATCCCGCACTCCCCGTTAACACCAATACACACAGCGGCAGGAGAATATACATATATGCCAAAGGTGCTTCCGGTTCCGCTGTGAGTTCCGTCTCTCCATCTGCCCACAGGCTATACATCGTATCAAAAGCCGGATCTGAGCATTCTGTAAGTTCCATACCGTGCATTAATGCAGCACCGCAGATACTGCCGACCGCCACAGAAAGTAAAGTCAGGATCATAATTCCGGCTAAAAGCGAAACCGCACATTGCCGCCGTGTCATTCCCAAGCTGCGCTCGATCGCGGTACGCTTCTTCTGACGTACGACAAAGAAATAAAGCAGCAGGATCATAATACCGAGTGTGGAAAGCACACCCACGGCACACAGCAAAAAAGCCGAAAGACGGGCGTTCTCAAGATCATTCATCACTTTGCTGTACCCATTATCATCGTAGGTAATCACAAGTTTTTCTGCATTTGACACAGCAGCACGGAGTTTTGCATCAAATTCCTGAATCGTTCCGTTTTGAATCTGAAAAGATGTGTTCAGCGTGTGCATCGCGCCATAGTGAGCAATATTATTCTTGTCAGAGGCCTTAACAGACTTTGCCGGAATGATGAACATTTCCTTTGCTAAACTGCTTTCTCCACAGAACAAAGTTCCTTCGGCAAGTGGCTCATACAGACCGACGATCTCATACTCGGCCTCCCAAAAAGGAGCATATAGCTTGCCTTCTGCATTTAACGGGCTGTAACCCCTGTGGAATGTCGGATATCCCGGGGATATCTCGGTGTACGTCCGCTCACGATCCGGCAGATAGCCGTACAGCGCATATACGAGCGGCAGCGTGACCGTATCGCCCACAGTTAACCGATTGCTCACGGCAAATTCTCTCGAGACCATGCAGACAGCGGCGCCGGTACGGAACTCCTCGTCTATGATCTCACGCCCGTGACTTATATAGACCTGCTTTTCGTGAAATTCCGGGATCAGCTGTAAGCCGTTTACGGCCTGCACGAGAAAATAATTTCTGTAACTGTCGTGGACTTTGACCCACTCGAGCCATAATGCTCCCTGCTCATCTTCCGCCCAAAAACCTTCTGTAACTTCCTCTATGGCAGGACGCTCCGGAAAAGACGAAAAAGAGAAGAACGTGAGTCGGGTATCAACCGGAACGGTCTCGTTTCCGCTGCGCTTCGCGGATGAAGTCAGCAGTGCACCGTCCTCTGCGTCGTACTGTGTAGAAAACGGCGCCGGGCCGACGGTATATAATCCAAGATCATAAATCAGTGTACAGATATAAGTTTTCCCGGCCTTCAGCTGCACAGCATTTTGTGCCGAATAGCCGCAATAACAGAGTGTGATCTCGTTTCCTTCGCGCATCGGTTCCATGCCTTGGACTCCGAGATCGTAGCTCGTCTCCCGTCTATGCAGGACTCGTACGACCTTAACTTCCGCATGACCCGGTAAGCCGCAATCTTCGATCGGCGTAAACTCAATAATGTAGCTGCTGCGATCCACCTGAAACCCGTCCGTTGTCAGTGTTTTGATGGGGTTCAGCTCCGGAAGCAGCGTCATATAATACGGCCGCTGTGTCGGCTCATTGATATATTCCGCACCCTCGAACTTAAGGAGCTCCGGCAAAAGCACCTCATCATATACATGAAGTGCTAAGGAAAGCTCCGGTGCACATTCCGTTGCCGAAATGATTTCTGTTCGTACAGCGTCGGGCTTTTGCTCCACCGTACCGACCGTTGAAAATTCCGCCTCGGCGGCGCCTATACGCACATGTGCTTCCCATAGCATGACCGCACCGAAAATCAAAAGAACCGTACTCGCTGTCATCAAAAGAAAGAAAAGCAGGGTCTTGAACGGCGTGCGGAGCAACTGTTTGAGACTGTTCAGCATATGGAGTCCCCCTCATCGTGCGTAAGATGTCCGTCCGTCATGCGATAAACGACATCGGCTCCAGCAGCTATATCAAGATCATGTGTGACGATGATAACGCAGTACCGCTCTTCTCTCACAAGCCTTTTGAGAAGCGCAAGTACGATCCGTCCGTTTTCCGTGTCCAGATTGCCGGTAGGCTCATCTGCGAGGATGGTCTTTGCATCGGATGCCAGTGCCCGTGCGATGGCAACCCGCTGCTGTTCACCGCCGGACAGCATAGCGGGGAGTTTTCGGAATGCGGCTTCTTTAATTCCGACACTGTTTAGTAATTCCGCTGCTTTTTCTTTTGCGGCCTTTTTAGATTTGCCGCTAAGCTGCATCGGATACATTACGTTCTCAAGTATATTCAAGGTCGCAAACAGGTTGAATGCCTGATAGATCACGGAGACATTTTCGCGGCGATGGCGTTCCACACCGAATTTCTCTATTGGCTCCCCACCGGCATAGACCGCACCTTCCGTCGGTGTACCAAGTCCCGCCAGCATGGAGAGCAGCGTCGTCTTGCCGCTTCCGGAATGCCCAATGATCGCGTAAAGCTTTCCGGCTTCAAAGACACAGGACACACCTTTCAGCGCATGCACCTTTTGATATTTGCTTTGATAAATATAATGAACATTTTTCGCTTCCAGCAAAATCATAAATCTTCATCCTTTACATGATCAATCGACTTTTGTAAGCTGCGTCAATATATCAAAGCGCAGCAGGAAAAGTAACGCGAGAGTCGTACCGATCGCCGCGCAGATCAAATATACCACGCATACACCAAAAATATCTTCCACCGATATCGAAGTCAGACTCAGGATCGCCGGAAAGATCGCGCTGCATGCGATCAGATCAAGCAGCATATTCGAGCCGAAATATACGCCGAAGCAGCGCAGACGGGAGCTGCCAAGCGAGCAGGAAACGGCCATTTCACGCTCTGAGCTGCGAAGCGTTAGAAAAATCGTCAGCGTAGTCAGCAGAACAATGAGCAGAAAAAA
>JAGAOD010000220.1 GCA_017623855.1 Clostridia bacterium
CTGCGACCGCTGCCAGGAGGCCTGCCCCGTGACAAGGCAAGCCAAGCAAAGCGGCAGTATTTACACGACGATTTGATCTGCTTTCGGATCAGCGTCAGCGGCAGCATGCGGATGAGGTACGTGACGGCCGCCATCACGGCGATGTAGAGAAGGATCTCGGGTCTCACGGCTTCGCCTCCTTTTCGTCCTCCGCGATCGGGAAGAGCCATGCGGCTGCATCGGACACCAAAACGGTGATCAGAATGATGCGAAAGCCCGACGAGATCTGCGAGAGGAAGGGCACGACCGCAAAGGCGGTGGAGAGCGCCATCGCGGACAGCGCGACGCCGGCGACGACGCGGTTTTTCTTTGCGGGCGGCACGACGATCGCGACGAACATGCCGTACAGCGCGATGCCCAGTGCGTTCGTGAGTACGGCCGGCAGGATATTGCCCGCTGCGGCGCCGAAAACCGTGCCGAGCACCCAGCCCGGAATCGCCACGGCGATCTGCCCGTAGCTGTAAAACGGGGAGAGCGGCATGGGCTGCGCGGCGCTCAGCGCGAAGATCTCATCCGTTACGCCGTATGTGATCAAAAACCGGTGCATCGGGCGTGTCGACGGGGAAAGCCGCTGAGACAGTGCGCAGGACATCAGAAAATACCGCAGATTGATGATGAGCTGCGTAAACGAGAGTTCTATGTAGGAAGCGCCGGCGGCGATGATGCCGAGCGCGGCGAACTGTCCGGCGGACGTGACGTTTGCAGCGGAAAGCACGGCGGATTCCAAAACACTCAGCCCGATGGCGGAGGCCTGGATACCGAACGCAAACGAGACGGCGAAATAGCCGAGACAGACCGGTATGCCGTCACGCATACCGCTCAAAAAGTGCTGTTTCTTTGTCATGGGAAAGCCTTTCAAAATGCAAAAAAGGCGGTGTTTCCACCGCCCTTAAAGGGGCATAAAAATCCCCGCCCGACCGTAACGTGCTCTCAATAACCTGCTACGAAAAAGCAGGTGGGTGCCCTCCCACAGGGTTCGCGCTCCCTTCGTCCGATAACGGTCAAAGCCGCACCGGGAGGTCTGCAGTCCGCCTGCGGAGCCGGGCTCCCGAAAGTTTGAGTGTAGGGTTATTTGTGCACGGTCCGCGCGTCGGGCAGGTCATTTGCAGTGTATACCGTTTTCAGGAGGAAATGCGAGGGAAAATATTACTCCTCGTCCTCACCGAGAGACTGTGCGTAGCGGGTCTCGAAGATCTCTGCGAGCTTATCGAGCAGAGCGTCGTCCTCGACCTCGGAGAGCTGCTCCTCGCCGTCGATGTTGACGAGCTCGAAGATGTAGTACTCGTCTGCGTCTGCGATGTCTGCGTCGTCGCGCAGGGTCGGGATCAGAGCCATAAAGTAACCGTCGTCGGTCTCGATCTCGTCGATGATCTCAAATTCATGCTCGTTGCCGTCGTCGTCCATCAGAACAACAAGCTCAGCCTCAAATGCTGCTTCGTTCTCAATGCTCATGGTATTTTTATCCTTTCAGAATTGATTTCCTTTCCTGTATTTTATCGTGAATGGGGCACAAAGTCAAGTCTGTTTTTGATAAAGCAAAATATACAAAAATATAGATAAAAGTTGAAAAATACTATTGACAAACACGTTTTGATTGTGTTATTATATAGACGAAAAGAGAAGACCCCCAAAGGGAACGCACAGTAGATGATCGGGAACTCAAAAAAGTTTCAACTGCATCGAAAAGGTTCGGCATACGGTAAAAACCGTGAGTGAAAAATGCAGGGGTGCTCTTTCAGACAGCATTCCGGATACGGTTTGGTCGTTCGGCACTCGTAAAAGAAGATGACAGAAAGACCGGACAAAAAGGCTCCGGCGTCAGAAACAGAAACACATCACAAATGAAAAAGACCCGACAAAACTCAGTAAGCAAAAGTACGCAGAACAGGCAGTCAGGGACTTTGAAAAGTGTAAGAGAGCAAGGACGATTTGGTGGATGGAGCTTCTGAAAAGGATCAAATGAACGACGCGGGCGGAATGTTGTATGAGCCGAAAGGCAACTTAAAAAAGAAAGCAGGTGAGGCCAATGGCATC
>JAGAOD010000221.1 GCA_017623855.1 Clostridia bacterium
CGCCGGTGCCCGCCTCCAAAAAATCCCCTGATGGGGGTCTGGGGGTCGCAACCCCCAGCACAATGGTTCTCCCATGAATAAGTGAATTTTATAGGGATTGTCACACCCTGCGCCCCGGCGTTTTTCTGTTGGCTGCCGATAACTGCGAATGCAACGGCCCCGCTCTGATCTCTGGCGGTTACTATGACGAGCCTAACCCGAATTACGGCCCTTTCTATTTGGACGGTAATGTTGCTGAGAGCTCTGACCCGTTCGCCGGTGCCCGCCACCTTGTTCTCTTTACGAGGTGTGACCTTTCCTCACCCCTTGGTGAAAATGTTACCATCAGGACACGGGTTAGTAGGATGTTCCGAAAGCCCGTGAGGTAAACAAGGAGGATGTTCTATGAAAAGAGCAGGAAAGCTCTATCCCATCCTGATTAGTGACGAAAATCTGTCACAAGCAATCGACAAAGTAAATAAGACCCACCGCTGGGGTCGGCACCACAGACCTCACCAGACCGTCTTGTGGGTTGAGCGTACCAAGCCTGAGCGTATCGTGGAGCTGCGAAAGATCATCATGGACGGGTTCATTCCTGCCCCTGTGCGACACCGCACCATCTATGATAAGTCCAGTAATAAGTACCGTGAAATCTATGAACCGAAGCTCTGGCCTGACCAGTATGTACATCACGCACTCATTCAGGTCATCCAGCAGCCCATCATGCGGGGTATGGACTACTGGTGCTGTGGCTCCATTCCCGGACGAGGTACTTCCCGTGGCATTAAGGGCATTAAGAAATGGATGAAGAATGACCGCAAGGGTACGAAGTATTGTGCCGAGCTGGACATTCATCACTTCTACCAGAGCTTGCAGCCCGAAGTGGTCATGGAGCAGATGGGCCGTATCATCAAGGATACGGAGGTTCTGAGCCTGATTTCCCGCACTCTGCGGGATGGGGTTCCCATCGGGAATTATTGCAGTCAGTGGTACGCCAACGCTGTTCTTCAGCCCCTCGATCACATGATACGAGAGGAGCTTGGGGTCAAGCATTATGTCCGCTACATGGACAATTTCACCTTGTTCGGCCCGAACAAGAAGAAGCTGCATAAGGCGGTCAGGGCAATCGACCAGTGGCTCCGTGAGCGTGGAATGCGCCTGAAAAGCAACTGGCAAGTTTTCCCTACCAAGGCTCGGATGCCCAACGCCATGGGCTATCGTTACGGGCGAGGGTACACACTGCCCCGGAAGAAAATCATGCTCCGCTTCAAACGGGCGTGTCGCCGGGTAGCAAAGCGAGTGGCCCAGAACCGTGACCCTACATTCCAGCAAGCGTGTGCGATTTTAAGTCGTGCCGGGTGGTTCACCCATTGCAACGGACACCGGGCCGTAAGAAAGTGGCTCACTCCCATCGGAGAAAAGCTGCTGAAAGATGTAATTCGTAAGGAAGCACAGAAACGAAGGTGCTACCTGAAGTGGGAACACGCCGTAGCCGTGGCGTAAATAACGATCATGGAGGAAATCAATGGAAACAATTCTTGTCGCATTGATTAGTGGCGGTATCACCTTGGTTGGTGTGCTGATCGCTAACAACAAGACTCAGGCCGTCATGGAAACCAAGGTGGACGAGCTGACCCGTGAAGTCCGGGAACACAACAATTTCGCAAAGCGTATGCCCGTGGTGGAGGAGCAGATCAAGGTCATCAACCACCGCATTGAAGATTTGGAGGGGTTTCATAAGCCCCATCCCGCACAGTAAGGAGGAATTGCTATGTACACTGTCAAGATGCTGCTGGAAATCGCTGCTGCCGAGATCGGCTACATCGAGAAGGAAACCAATGCCCACCTGGACGATAAGACCGCCAACGCCGGTGACAACAACTGGACTAAGTACGCCCGTGACCTTCACGCCGCTGGCTACTATCAGGCCAACAAGAACGGCTACGCATGGTGCGATATGTTCGTGGATTGGTGCTTCCTTCAGCTCGCCGGTGGCAATCCCGCCAAGGCGCAGGAGATCATCTGCCAGACTGGCCCCTATGGTGCTGGCTGTGATTTCTCCGCTCGGTACTACAAGTACCAGAACCGCTACCACACCACCAACCCCCAGCCCGGTGACCAGATTTTCTTCGGCAACAACGGTGCCTACCAGCACACCGGCATTGTCGAGAAGGTCGTTGGCTCTGTTGTCCATACCATTGAGGGTAACACCTCCAACAAGGTTGCCCGCCGCACCTACTCTCTGACCAGCTCCTACATTCTGGGCTATGGTCGGCCCAAGTTCGATGTTGAGGAGGAAGCCACTGAGCCTGAGCAGGAGGAGGTCGAGGAACCCATCAGCAGACCCGGCAAGGTCGCTGTGGGCGACATTGTTACCTTCAACGGCACCAAGCATTACACCAGCGCAAACAGTACCAAGCCCGTGTCCTGCCGTCCCGGCAAGGCCAAGGTCACTCAGATTTACCGTCCTGAGTCCAGCAAACACCCCTACCATCTGGTGAGGGAGAAGGGCGGCACCTCCAATGTGTACGGCTGGGTTGATGCCGCTGACATTTGGGAGCTGGGTCAGCCCCAGGGTGAGCCTGAGCAGCCCGAAACCTTCGAGGTCGGTGACATTGTTGAGTTCACGGGAAATACCCACCATGTCAGCGCAAACGCCGTCCAGGGCAAGCCCTGTAAGGGTGGTAAGGCCAAGATCACCCGCATTTACCAGCTCGGCAAGAGCAAGCATCCCTATCACCTCGTCCGTGTCGGCGGTGACGGTGCTACCGTGTATGGCTGGGTCGATGCTGGCACCTTCTGTAAGGTATGAGGAAGACTGAGTTTTCCAAGAAGATAATGATTGCGGCGGGAGTCATCAATGTGGTGGTTATCCTGTTCACGCTGGTTATGGTGTGGCGCACCCTTGATCTCACGCCGCTGTCTTATCTGATACCCTCTGTCGCCGCCGAGGTTGCCACAGGAACGGGGTTTTACTACTCCAAGGCCAAGGTCGAGAACCGTATCAAGCTCATGAAAGCGCACAAGCTGGAACCCAATGAAACCCACTTTTACGACAATATGTAGGAGGTAATATCATGGAGATTATTTTCACTCTCATTCCCACTCTGCTGCTGATCGTTGGTGTGCTGGTCATCCTGACCAATATCATCACCGAGGTGCTGAAGAAGGTGCTGTGGGACAGACTGCCCACCAACATTCTGGCGGTCATCGTGGCCCTGGTGCTTACGCTGGTGGCGTTCTTCGCTCTGGCAGCTTATATGGAAATCACTATTCTTTGGTACTATGTCGCAGCCGCCATTGTGGTAGCATTTATGGTAGCCTATGCCGCAATGTTCGGGTACGACAAACTGAAAGAAGCTCTGCTGAAGATCAAGGAGCTGAAGGTTTGAAGGTCATAAAGAACCCCACCGTGGATAAGCTCATTAACCTCTACGAAGGGATTATTGTCCAAGACCGGCTGAACATCGAGCGACACCGTGGAAGCCAGGTGCTTAACCACCGAGTCTTTGAAGAAGCTCTGGTGCAGGACAAGATGATCTTGGGTGCGCTGAAGTGCGCCAAGGCCCACGGTTACTCCGGGGAAGAATAAGAAAAAAAGACACCCTCTGCCGATTAAGGCAAAGGGTGTCTTGTTGTTTGGACGAGTACCGTACCCCACACGAAGTAGAGTTCGGATATGCGTCCAATGGTGGACTCGAAGGGGATCGAACCCTCGACCTTACGGATGCGAACCGTACGCTCTCCCAGCTGAGCTACGAGCCCATATTCAAATTTATGACCTAAATATTATAGCATACCTTTTTTCAAAAATCCATACCCTAACCGGATTTTTTTGCATAAAAAAGGGAAGCCGAAGCTCCCCTTTTTGAATTTGCGTTTCGTTAAATGCCGGATTCCTTGTTGATCACTTCGATGAACGCCGGAATGAGCTGCTTTTTTCTCGAGACCACACCCGGCAGACGGACCGTACCGTTTTCCGGACGCAGGCGGAACGCATCCTCGACGAGTGCGGACGCCGCTTCGCCGTAGCACATCAGCGTCGTCGTCTCCTCGATGATATTCGTCAGCATGAAGAACATCATGGAGAAGCCGTGCTCGCGGCAGGATCTCTCGATATACGGACGCAGCTTCTTTTCGATGTCCGAAAGCTCCTCGGCACTCATGCTGTTGATCTGACCGACACCGAACGAAACCTCATTGAACTCGAATTTCTTGTAGTCCTGATAGAAGATTTCTTCGGGCGTCATGTGTCTGAGATTGCTGCCCGCCGTGAACATTTCGACGCCGAAGGTCTGACAGTCTATCCCAGCGATCGCGCTGAGTGCTTCCGCCGCCATACGATCCATCATCGTACAGGTCGGAGACCGGAACAAAAGCGTGTCCGAGATGATCGCACTGCACAGCAGACCCGCGATATTTTTCGGGATCTCATATCCCTTTTCGCGGTAGATCTGATAAATGATCGTCGCCGTACAGCCCACCGGCTCATTGCGGAAGTAGACCGGCGCCATCGTCTCAAGTGTACCGATGCGGTGATGGTCGATGATCTCCAAAATCTCCGCATCCTCGATGTTATCCACCGCCTGGCTGCGTTCGTTGTGGTCGACCAGAATAACGGAACGCTTGCGCACACCGAGCAGGTTGCGGCGGGAGATCATACCGATGTATTTTCTCTCCTTCGTAATGACCGGGAAATCGCGGATACGGGTATTTTTCATGCTGTCCTCGATCTGCTCGGTATAGTCGCCGGGCAGGAACGTGATGAGGTTCTTTCTGCGCATAAACGCGCGGACGGGCATACTCTGATTGATCTGACGCGCGACCGTGTAGGTGTCGAGCGGGGTAACAAGAACCGCGCAGTTGTTTTCCTGCGCGATCTTTCTGATGCTGCGCGGAACCTCCGCACCGAGGCACACAAGGATGCAGCCCGCACCGGACTCGATCGCCGACAGCTGGGACTCGTACCGGTTGCCCATGATGACCATGTCGCCCTTCTCGATATAGTTCTCCATGACCTCCGGGTTTGCCGTTGCGATCAGGACATTGCCGCTGTCAAACACGGCCTCGGGGTCGCCGACGAGCATTTCCGCTTCCAGGGTCTCGAGGATATTGCGGTACGGCGTCTCCGCCTTCGCGATGATCGTGCTGTCCTGCTGCTCCATGTAGGAGGTCGCGATATCGTTGATCGTGATAATACCGTCGAGGTGATTTTCCGCGTCGACGATCGGCAGCGTGACGGCATTCAGCTCCGCCATGAGATTCCACGCCTTTTTCATCGAAATATCCTCCGAAATACCGGGGATCTCGCGGATCTCCATATCGCGCACGCGGGTGCCGATATTATTGAGGTAGACCGGCTGATGCATGCCGAAGCGCTGCAGCACGTAGCTCGTCTCCGGATTGACCTGACCGACACGCGCGGCAATGTAGCGGCAGCCGTCCTCTTCTCTGTTTTTAACGTCGGCATAAGCGATCGCGGAACAAATGGAGTCCGTGTCCGGATTGCGATGACCGACTATATATACTTTTTTCTTCTGATCGTTCATAAACAACGCTCCCTTGCTTTCTGTGGGACGACCTAAGACTATTCTTTTCTAATCTCATAGGTTTATTTATAAGCTGAGTATATCACACTTTTCAGAAAATGCAAAGAAAAAGAGGGTGCTTATTACACCCTCCGAATAAATTTACAGCCTGTTCTTTACTGTGTTGAAAGCCGTTCACATTTTCCGCCGGATATCCATACGACGTTTCCGATATATCGGGTGCCGGTCTCATCGACGATGATCGCGGCTTCGTCGCAGATGCCGTAGAGCTCATGCTGCCGGGAAAGCTGTAAAAGCTCCTCCGATATATGCTCCGCATCCAAATGCGGCTCCACCGTGTACGGAGAAATGCCGAGTGCTTTATAGACCCTGAGCGCTTCATGACCGCAGGTGAGCGTGCAGACGGCGGTCCTTGCCATGTTGATCGCGCCGGCACTCATGCCGATGAAAACGCCGTCGTGCTCTCTTAAAGCCTCCAAAAGACCGTATTTTTCGAGATACATAAACTCTGTCGGCGTGTCCCCGCCCGAAAGCCAGACAACGTCTGCATTTTCGACCGTACACTTCGCTTCCTCCGGGGTCATGCGACCGTCTACGACACGGCTTTCGACAAATTCAATGCCGCATGCCGTAAACATATCGAGGAAACGCCGAAAGTATTTGTCCGTTTTCTCATGCAGAAGCTCAAACTCGGACGCAACAAAGGCAAAGCGTGCGTTTTCGGGAATTTTCTTACGCAGAACGGCAGCAAGAGCTTCCGGAAAGCCGGTTTGAAACATACTGACCTGAATACTCGTACGCATGGTATCAGACATCCTTCTGCAGAATATAGTCGTCCATCACGTAGCCGCAGCCGATGTCCGAGACGACCGCGTCGATCTCGTAAAAGCCGTGGTGCTTGTACACTTCGATGGCGTGCGTGTTCCGCTTGTTTACGGTGAGATAGATCTCCGTGAGTCCCTCCGCACGGCACAGCTCAGAAATGAAGCAAAACGCCGCGCGTGGGATGCCCTGTCCGCGGTATTCGGGCTGCACATAGAGCTTACTTAAGAACATTTTCCCGTCCTTATGCGGCACGAGACCGATAAAACCGACCGCTTTTTCGCCCACGTTGATCAGGTAATACACATACCCTTCGTCTTTCAGCTGTCTGTGGATCGCCGGAACGGACTGGAACTTGTCGATCATATACTTAACGGCGTCCGCACCGATGATCGGCTCGTACGTCGCGTACCAGATCGGCTCGGCGATCTGCGCAACGAGGGCGATCTGCTCTTCGGTTTTCACCGATTGGAAATTTATATCTGTCATCATCAAAGCTCCTTACAGCATCATGTCGAGCAGCGCGATCGCCGCAGCCGCTTCCACGACCGGGATCGCTCTCGGCACAATGCACGGATCATGCCTGCCGACGACCGTCAGAGTGTCATTCTTCTTCTCAAGAAGGTCCACCGTATTCTGGATCTTGCCGATGGACGGTGTGGGCTTCACAGCCACGCGGAAAACGATCGGCATGCCGGTCGTGATACCACCCAAAATGCCGCCCGCATGGTTTGTTTCCGTGTATACATGCCCGTCCTCTCCGTAATAAAACGCGTCGTTATTCTCGCTGCCGCGCAGTGCGGAAACGCCGAAGCCCGCGCCGAATTCCACGCCTTTTACGGCAGGGATACCGTACAGGATCGACGCAAGAATATTCTCGACGCCGCCGAACATCGGACTGCCGATACCGGCGGGCATACCGACCGCGGCACATTCGATCACGCCGCCGATGCTGTCCGCATCCAGACGGGCGTTCTCGATCTCGTCGCGCATCGCCTGTTCCGCCACAGCCTCGTTTACAGCAAAAAAGCGTGTGTTGAGTGCATTCAGCACATCTGCCGAAACGTGCACGGGATCGAACGCGCTGTCCTTTGCCGCACCGATCTGCAGCGCATGCGCACCGACCGTGACACCGCGGCGCTCTAAGATCTGACGGCAGACAGCCCCGGCAAAGACGAGACAAGCCGTGAGACGTCCGGAAAAATGGCCGCCGCCGCGAATATCGTTTGCGCCGTCATAGCGGATCGATGCCGTATAGTCGGCATGACCCGGGCGCGGATGTGTCTTCAGAAGAGAGTAATCCTTCGGGCGCGTATTCGTGTTTTGGATGATCGCCGCGAGCGGGGCGCCCGTCGTAATTCCGTTCAAAAGTCCGGAGAGGATCTGCGGTTCGTCCGCTTCCGCGCGCGTCGTTGCTGTTTTATCCTTACCCGGCGCGCGGCGTGCCATCTGCATACGCACGGCGTCGAGATCGATTTTCTCATTTGCCGGAAGATTATCGAGCACTACGCCGATCGCTTCCGTATGGCTGCCGCCGAAGATCGACAGCTTAATGTTTGTGCCCCATGTTGATGACATCCGTCCTACCTCCAATTACTGCTTGCGGCGATGCTGCTCGGCCGCGATCTTATACCGCAGCACAAGATAACTGCGGTCAATGGGATGCAGGACCGTCGAGCCGATCTGTTTCAGTAAAACGAGCTGCAGCTGCTTGCCGGAAGTCTGCTTATTCTGCGCCGCAGCCTCTGCGACCTTCGAGAAATCATGCTCCGTCTCCGTCGGCAGCCCGTAGCTTTCGAGTACGGCACGAATTTTTGCCGCAGTGCCGATTTCCGTGATACCGAAGCTCTCGCCGACCTCCGCCGCCATGACCATGCCTATACCGATCGAAAGGCCGTGGGAAAGCGGGGCAGTACCCCCTAATTTTTCAAGCGCCGTACCGAAGGTGTGACCGAAATGCAGTGCGGCATGCGCGTTTTCCACCGCCGCATCCGTTTCATAAAGGGCATGCTTGCACTCGATGCAGCGGCAGACCGTCTCTTCCATGCGATCGATCACCTCGCCGCGCTCCAGCTGCCCGAAGAGCTCCTCGTCCATGACACAGCCGTATTTGATGACCTCGCCCATACCGTCGATGAAGTATTCGTCCGGCAGCGTACCGAGCGTTTCCGGGTCGGAAACTATGAGCTTCGGCTGGTGGAACACACCGACGAGATTTTTGCCCATCGGAAGATCCACGCCGACCTCGCCGTCTATGGGCGGGTCGACCTGTGCCATAAGCGAGGTCGGGACCTGTATATATTCGATGCCGCCGAGGAATGTGGCTGCCGCAAAGCCGCCCATATCACCTGTGGTACCGCCGCCGAGCGTCACGACAAAATCGTCCCGCGTAAAGCCCTTCTCCGCCATCGCCTCATAGATCTGCGTGACGGTAGCAAGCGTTTTCTGTGCTTCACCGGCACCGAATACGAAGCCGGACACCTTGAACCCCGCCGCGGACAAAGATCTGACCAGTCGCTCACCGTAAAGCGGAAAAACATTCGAGTCGCTGACGATCATAGCCTGCGCGCCCGCCTTAAAAAGCGGTTGCACAAGGGCACCGACGCGGTCCAGCACACCGTTTTCCACGATCACATCATACGGTTTTCCGATATTTACACGAACCTTCATCTGTCGAATTTCTCCTTTTTACTGTGTGTTTCTTTCCGTTTTTCCACCCGCGTTCCGACAACTTCAGCGCCGACTCATCCGGCTCGACGCCGCGCAGCGCACAGATCCTGCGCACAACAACAACGGTCGGTGCTCCGGCATCGACTACGACATCCGCACTGTTCAGGTACTTCGGACGGCGCTCATCGAGAAGCTTTTCGATCACCGCATTGCGGTTTTCCGTCTGCAGAAGCGGACGCCGCTTGTCATTTTTGAGCCTTTCCTGCAGCGCACGGAGAGGCACATCGAGATAATAGATCCTCCCGCCACTTTCATGGAAGGCTTTCACGTTCTCCTCGCGCATCAGCGTACCGCCGCCGGTCGCGATCACGTAATGCCGCTCCCGGGAAAGCGTGCGGGCGGTCTCCGTCTCCAAAGCGCGAAAATGCGCCTCGCCGAATTCCGCAAAGATATCCGACACCGTTTTTCCGGTCTTTTTTTCAATGTACCGGTCCATATCAATAAACTTCATACCGAGCGCCGCCGCAAGCCGCCGGCCGACCGTTGACTTACCGCTGCCCATAAAGCCGCTGAGCACGATATTGCCCTGCTGTTGAGGCTTTTTTTCCGTTTCCTTTTTCATTCTGCCGCACCTGTTTCGAACTAAAGCTAAAAAGCACGCCGGCATCTTACTGCCGGCATCAAGCATAAAAGCCGCGTGTTGCTCCGACTTTCGTGCAGAAAAAAATTTGCAAATGTATATTGACAAACATTCCGTGCATCAATACAATGTAGATAAAGTACATCCCGATTGTATCATGCCTGCGGCGTTTTGTCCATACGGCAGACGGTGCCGTACTTGCTATATTAGCTATTAGGAGGAAAATTTATGGTTCTGGAAAAAGTTATTGAGCTCCTTGCTGATCAGCTCAGCGTCGACCCGTCCATCATCAACGAAGACTCCAATCTCGTCGACGATCTGGATGCGGATTCTCTCACTGTTATTGATCTGGTTATGTGCCTTGAAGACGAATTCGGTATCGAAGTTCCGGACACTGAGGTTGAAAATCTGAAGACCGTCGGTGCGATCGTCCACTACATCGAAGAAAACCAGTAATATTTTCATAACCGTTACGGGCAGCTTCGGCTGTCCGTTTTTTCTTTTCGGAGAGTATTTTTGTTTGTAAAAAGCCTTAAACAAGCAGGATTTTGCTGAATTTTTAACAGTCGAGCAAAAGCGGCGTGCGTTTTACTGTTAACCGCTTTATATTCTCTTGCATATTGAATAAAGAACCCTAAAAAAACTTGTACAGTTTCGCATTTTTCATGAAAAGGTATTTACTTTTTTCGAAAGATAGGTTAGAATAACCATGTAAAATAAATCAGTATGGGCTCAAAGTCCCATCAAGATTAGGAGGAGAAATCCCATGGCAAATTTGAAAATTGGTTTCATCGGCTGCGGTGGTATCGCTAACCAGAAGCACCTCCCGGGCATGAAGGGCATGGAAGGCGTAGATCTCTGCGCATTCTGCGACCTCATCATCGAGAGAGCTGAGAAGGCTGCTAAGGAATACGGCACACCGGACGCTAAGGTCTACACAGACTACAAGGAGCTGCTGGCTGACCCGACAATCGACGCTGTTCATGTTCTGACTCCGAACATCGCTCACTGCGAGATCACAGTTGCTGCTCTTGAGGCTGGCAAGCATGTTCTCTGCGAGAAGCCGATGGCTGCTACTCCGGAAGATGCACAGAAGATGCTCGACGCAAGAGACAGAACCGGTAAGATGCTGACAATCGGCTACCAGTACCGTCACTTCCCCGAGAATCAGGTTGCTAAGAAGGTTGTTGACGAAGGCCTCCTCGGCGATATCTACTACGCAGAGGCTACATACCTCCGTCGTCGCGGCGTTCCGACATGGGGCGTATTTACAGATAAGTCCAAGCAGGGCGGCGGTCCGCTGATCGATATCGGTACTCACTGCCTCGACTTCACACTGTTCCTCATGAACAACTACGACGTTGACTATGTTGTCGGTACTTCCTTCGAGAAGCTCGGCCGCATCCTCGATGCAGAGCATCAGGGCCAGGTCAACTGGATGGGCAAGCATGACACATGGAACCACGAGACATACGACGTTGAGGACTCCGCTGTTGGCTTCATCAAGATGAAGAACGGCGCTACAATCGTTCTCCGCGCTGCATGGGCAATCAACATGGCTGAAGATTACGGCGCATCCAACTCCGCATTCACCATGCTGGCTGGTACCAAGGGCGGTCTCGACACTAAGGAAGGCCGTGTACGCCTGAACCACGTTGTTGCTTCTTACCCGACAATTTCTTGGGTTGGCAACAAGGTTGCCGGCTACATCCCGGGCTTCTCTCAGGGTCCGGCTCCGAAGTCCAAGGAGCATGAGATCTGGGTCAAGGCTCTGAAGGGCGAAGGCGAACTGTTCGTCACAGCTGATCAGGCATTCGTTGTCACCAAGATCCTCGACGCTATCTATCAGTCCTCCAAGACTGGCAAGCCGGTTTACTTCTAATCGGTAATTAAATAGTGTTCTACTGTGTGCGGCGGCATTCTTGTCGCCGCACATTTTCTTAAATTTACGAAAGGTGGTTTTCTCCCATGGAAAAAATCAATGTACAGGTTTATTCCCTCGTTTCCGAGCAGATGAGCCCGATCGAGAAGCTGCAGACCATTGCAAAGCTCGGCTACACCGGCGTTGAGTTCACAGCAGACTTCACACAGGTTCCGCTCGAGGAGATGAAGAAGGTTCTCGCTGAGACCGGTCTGGAAGTTCCGTCCGCTCACGTTGCACTGAACCTCATCGAAGGCGTTATCCCCTACTTCGCAGAGCTCGGCACAAAGTACATCATCTGCCCGATGACCGACTTTGCCAACAAGGAAGAAGCTAAGGAAGTTGCTGAAGAGCTGAACCGTCTGGGCCACATTGCAAAGCCCTACGGCATCAAGATCGGCTACCACAACCACACAGACGAGTATTTCGTAGAAGACGGCAAGTACCTCTACGACTGGCTCATCGAGGCTTGCGATCCGGAAGTCACAGCTTTCGAGGTTGACTGCGGCTGGTGCTCCTGCGCAGGTGTTAACCCGGTTGACTTCATCAACAAGCACGCTGGCAAGATCTGTGCTATCCACATCAAGGAAAACAACGGCGTTCTCGGCGCAAAGCAGCCGCACTCCCGCCACGTTGAGCGTCCTCCGTTCAAGTTCGAGCGCGACGAAAACGGCAAGCCGATCTTCCCGCCCGAGTTCCTCAAGATGAAGGAAGAGCGCGACAAGCTGAACGTTCCGCAGGGTACCGGTATTGTTGACTGGAAGGCTGTTAAGGCTGCTGCAGACGCACAGTGGGACGGCGAGGTTACATACGTTGTTGAGCGTGAAGCCAGCTACAACGATCCGCAGGATCGCGTTGCTTGCCTCGCAGAAGACATCGCATGGATCAAGGCTAACCTGTAATTCATAGTACGCTTACCTGTGCGGCGGCACCCCTGCCGCCGCACATTTTTTGTATTGAAAGGTGGTTTTCTTCTTTATGGAAAACATTAATGTTCAGGTATATTCCCTCGTTTCCGAGAAAATGACTCCGATCGAGAAGCTGCAGACCATTGCAAAGCTCGGCTATGCAGGCGCAGAATTCACCGCTGACTTCACACAGGTTCCGCTCGAGGAAATGAAGAAGGTCCTCGCAGAGACCGGTCTGAAGGTCCCGTCCGTTCACTGCGGTCTCGAGCAGATCGAGTCCGTCATCCCGTACTTTGCAGAGCTCGGCACAAAGATGATCATCTGCCCGGGCACCTCCTTCTGCAACCGCGCAGAGGCTGAAGAAGTTGCTGCTGAGCTGAACCGTCTCGGCCACATCGCAAAGCCGTACGGCATTAAGATCGGCTTCCACAACCACACAGACGAGTACTATGTAGACGAGGGCAAGACCCTCTACGACTGGCTCATCGAGGCTTCCGATCCGGAAGTCACCCTGTTCCAGGTCGACTGCGGCTGGTGCTCCGCTGCCGGTGTTGATCCGGTCGAGTTCATCAACCGTCACGCAGGCCGCATCGGTGCGATCCACATCAAGGAAAACGGCGGCGTCATCGGCGCAAAGAAGCCGTGGCCGCGCCACACCACAGAAGAGCGTCCCCCGTTCGATCCGGTCGCATGGGAGAAGATCAAGGAAGAGCACGACAAGCTGAACTGCCCGCAGGGCACAGGCATTGTTGACTGGAAGGCTGTCAAGGCTGCCGCAGACGCACAGTATGACGACGTCATCTACGTAGTCGAGCGTGAAGCCAGCTACAACGACCCGCAGGATCGCGTAGCCTGCCTCGCAGAAGACATCGCATGGCTGAAGGCTAATCTGTAATTTCATAGCAAACAAGAGGCGGACAGTGAAAACTGCCCGCCTTTTTGTATGTATCTTCAGTTATTCCGACATCATATATTTCATAATTTCGTAGTATTCATGAACGATCTTTTGCAGATCTTCTTCATTAGATGTCATAGATGCAGAAAACATCATGTTTTCCAGTGTCGAGTGTAATGTATCCGCGAATTCTACATGAGTTATCTGATCTAATGTATAGAAAAACTGTTCCTGCTTCTGTGGTTCAAGATACATGTAGTTCTGATATTGCGGAGAGCCACGATTCATCTTTTCTATGAACAAAGCTTCATTCATTGGAACTGCAGAGCCTTGATCTCCGTATATGTATATGAAATTTTTGTACAGGTTTGAATAAGATATCACAGAATGATACAGCAAACGGTCGATGACCTTGAAAGCTTCCTC